>CAZDXN010000055.1:0-2551 GCA_964509695.1 uncultured Pseudomonadales bacterium | reverse complement strand
CCAAATCGAAAATGTGAACTCCAGCCTTCTTCCCCCAGATGAACTTCTTCATCTTCGGATTCCAGCGCTTGACCGTGTGGCCAAAATGGGCCCCCGCTTCGAATAAATCTTCAGCCGTAACTCTCGCCTTAATTTGAGTTTTTGAAACCTCAGTTTTCTTTGTCGCCATATTATTATTCATCCTCCCTATCCACGTCCGGCCTCGCAGGAGGATTGCCGGGGTGGTCAATTAACTAACCGAAATTATAACACATCCAGCCTTGACTTAGGGACCAATGCCTTCTGCAACATAGCAGTCAAAATCCAATCAGGACTTCCTTCTCTCTATTCGAAGTTGAAAGTCTTCTGGAACACAATAGGGGGCGTGAAGTGGTAGATCATTAACTGTTAGCCACGCATGGTCCAGTATCCCATCAGTTCGCAAAGACATTACCGCCATACAATCAGGCCTCACTCCATGATCAGAGAGATACATCGCCAGCACTTTTACCAAAATAAAGCAACCACCATCTTCGGGGTCTCGCATCTGATCGACTATTTTGAATATGTCTCCCCAATCTTCCAAAGAAAGAGAAAATCTCCTGTCAAGTGTCTTGGGTAACGTTTCGCAGTTCATCAATTGGACCTACTTCTAATAAACCCGTCTTCAAAGCTCAATCACTTAAGCAAAGAAAACGAGGCCCCTCCGGTCCGAAGACCGGAGAGGCATATTGTCGTCAAGATTTGTTAATTAAGGCGCGGACGTCACTTGGGGAAGTGGGTTTGTCACCGACCCCCCGCTCGCCGGCGTGCCTTGATAGTACGGCAGCTCTTCCGGAAGCGTCTTCACGCCAAGGCGATCTGCAATTGAGCCGACCACGTCGCCAGACACTTTGTTGCGTTCGATGTTGTAGGCCTCAACAGTCGAGTTCCAGTCCTCACCACAAGCCTGAATACTGTTGTAGGCCTCATTGGTCGTGTCCATCATCGCGAGGCCCATTTTTTCGCTCACCGCTGCGAGTGGTGCTTCCTGTACTGCATGCACTACCAGCGCAAAACTGCTCCCCATATTGTTAGGCAAAGCGCCGGCCTGTTGCAAGGCGCCAAGGTCGAGTTGGCTCGCCGACAGTGGTTGACCAGTGGTCGGGTCGTTGTAGGCCTGAGTCAATGCTTGTCCTTGCGACACGTTTTGGTTAAGAACGTCACGCCACGCCTTAACTTTTTCAATATCAGCGTTAGCAAACATCTGAAACTGCGTTGTCGTCGTTACGATCTTCCCCATTGAAGTGTCGTAACAGAGCCGAAACGAACTGGCTCCCCGCTGCCCTTTCTGGTACAGCGTAATTAGGGTTTCGTATTGGTTCACAACCGGCTGGGCTGGCCCGAAACCGCACGAGGCGAGAACCAACGCCAGTAGAACGATCACCGGGATGATATAAATCTTCAGGGTTTTCATCATTTTCTCCGTATCTCATTTTAAAAACTTTGAATTTTGTTAACGACCCCTCGAGGAGCCGCCGCTACCGCCACCACTGCGTCCACCTCGCCCACTCGAACCGCTAGAGGAGCTACTGGACGACGAATCTCGTGATGACGATGAAGATGAGGCCATAATCTCCAACACAAACAGAATGAGTTTGAATGGCCAAAGTGTCAAACTCACCAGCGTTTCACTGCCCGAAAGCATGATCAGAAACCCCAGTGGGGCCTCAGTCAATAAAATCAACCAGCAGAAGGCGATTACCCCACCGACAATCAGGATCAGAGCCAGCGAGCCGCTGTTTTGCTCGATCGGCTGCCCATATTTGGGAGTCACGGGGTCATTCGGCTGATACTTGATTCTGGCCGCCTGACTGAACATGGTTGCCGTTTGCACCACAGCATCATCCAGATTTCCATTGAACCCATCACCCGTTGCTCGGATGATGTCACCCATATTGGGAGCCGTGATTGCAGAAAGACCCAGTCCAACGCCATAATGGAGCTCAAAGTGAGTCTTATCTGTCAGGGCCAACAGCACCATACCATTGTCCTTGCGCGGTCCGTCAGTCAAACCAAGGCCCATGTATCGTAGGAAGCGGATGGCATAACTCGTCGGGTCGTGAACCTCACCATACTTCATACAGACTAGCACCGTTTGTGCGATGTGGTCTGCATTCAGGTCCTCGAGGATCTTATCAACTTTCATGATTGTATCCTGACTGACCTGGCAATTGGTGATCCAGTATGGAATCACCTTATCCACCGGCACCGGATAATCCGGTTCGTTCGCCAATGGTTTATCTTGGGACGTGTATTGAGGAGCCGGCGACGCCGTTACCACCTTCCAAATCGATCCTGACAAGTTTGCGTACGGAAAGATCAGGAGGGAGGCAATCACGGCGAGAACCAGCCCACCAAACCTACGGGACCAATTCATTGGAATCATCCTTTCTTGTATTAAACAAATCTTGACTTGTAAAAGAACCTCCCCACCCGCCGCGATCCCCGCAGCATTTGGCAGGGAGGCGACAGTTCTGAGATTAAGGGGGATTCTACAAAAAATGACCTCAAAAGTCAATCTATAGGGTAG
>CAZDXN010000054.1:0-2586 GCA_964509695.1 uncultured Pseudomonadales bacterium | reverse complement strand
GTTGAAAGAATCGATAGTATTGCCAGAAGCAATCCAGCCAGTGTCGTCGCCGAGTAGCCCGGCATTATCTTTTGCGGGAAGAAATGAAAAACGGTCAGTCCCAAAAACGCCCCAGAAAGTCCAAAGGCCAAAATGGCCACCGGCCACTGGGTAATATCCGCCGAGTAAGTCAATGACAACAATCCGATCACAAAGGCCGCGACCGTGATCACTCCACTCGCCTGCCCGTCGACCCCACTGCTCCAATTGATCGCATTCATCAAAAAAGGAATCCAGAGCAAGGCAAAAAGATCCGACCAGATCCAAATCTCTCGTCTTTCTCCAAAAAGCCAAAGAGAAAATCTTGGAACCGATAAATCAAGAATGCCACGACCGAAAGGATTGGTAACGTAAGCGATTCCGATTCCCGCCCCAACTACAATCAAAGCCGAAAGTAGGTTAAATCCCAATCTGGGCAGTGGCCTCATATTCTTGATGTCGTCAAACAAACCCACAACGAGCGTCACCGCCATCGCCAGAAGAATTGCCACCAGATGCTGATCCAGCTTAAGCAAGAGTAACGCCGTCACCGCCACTGCCAGAAAAACCGGAATCCCTCCACCCTTAGGGACTGGCACCTTGTGGATATGGGCTGGATGAGGAGATTTTTTTGGATCGACCACAAAACCAAATTTCGTAAATATAAAAATCGTTAATGGGGTGACCACCAAAGAAATGATCAAAGCGGTCAAAAAAGGCACTACTGTCAGACTTGTTCTATCCATTTTCAAATCATAATCGATAATACTCGGAAAAAAGAGGCCAAATATATGCTGATTAGAAGTAGTGTCGCGCTCTCCACCACCAGCGCCACAACCTTATCTTTTTTTTCCAATTTTCTGGCGATGAGGTAGTTTGCCAAGGCAATCAAAGTCAAAACGGCCAGACCAACACCAAACCAAGCCCTTGGAATTAGCTGATTTTCTCCCCACGGCAAACTATAAAACCACGGCAGTTGAGGCGGCAGTTTGGTCCAAAAAACAAGTAGCGTTGCTCCCCCCGCCAATATCAAAGACAGTTCACCTATAAACAGCCAGATCAACATCACTATATCTTATGCCTATTTTAACCGGAGATAAACTAGAAGGTCGCCAAACGTGCCCGCCAGAGCATAATTTGCATCAATTATTCCAGAAAGTTCGCTAAACTTTCCAGGTTCACTTTTTATTACCACAATTGCCTTCGGTCTTTCTTTCGCAAGGCTTTCCCCAATTTCTCCCTGGGCCGAAAAATCAAGGATGTGGTAAGAAACGACATACTTCACCGCCGGAGCTCGGTTGCCAATGACGTATAGCGCCGGTTCTGTCCCCCAAACAAAAATTCGATCGTTTGGCGCAGTTATCTGGTCAACAAAGGCGGCTGCTTCATAGTTGCGCGTCACGTCATCCCCCCAAAAATTGTAAAATTGCTCCTTACTTTTTTGGCCAAAAACATAACTTACAAAGTTCTGGTAATAGGGCAGGCTCTGGTAATACCAAAATTTGTATCTTACTACTCCGAACGCCAGCAACAAGGCAATTACGACTCCAAATAAGGCAGTATAAATCGTGGTCTGGAATAATACAAAGCTAATCAGCAACGCCATTGGTCCGACCACCTCGATTAGATAATGTGGATAAGGCCTCCCCGAGAGAAAAGCTCCGAAAATTGCCGTAATTACCCAAATCGCGATCAAGCCAAAATTGTTCCCCAGTTTCTTTCGGAAAGCCCAGATCAAAGCTAGGATAGCTAGCATCACCAATCCTCGAGTAATCAAGCCATCTCCCTTCCCTCCATCCCAAGAAGACAAATAGCCGAAGTTTTGCAGCAGGGCAGACCGTAAATATAGCCCCCCAATTCCTCGCCAGAAAAAATACACCACACTTGCGAGGACTGGAATCAGAAATCCAATTCCAAGTAACCACAATCTCAAGTCAAAAAATCTTCGAAATAAATCCCGGAGAGACCCGGCTAGGTAAATTGTCATAAAGAAAAACAGCCCAAACAGTTCGATTAACGGCGGACTCTTGAATAGAAACGCCACCGACCACAAAAGTCCCGCCCACAGATAATTTATTTTTTTTTCGACCAAATGACCGGTCTTTGTCAGTATGAGGTAAATTGCCCCCGCCACCGGCATGATCATAAAGACCTCACCATTGGCGATTTCTCCCTCCAGCAGGGGCAAAGTTGTGAAGACCGCAAAAAGGACCGTTGCTAGTATCACTCCCCATTTATTAGATAACAGTTTCTTGGCAACTCCCCAAATCAGTCCTACACTGATCAAATTCCAAATCATCAATATGAATCGAAACCACATTACGTTGCTGGCGATCATTGCCACGACATAAATGAGCGGGGTCTTGTTGTCATAAATATCTCGGTAAAGTAGCAGTCCCCGGCGCATCGCCCGCCCGATAGTCAGATAAATATCCTCATCCGCATAACGGCTCGGTTCGAACAAGCTCGGCAGTCTCATCAACATTACCCCGCATAGAATCACCAACAAGACTTCGTGCTTTTCGATGAAACTTAAAATTTTTTTCATCACCAAACCCATCATAACAT
>CAZDXN010000053.1:0-2709 GCA_964509695.1 uncultured Pseudomonadales bacterium | reverse complement strand
GCCAAGATGAAGATGATGGGCAAGGTCGCCCTCCCCCAAGAAGCTTTCCTCGCGGCTGTTCGCGCCACCCAAGACTAGACCCATAACATTGACAAACTACCCTATATATAGTAATATTATCATCGTTCGCTCTTTAACTTCCTACTACTTCAACTGCGGGTAAACCGGAATATTCAAAAAAGTATTTCGCTCTACCCGCAGTCATTCCCTGCGGGCTGGAGGCAAAAAATGTCCGACCTTTCCAAAATGGCGAAAAAGTTCGCCCAAAAGCTTGACGATAAGATCGAGCTCCGGTGCCGAGCATGTGGCCACGTCTGTCAAGAAGACGACAATGTGTGCGGCGTGTGCGGCAAAACACGGCTGGGAAAAACACCTGCCCAAAAAGAGGCCTGCTCTCATCAGCATGGTCTTCTTGAAATTTTCTGCACAATCTGCGGCCTCCGGCTGTAGACAGTTCGGACTTTAGGTTTCTCGGCGATAAACTCGCCAAAAAGACACTTCGCGGTGTTTCTTCCGCCCTAGGCGGAGGTAAGTGTCCCTAAGGTTCGACAAAATGAAGTAGTAGGGAGCAATCCCCCTTTTTAGAGATCAACCAACCGAAATTCCTGCGGCGGGACTATTCCCTCGCTATTCTCAAGCACGTCGATTCTCTTCTCCAATTTCCTTGCGTTATCGTTGTTGACCTGATACATATCGCCATAAACTTTTATCGTATCCTCGATATTTACCAAGGCCTCGGTGTGTTGTCTCAACTTCTCATCCACTCCGTTTAGTCTTATATTCATTCCATCCAACCTCCCGTCAATTCCATTCAATCTTCTATCGATCGTAACAAGCTTCTTGTCTATTACCCCAAATCTTTCTTGATTGGCGCAAGCAAGTCCACAAGCTGTTTCACCACATTTTTATCAGTCATAAAATCATTTTACCATCGAAAACGGGGACTATATTCCTCACCCAGCTTGCTCCAAAGCCTTGGCCAATTTCCCCCGCAATGACTCGAGACCGTACAGAGTCTTTTCCATTCCAACTCGTCCGGACAAGGAAAGCCTGATCAACAAGTCCTTTTGTTGAAAATCGTACCCCACCCTAATCAGCAACTTATTTCCTTCCACTATTCCAAACGGAGTTTCCAACCTAATTACGCCACAACGTGCTCCACCGTAAGCTGGAAAATATTCCCTCAGGGTATATACCTTATTCAGTCTTTCATATCTAGGAAAACTGTTTTTGTCAGAATCAATGCGGCCCTCTCCGGTCGGCGTGCCACTATGGACAAGCTTGCTAACTACCGGCAAGGCCCGCCAAATTTCATCTTCAATCCGAACCGGACTAATACTTTGTAAATAGGCAGTCACCGGTTCTTCCCATTGGTCGAAATAGAGAAGCTCTTCGTGAGGCGGATATCCTACTGCAAACTCCCACGGATTAAGTGGCATCACCTTGCTTGCTCCCAGGAAAGATCCTTCTTGTCTCCAACTCTGCCACAACCGAGCCAACAGGCGATCTATTTCAGGATCCTCCATCACCGCCATTGTTTGCCGAAAAACCGGATTTTGCCAGATCGCCTTCTCAACCTTTTTTCGATATTCTCCCCCCGTCAAGCCACCATCTAATCCTTGATCCGAATCCGGTCGTCGTCTTCGTCGTGAGCCCTCAGTAGTAAACCCATTTCAGAATTAGCCAACTTTTAATCGACCGAGGTAACGCCATTTTCTACCAGAATTTCCGCCAATTTATACTGAAGTCCGGTCAGATTGGAAAAAGTCTCGGCTACACTCATATAAGGTGAATTGAGATGGAGCTTGATCAGAAAACCTTCTCTTTGCAGGTCATATCCGGCCTCAATTTGTAGCTTGCCCTGGTCACCCATCCGTCCCGGAGGTGGCGGAGTCTTCAATTCGATCACCCCACAACGCCCCCGGCCAAACGAAGAACACCGCCATCGAATTTCAAATATCTGGCGATTGTAATCTTCCTGACTTATTCGATGGGAAATACACAATGGTCTTAAACCTCCAGAAAACGCTCGTTCCACCTCTCCATCAATTGTCGTCTGTCCGATACTTAGAAGATAGGCCGCTATTGGCGATATCCGGTACTCTCCAAACAACGTTCCTCCGGCTGGAAATTGATTAACAAACTCCATCGGATCAAGCGGCGGAATCTTTCTTAGTCCCGGAAACGGCACCGGTCTTGCCACATCCTCAAGGTATCTTTTCTCAATCGTTCTTAAAACTCTTCCCCGAAACTTTATTTGACTCTCACTTACCCTTTCCTCTGGAACTAACACGATTGGTTTCCAGACTCTCCAAAAAAGAGGCAACAACTGATCAAGTGTCGGATCCTCCATTACCTTAATCACTTCTTGATAAACTGAATCTTGCTCAATTACTCTCAAAGATTGTTCTCGCAATCTACCCTCCTCCGACGCTCTCTCTGCTGCTCTGGCCTTGCTACCCCTCTGAGACACCTGTGCAAAATCAAGCAAACTCTGCGCTCTCCCCTCTCCATCCTGTTCTTTAGCCATCTTGAGTTTGGATGATAATCACCCCAATCTCAGAAGTCAAGCGAAATCATTGCCGCGACGTTGGGTACAAAATACTCTGCCGTTCGCGCCGGCCAGGAATAAGTCCATAAAAGCAATTCATGGCCTGTCTAGGACACGATAGATACAGAACGGTTCACTAGTAAATGAAAGGCATCTAC
>CAZDXN010000052.1:0-2746 GCA_964509695.1 uncultured Pseudomonadales bacterium | reverse complement strand
AGAATCAGCCTCTAATTTGAGTTTGTCGAGGTCTCGCTTGACGATCTCAAATTTATGAGCCCCAAGGAATTGATCGACTTGCTCCAGGTTTTCGTATCCCATCAGCACCGCGATATACGGTTCGCATGATTTGACCAATTCGACCGCCTTCGCCAAGGTGACTAATAATACGTCGGACTCGGCTAACCTCTGGATCATCTTTTCCTCTAGATCACCAGCCACCGCTCCGGTGTGAGCCACCTCGACGCCACCACCACTGACCCGAACGACCATCTCCGGCTTTCCAACTACCAACCGGTCAACAATGATTCCCACTCCGCCCAGTTCATACTCCCCAGGGCGATCGATAAGAAATGATTTTTCCCGATTAACCGCTCCAGCAATCTGCCCAATTCCACCAGGCGTGGTCAAAACCACCACGTCTGCCCTTTCCTTATCCGAAATCGGATCGATCAAGAGCGTCAAGTTCTTCGTTTTAAATTTAAAGCTGGTTTTCCCCAAGAAAGTCACTTCCACGATGACTTATCTTAGCTTGTAAATTGAAAATTGTAAATTGAAAATTGATATTGTGGTATAGTTTGCATTGCCCGCCGAAGCCTTGGCGAAGGAGGGCTTAACTATTATGCGCAAGGAAGTAGTTTTCGCAATCATCATTGGCCTGTTTTTGGGCACTGTCATACTCGTTGGCTGGCAGCTAGCCGATCAATCCGCCAAACAAGCCGCCTCCACAACAGCACAAACTCCTCAGGAGAAACCTGATCCAGTTCCTTCCGAAACTCCGGTTGCCCAAGGCATTAGCGTCATTTCTCCCCAAGACCATGCCGTAATAAATGTGAATTCCATCAAGATCATCGGTAAAACTCTAGCCAGTGCCTTCGTCGCCGCCAGCAACTCCGAAGACGAAGCAATCGTGACTGCAGATAAGGACGGCAATTTTTCAATCGACTTGGCTCTAACCGGTGGAGAAAACGTCATCAAACTCACGGTTCTAAAAGACGACCTTACCACCGCTTCGACCCAAATCACCGTGATCTATACTACCGCAAAAATAAGTTCTTCAGAAAACGTGCTTGACCCCATCACCGCTTCTCCCAGTGCCATCGTCGACAAAGTCGTCAAGGCCGCCCTCGACAAAAATCTAAAAAATGTTCAAGATTCAAACCTTCTGGTCGGCTATGCCGGAGTAATTAGCGACATCAAGTTGGGAGTGTTCGACCTAACTACCGGGCAGGTCAACCTTCAAATCAGCTATGACTCAAAAACAACCATCATCAAGGATGGCAAGACTCTAAAACCCGAGCTCCTCTCGATGAAAGACAAGGCCATCGTCATCGGGAATATGTCCTCTCCTGATATTCTAGTCGCCAAACGCATCGTTATTTCCTCCAAAGATGAGACACCAGTAATTGAAAAGAGAGTCATTTACTCACCTATCGTGAAAATCAAAGGCAACATTCTCACTCTTAATATCGATGGGAAAAATCAGGAAGCTACCATAGGCAAGAAACTAAAGCTCGATCCCAAAACCCTCACCACCGACAACAAAATCTTCGCCATCCTCCTCATGGATACCGGCGGAAAAGCCACCCTCCTCCAAGCAAAAGTATTCTAAGACCTGCTAAAATCAAGCCATGATCAAGGCGCAGACCCCCAAAGGCTTTCGGGACTTTCTCCCTAGTGAAGCCCTCAAACGGAAATATGTTCAGGGAATCATCGAGACAACTTTTGCTTCCTACGGCTTTGACCCTCTCGAAACCCCCGCTCTGGAGTATGCCGAAACCTTAACGGGTAAATACGGCGCGGAAGCGGACAAACTCCTCTATCTCTTCAAGGACAACGGTGGCCGCGATGTTGGCCTTCGCTATGATCAAACCGTCCCCCTCTCTCGAGTCGTCGCCCAATACGGTCAGACGCTAGTTCTTCCCTTCAAACGCTACCAAATCCAACCCGTTTGGCGCGCCGAAAATACCCAGAAAGGCCGCTACCGCGAATTTCTCCAGTGCGATATTGATACCATCGGCTCCGACTCCTATCTGGCCGACGCCGAAATTATCGCCTGTACCATCGACGGCCTCAAAAAAATTGGTTTTAAACGGCCGCAAATTTTAATTAACGACCGCTCTATCTTCGATTCCTTGGGATTGTCCAAAAAAGAAATCATTATCATCGATAAACTAGACAAAATTGGTGAAGAAGCCGTCATCGAAGAGCTGGAAAAGTCCGGCCGAAAGACTGCCAAGGAACTTTTCGATTCAATCAGATCCGCCGTCAAAACAGACCGCCTCCAGGAAATTTTTAAGGCTCTGGAAATGTCAGGTTTTGTCGAAGGGCCTGATTTCCGCTTCGAGCCATTTCTGGCCCGCGGCCTTGACTACTATACCAGCACTATCTTTGAAGCCAAGGTTCTCGATCTGACGACCCCTCTTTCCATCGCCGGCGGTGGCAGATACGACACTCTAATTGGCACCTTTAGCGGCCGGGACATTCCTGCCGTCGGTATCGCCTTTGGCTTTGATCGAATTATCGAGATTGCAACAGAACTCGGTTTGCTTCCCGCTTTCAAAACGAGTTGTCAATTGCTCATCTGCCCCCTTGGTAATGAAAGTCTAGGGACTGCTCTCTCCACAACCGCAAAACTTCGCGATAGCGATATAAACACCGAGGTCTATCCCGACCCTGCAGCCAAGCTCGACAAACAGCTAAAGTACGCCAACAAAAAGGGCATTCCCTTCGTCGCCATCTTGGG
>CAZDXN010000051.1:0-2748 GCA_964509695.1 uncultured Pseudomonadales bacterium | reverse complement strand
TTCAACCCAAAACTACAGGCAATCCTTTCGGCGTCATGATCTCAGGAGATACCTCTCAAGTCAAAGCTCAAACCGCGGTCAAGCTGGGAGCCAAGTACTACCGTCCAATATCAGTCTTTGTTGAACGCTGGCAGGGGAGTTGTGAAGAGTGTGACGCCGCCGTTTCCGCCGGACTCAAACTAGTCTTAACCATCCGCAACAATGGCGGTGCGGGACAGCCCTCCACGCCGCCTTCGGATCTAAACGCCTTCAAACGAACCTTAGCTCAGATTGTCGACAAATACAAACCGGAAGTATTGGTCATCGAAAACGAAGAAAATTCTGGTGCCCTTTTCTACAACGGCACCACCCAGCAATATCTCCAGGAATTAAGGGCCGGCTGTGAAGTAGCCCACCAAAAAGGCATCAAGTGTACCAATGGTGGTCTGGTCAGTTCACTGGTCGCCGTCCTCGTCGCTGATAGCTACAAAAAGGCCGGTGACCCAAACAAAGCCGACGAGTATCTGTCCCGCACCCTCATCGGAGCCAAACAAGCCATGATCTCTCAGATCGACTCCGCCAAAGGCCGGGAACAACTCACCAAAGGCAAAGAGCTTCTAGCCGGTTACAAAGGCGCTGGAGCTGACTTCACCAACTTCCACTGGTATATCGCTGATACGAAAGCTCTGGGAGAAGCGGCAAGTTACTTACGAACAGCTTCTGGTCTACCCATCATGACCAACGAAGTCGGCCAGCAGGCCAACACCGACCCCAGCCAAGTCACCTCTGTCATGCAGGAAATAAAGAACCTTGGTCTTCCCTACGCTCTCTGGTTCAGCATGGACACCAACCCTCCCAATGGAGCCCGAGCTCTCAACGAAACCAATGGCACCCTCCGAGCCAATGGTGAGGCTTACGCACAGTTCATCAGGAAGAGTTACTAAAATGGAATTTATATCAAAAAAAATATTCATCTCAATTTTCACCCTAGCCATGTTCTGGCGAGGATTATTCCTCCCCGCTCCTATCTGGGCCCAATCGCCAACCTGCACGCACACCGCTTCTGACGTTTCCTCTCTATTGACTATTCAAAATACCATTCGCACTGAAGTTTCAGGAGGATTATCTCGGAACATTACCGTCTGTCTCAATGGCGGTACCTACTGGCTCACCTCTCCCCTAAGGTTCGACAGCCGGGACTCCGGCACCGGCCAGTATTCTATCATCTACCAGAGCACTCCCGGCCAATCTGCCGTTATCTCCGGCGGAAAAACCATCACCACCCCATGGACCAAATCCGGAAATATTTGGATCAACACCATCAGCGACACAGTCTCTTTTCGCCAGCTATATCTGAACGACAATTCTTTACCCAGAGCTTCGAAAGCCTTTACCATTGCCTCAGTTAGCGGGAAGCAGATCACGGTGAAAGAAACAGCCAATTTTTCCAACTTCTCTCCAGACGCCGAACTCCTAGCTTTGGGTAGTTTCTCGATCTACCGGGAAAAAATTGTTGCTGGAAACAGCAGTACTCTCACCGCGGCGACCCTCATGGGCCTTGCCTCAGTCAATCCTGATCCCGGGTACGTCGGTATAGCTCCGATACCGGGGAGACCCCTTTTTGTGGAAAACGATCCCAAATATCTTGATCAACCCGGAGAATGGACCCTCACCATGTCAAGCAAAACTCTCAAATATTTTCCCAAATCAGAGGTAGAAGATCCTAACTCCGAACAATTTGTTTATCCATACCTAAACCAACTGCTTATCATCAGTGGGGGCAAAAATCTCAAGTTTAATAATCTCACTTTCGCTCACTCCAAATGGACCTTGCCGGCCGGAGGCTACGATGGCCTGCAGGCAGGATCATACGGCATGGACCCCTATACTGCCACCTATTTTAGCTTACCGGCTGTCCTGACTGAATCTAGTTCAAACCTGGAATTTAACGCCAATACTTTCTGGCATCTGGGCTCTCACGGTCTGGCTCTGGGCCAAGGCAGTAACAATATAAAGATTAACGGCAATCTTTTTACGGACATTGGCGGCAACTCCATTATGGTCGGCTACCGTCCCCAATTTGTCCTAGAAACAGACTGGAATCCAACGTCGGGGGCTCCCCAGCGAAATGATATTACCAACAACATTATCTACTCCACCGCCACAACTATGTGGGATTCAGTTGGTATTTTTGCCGCTTTTTCCGGCTTCACCAACATCTCCAACAATCTGATTCATGATTTACCCTATTCCGGCATTTCTGCCGGTTTCATTTGGAATACCATCGCCACTTCAATGAAGAATACCACTATTAAAAATAATTATATTCATCACATCAGCTTAAAGCTCAACGATAGTGGAGGGATCTATGTGCTGGGTAACCAACCAAATTCCGTGATGTCCAATAACGCCATGACCGACATTTATCCTCCAAATCCCGGCTCTGCTGTTGCCGGAATCTATTTTGACAATGGTTCCACTGGATGGAAAGTGCAGAAAAATATTACCGCCAATTGGTTCTGCAGTGACTGCCAACCAAACCATGTTCCATCGGATTCACCCACTAATTTTAATCTGGTTTCCAACAATGTTTATGGTTCTGTACCACCCGTTATAGATTTGACCAAAATTGGTCCCCAAACAACTCCACCCTCGCCCACTCCCACCCCCATTCCAACTGGGATATTTAATTCCGGTGACATTAATAAAGATGGTAAGGTCGACATATTTGATTACAATCTCCTCTTCTTCGACTTTGGCAAGACAGGC
>CAZDXN010000050.1:0-2870 GCA_964509695.1 uncultured Pseudomonadales bacterium | reverse complement strand
CACCCTCCGACTCAATGGTGAGGCTTACGCTTCCTTCATCAAGAAGAACTACTAGGATGAACTCTCCATCAAAAAAAATATTCATTTTAATTTTTACGTCTGCCATATTGTGGGGGGGAATGGTTTCCCCTTCTCCCGTCTGGGCCCAATCGCCTCCCTGCACCCATACTGCTTCCGACGTTTCTTCTCTATTGACTGTTCAAAATACCATCCGCACTGAAATTTCGGGTGGATTAGCCAGAAACATCACCGTCTGTCTCAATGGCGGCACCTATCAGCTCACCTCTCCCCTAAGATTCGACAACCGCGATTCCGGTACTGGTCAGTACACCATCACCTATCAAAGTACTCCCGGCCAATCAGCCGTTATTTCCAGTGGAAAGATCATCGCTTCTCTCTGGACCAAATCCGGAAATATTTGGACCAACACCATCAGTGACGCGGCCTCTTTTCGTCAGCTATATCTGAACGACAATCCTTTACCCAGAGCTTCGAAAGCCTTTACCATCGCCTCAGTCAGCGGGAAGCAAATTACGGTGAAGGAAACAGCCAATTTTTCCAATCTCTCACCAGACGCCGAACTCTTAGCTCTGGGAAGTTTCTCGATCTATCGGGAAAAAATTATCTCTGGAAACGGCAATACTCTCACCGCGGCGACCCTCATGGGCCTCGCTTCAGTCGATCCTGATCCCGGATATGCAGGCATCGCTCCAATACCCGGACGGCCTCTCTTTGTGGAAAATGACCCCAAATATCTTGACCAACCCGGAGAATGGATCTTTTCCACATCAAGCAAAACTTTAAAGTATGTTCCAAAATCCGCAACCGAGAACCCCAACTCAGAACAGTTCGTCTATCCGGTCTTAGACCAATTGTTAATTATCAACGG
This sequence comes from uncultured Pseudomonadales bacterium, assembly GCA_964509695.1. GTDB lineage: Bacteria > Patescibacteriota > Microgenomatia > UBA1400 > MFAQ01 > 2-01-FULL-50-23. The sequence goes on along the minus strand of CAZDXN010000050.1, from coordinate 1,981 downwards.
GAGCAAAAACCTCAAGTTTAACAACCTCACCTTCGCCCACTCCAAATGGACCTTACCAGCTGGTGGCTATGATGGCCTGCAGGCAGGATCATACGGCATGGACCCCTATACGGCCACGTATTTCAGCCCACCTGCCATTCTGACTGAATTTAGTTCAAACTTGGAATTTAATTCCAATACCTTTTGGCATCTGGGCTCTCACGGTCTGGCTCTGGGTCAAGGCAGTAACAATATAAAGATTAACGGCAATCTTTTTACGGACATTGGCGGCAACTCCATAATGGTCGGCTACCGGCCCCAATTTGTACTGGAAACAGACTGGAATCCGGTATCTTTGGCTCCCCAGCGAAATGATATTACCAATAATATCATCTATTCCACCGCCACAACTACGTGGGATGCAGTCGGAATTTTTGCCGCTTTTTCCGGCTTCACCACTATCTCCAACAATCTTATCCACGATCTGCCATACTCCGGTATTTCTGCCGGTTTCATTTGGAATACTACCGCCACTTCAATGAAAAATACCACTATTAAAAATAATTATATCCATCACATCAGCTTAAAGCTCAACGACAGTGGAGGGATCTATGTGCTGGGCAACCAACCAAATTCCGTTATGTCTAACAATGCCACGACCGACATTTATCCTCCGAATCCCGGCTCTGCTGTTGCCGGAATCTATTTTGATAATGGTTCCACGGGATGGAAAGTTCAGGAAAATATTATTGCCAATTGGTTCTGCAGCGACTGTCAACCCAACCACGTTCCATCGGACTCACCCGCCAATTTTAATTTGGTTTCCAACAATGTTTATGGTTCTGTACCACCCGTTATAGATTTGACCAAAATTGGACCCCAAATAACGTTTCCCACGCCTACTCCCACCTCCATTCCAACTGGGATATTTAATACCGGTGACATTAATAAAGATGGCAAGGTAGATATATTTGACTACAACCTCCTCTTCTCCGACTTCGGCAAGACTGGTAAGCCGGGGTTCACTACTTCTGACATCAACAGTGATGGTAAGGTGGACACGGCAGACTACGATATTTTGATAGTTAACTATGGAAAATAATATGGATGCACCATCAGATCCAACAGTCCTGCCAACACCGCCGCAAGAAGTATCGGCGCCTGTTTCTCGCCACCGCCTCCCCGTCATTCATTTGTTAGTTACCCTCATTCTCATAGTTGGGCTGGGAGTGGCACTGGTCGCCCTCAATTTATCCCAAGACATACGTTCAAAGGCCGGAAACGACGGCACCATCCTTACTCTCCTTCCTGCCGCAAAGACCCAGACAGTTGGAGAAAAATTTTCTGTGGTAATCACTATGAACTCCAAAACTGACGCCATTTCTGCCGTAGAACTCCACCTTTCCTATGATCCAACAGCCATCCAGATAGTTAGCTTTACCCCGGGAACCCAACTACCGGTAATCCTCGCCCCGGAAACTCATTCCAATGGCGCGATCGCCGTCACTCTCGCTGCCAGACCTCCAACCCCGTTCAAAGGTGCTGGTGTTTTGGGAGTCCTGACGATAAAAGCCCTCACCGCCAAGCAATCGACCATAAGCTTCACTGGTGCCACTCAAGTGGCAGCTCTGGGGAAAAACACCAACGCCCTTGCTTCAAAAACAGACAGTACCATTACGGGAGTCATCACCGCGGGAACACCAACTCCGAAGCCACCTCGACCCGCTCGTAAGCTTTAGAGGGTATAATACGTATATGTCAAAAGTCTTAATTTTTCTGGCCGTTTTGTTATCTGTCTTTGTCCTTTTGCGTGGAGCAAGGAGAACACTCCTGACGAACAAATCCGGTCGGATTCAACCGGTTCAGGACATCTCCCCAACGCCGACCCCTGTCAAACCAGGCAAAACGACCACCCCCCCGGTTCAACCCAAAACTACAGGCAATCCTTTCGGCGTCATGATCTCAGGAGATACCTCCCAAGTCAAAGCCCAAACCGCCGTCA
>CAZDXN010000049.1:0-3055 GCA_964509695.1 uncultured Pseudomonadales bacterium | reverse complement strand
GCGACGACCAACTCGAATTTCCCATTCTCTATGCCGTCGGCCGTGACGGCAAGGTCTTCAAAGACATGCCGGATGACTTCAACCAATCGGGAGACATCACCCCCCTGCTTGATGCCATTATCGAATTCATCCCAGAACCGGACAACTCTCTCGAAGGCAGTTTCAAAATGCTCGTCAGTAGTCTCGACTACGATTCTCATAAGGGCCGATACGTCATCGGCAAAATCTTTCGTGGCAGCATCAAACCGGGAGACAAAATCATTCTCAGTGGCAATGGCAAAACCTACACCATTGAAACCGTTCAACTTTCCCGAGGTCTTTCTCGCTACGAAACTGAAGAAGCCTTCGCCGGTGACATCGTCGCCCTGGCCGGAATCGGTGACGCCAAAATCGGTGATACCATCGCCAACTCGGCCGATACTGCGGTTTTACCAGCGCCAAAATTGACCGAGCCCACGCTCCACATGACCATTGGCGCCAACACCTCGCCTTTTTCCGCCAAAGAGGGCCAGTTCACTACCAGTCGCCAGCTCGAAGACCGCCTCTACAAAGAGCTCGAGACCAACCTCTCCCTGAAACTTGAAAAGCTCGAAAGCGGGAAGTTTCAAATCTCCGGCAAAGGCGAACTCCATCTGGCCATTCTTCTGGAAACACTCCGTCGCCAAGGATATGAAATGGAAGTCGGCAAGCCCGAAGTCATCGTCAAGATCATCGACGACGTCAAACAGGAACCGGTCGAAGAAGTCAGCATCATCGTCCCCAGCGACTACCTTGGTACCATCAACCAAGAGATCGGCAAGCGTCAGGGAACCATGATCAAGATGGAGGCAATTTCCCAAAGTGAGACCGAGTTCGTTTATCGGATTCCGACCCGAAACATCATCGGTCTTCGAAGTTTGCTTTTGACCGCTACCAAAGGCACAGCCGTTTTCAGTTCACAATTGATCGGCTATCAGCCTGTCGGCCAACCTCTGCCGAAACTCAGACGCGGAGTTCTCATCTCGTCTGAGACAGGGGAAGCTCTCGCCTACGGTCTGGCGAACGCCCAAGGCCGTGGTATCACTTTTGTCGAACCGGGAATCAAGGTCTATGAAGGCATGATCATCGGTGTGAACGCCAAAGAAGAGGACATAGAGATCAACGTCACCAAGGGGAAGAAGCTCACCAACATGCGTTCCAGCTCCTCAGACGGGGTCATTCAGCTCACCCCGGCGACCGTCATGAGCCTCGAACAATCCCTCGACTTCCTCGAGGGCGACGAGCTTCTCGAAATTACCCCCCTCTCCCTCCGTTTACGCAAGAAATTTCTCACCGAGATCGATCGTCGCCGTTTCGGCCGCAACCAATCCCAGGCTTAAAATTCATTCCTTTAACCTTTTCCCTTTTTACTTTCGACTTATTATGTGGGCCGGGGGGTTGAGTTAGTACTCAAACGAAATCCCGTGTATCTCCACGGGAGAGTCGTTCGACGCATGAGTTGTGGGCCGGGAGGGAGTCGAACCCTCACGAGTGTGAACTCACAGGTTTTTAAGACCTGAGCGTCTGCCATTCCGCCACCGGCCCACCAAGTGTCCTGGGACGGACTCGGACCGTCGACCTACTGCTTAGAAGGCAGTCGCTCTATCCAGCTGAGCTACCAGGACAAACATCCTTATTTTACCCCAAATTCAATTCAGCTAGGAGATTCCGACACGCCTCGGCTGTCGTTTCAGTTAGCATCATCTTGTATCTCACTCCCAGATCATCATAGCAACGGGTCGCATCACTGTGATCCTTAATGCCTCTCTCAAACCTCGAAATTGCCGTCCGACTTTTTCTTGATAATTTCACTCGTCGCACAATCATTAGCGGCGGCGTCGAAAAAACAACGCCAACACCACCGCCAGGCCAACCAGGGCCAAGGCCAACAGAACCCAAGGGTTGCTCGCCATAATTAGCGCGAGCAAGGCCGTCCACATTGACTGAATCCAGGGCCACGCAGCCCCGGAGGCCAGAGCCAAGCACAATAGGACGACGACCACGGCGCCGGCCAGTAAAACAACAATACGTCTGGCTCTCATTATATTTCCTCCTTTCTGTCCGTCCAAAGAAAGACAGACAAATTATCAACGTGCAAGAGATTAGTGGGAATATAACACTATCAAGAATACAAATGCAAACTATCGATCCGAATCTTTGCTTAATTAATTGGAGCGGGATATGAGAGTCGAACTCATCATTTCACTTTGGAAAAGTGAAGTTATACCGATTAACTAATCCCGCATAGTGTTAACTTGTTGTATTGTAGCTTCTATCCAACCCATTATTCTACGATGAAGAAAAACTCCAAATCTCGGGTTACCCTTCGCGCGAACTCTCAGATCAACCGTGCCATACAGAAGTTTATTGTGATGAAAGGTTGACTTACCAAGTCGTCTGTCGACTTGTGTTCTACCAAATTCTGAGATAGGAACTCCCGTTGTTTTTGACCAAAATTTAACTATTTCATCTGTATTGTTGTCCGGATACGTATGCACGGCAAGGGTTAAGTTCCCAGTCCCAACACCGCAGACTTTTTTTAACCATGCTATACAGACCCTAATGACATTGGGGTCTGAGTTCACAAAGCGAACCGACTCAATCGACTTGGCTCCTTCACCAAGGTAAAGCCCTATTCCAAACATCATCAGATCCCTCCCCGAAAGCTCACCAATCTCATTATGTGCGAGAATATTGGCCTGATATATACTTAGTGATCTTTTTGCCCGCCATGTTTTTGTTGAGTTTAAAGGAGCCTGACTTATTCGTTTCAAAGTATCACTATTTGGAGAAAACGGGACTCCTTTAAGCCAATCACTGAGTGTACTTTTTGGAGTATCTAAAGCTTTAGAAATACTCGAATACGAATTACCATCCATTCTTAATTTCATCGCCCTTCCTTTCACCACTTGCCTCAATTTCGAACTCACACCTACATGTTACCATATACATAGAATCTATACGAAAAGCAGACTAATTATTGTCGGGGTGGTGAGACTCGAACTCACGGCCTCTGCGTCCCAAACGCAGCACTCTA
>CAZDXN010000048.1:0-3066 GCA_964509695.1 uncultured Pseudomonadales bacterium | reverse complement strand
TTCATGTAACTGTACTGGAGACGGAAGGCAAAGGAATTGAGAATTCTTAGGAATACTATCATCCCCAACCTGATTGTATTGTCATTCCCACGAAAGTGGGAATCTATTTGAATAGATTCCGGGTCAAGCCCGGAATGACAATAGGCGTTGGCGAGATACTTTTTTGTCCACTCGTTAGAACGAATAAATTTGGCGTAGGTGTCTCCCCTATCAAAAATAGGTTTGGCTTGAAGGACTTCGTGGGCGGTGTACAAACTGCGTTTGCTTTCCGGGACTGCCAAGGCTGATTCATCAAGCCAAAGGTTGAGACAGACGGCATCGCGAATGGCGAATAGCGAATCGCGAATCGCGAATGGCTTTCGGCGCTTGTAGAAGATGCTGATCAGTGGAATGACGAAGGCGCGAGTCAGCCAGAGAGCGTTGGCCCTCGTGATAATAAAGAGGTCCAGATCGTCATCGACGCGGGCATTAGCAACGGCGAGAGAGCCGGTAACAGCGATGAGAGAAATGGTTGGAAAATACGACAAGAAATGAGCGATTCGTCTCGCCTTCTCGATCTTGAGCTTTGAAATTTCCTGATGCATCTGAATGTCATGAAGTTGTCGTTTCGATAGTTTTTGGGGAAAACGGGCGAGGCGTTTCTTGGAGACAATTTTTTCTGATATTAACCAGTGATGGAGACCTTCATTGTCGAGGTGCGAGTGAAAATAGGCCGCATATTTTCTTGTTTGACGAACGGCATTGACGAGATTGACCATGCTACTGACCAGTAGGAGTGGGCAGTGGGGTAACTAGGCGATATTGGGAAAGAACTTGGTTGAAGCCGAGATTTAGGGTTTCGAGAGTTTTGTTGGGATCTTGTCTCTTGATGGTGGAGTTGACGGCGTCCTCGAGATATTTGATCAGGCGGGAGTTGAGGGCGGTGTCGTTGTCGTGAGTGAGGCTACCGGTATAAAAAGTCTTGGCGCTGGCAAGACCGGCGACGAGAGGGGCATTGACTGGATTTTGAGAGGCAAGGGCGGAGACGGCCTTGTTGGCGGGGACCTGAGCCAGATTTCTCTCTTTGATGGCGGATTCAAAGAGAAGCTGTTGGGCTTTGGCGGAGGCCAGGAAACTGACAAATTTCCAGGCCTCTTGGGGGTGGGGAGCATTTTTGGGAACGGTTTCGATCCACATCGAGGCCCAGTTTAGCGGATCGACGTCGGGGAGTTGGGGAACTGGAGCGGTTTGCCAATTCAGGGAAGGGTTGATGGCTTGGATCTCGGGAACGACCCAAAGAGGGGCAAGAACGATAGCGACTTTTTCGTTGGCGAAAGCGACGATTGAGTCAGGCATGGTGTCGTCCCAGTACTGACCGGGGGCGGCGAAGGAGGTATAAAAAGAAAGGGTTGAGGTGACTTCTTTTCCGCTTGGATTCAAAAGATTAGCTCCGGCTTGAAACAGCATGAGGGAAACGATGTCTGGCCAGAGCCGGACGTTGGTGGTGTTTCCCAAAGCCACCCCAGCCCGAGTGATCTTGCCGGTGACTTGATCTCTGATAGTAAGGGTCTTGGCAATGGTACGAAGATCTTCCCAGTTTACCGGAGCGGAAAGATTGGCTTGTTTGAGCATGTTGGTATTTATAAACAGGACTAGCCCGTCCATGTTCATCGGAACGCCGAAGACTTGATTATTCACAACGACGGAGTTGGCGACGACTGGATAGAAATTGGTTTGGATCTCGGTAGCTGAAACGGTGTTGGCTGGGGAGGGAAGAAGATTCTTGATAAATAGGGGTAGCCAGGTCGAGTGGATGCGGGCAACGTCGGGTGATGAAGTACCGGCGATGGCGGTCTGAAGCCGATCCTGATAGTCCTGCTGTGACTGAAGTTGATAGTTAACTTTGATGTTGGGGTTGGCCGCCTCAAAAGACTCGATTACTGGCGCCATAATACTTGGAGTTTCCCAAAGACCCCAATAGTTGATGGTAATGGCCGGAGTTTTGGCGGGGTTTTTGGCTGTTCCCGATAGGCCGGAGAATACCTTGCTAATTACAAAAATGAGAAGACCAATGACGACGAGGCCGCCAACTACTGGAACAATAAATTTGAAGGGAGAGCTTTTGATGGGTGGGGCGGCGACTGGTTCCGGGGCTTGGTACGCGGGAGGAACGGCCGGATTCTCCTCAGGTGGAGGCATGGCGGTAGTATCCGGATACACTGCTTGAGGATTCGAAAGTGGTTCGGGTAGAGGAAATTCATTTGCCATGCTAGTTTAGTATACCAAGAGAGTGACCAGATGGGTTAAGATGGAGATTGTGATACGCCACCATTTGGTTAAAGCAGGGCATCATGTGGCCTTATTGGTCGGATTGTTTTTTTGCGGGGTATTCTTGATCGGAGCAATTGTGGCCGTAGCCTATCAATTGGCCTATGGGACAATGATTTTCCCCCGAGTGATAGTTTCGGGAATTGAGATTTCTAACTTAACTAAAGATGACGCCAAAAAAAGATTGGAAATTGAGTTTATCAATAAACCGAATTTGGTGCAGGTCTTTTACCGTGGGCAGATACTGACTGAGACAACGGCCTTGTCAAAAAGTTATGACTTTGGCTGGGCGGCGGAACAGGCTTGGGGATTGGGGAGAAGTGGAAATCTGCTGACGAAGATCAAGGAGAGGGTGAGTATCTTTTTTAAACCCAGAACGATTGGCCTGCCGATCAATTACGACAATGATGCTCTCGACGGAATGATTTCTAAGGTGGTAGCCAGAATAAATCAAGAAGGAGTGGCGGCTAAGATCGTGGTGAATAGCGCGGGCGAGATAAGAATCGAGCCCGGATCTGATGGCTTGGTGGTCGGCGAAGAGGACTTGCGAAAAATGATCGTGGCCGCCCTAATAATTCCCGGAAATCACAACGTAGAAATACCAACAAAAGTGGAGTCGGCGGCGATAGATAGCTCGAGAATAAACGAGGCTCTGGCGATTGCCAACAGGTGGAAGGGCAAGACTTTGCGGGTTTTCCGGAACGACTACAGCTATTCCCTCCAAACTGAGGCTGTTTTCAAGCTGATTGGATTGACTGG
>CAZDXN010000047.1:0-3184 GCA_964509695.1 uncultured Pseudomonadales bacterium | reverse complement strand
GAATATAATTTGGGTCAACACTTTTTTCATCAAAATCGACCGGTCCGTGTTCAAACCCCTGATCATAAGCCAGTAGCATCGCCTTCCCGTTTCTCTCGATTATTCCCGTATCTATATTCATATTAATTCTTTAATTTGAGCGATAATTGCCTCCTTGGTCATACCAAATTTTACCAGCAATTCGGCAGGTTCACCGCTTTCCCCAAACCGATCTCTCATCCCCACCCGTCTCATCTTAGTTGGCAATTCTTCAGACAACAATTCCGCGATCGCCCCCCCCAGACCGCCAATGATTGAGTGTTCTTCCGCTGTGACTACCTTTCCCGTTTTGGAGACACTTCTCATTATCGTTTCCTTATCCAACGGCTTGATCGTGTGGACATTGATGACTTCAACGTCAATATCTCCCGCCAACGCCTCTGCCGCCGCCAACGCCTCATAAACCATCGCCCCGCAGGCAAAAACCGTTACCTCTTTCCCGGTGCGAAACACCTGGGCTTTCCCGATTGTCAATGGCGTTCCGCTAGTCGTCACCGTCTCTCGTTTCGGTTTGGTCATTCTCATATACACCGATCCATGAAAATCGGCTATTGCCAGCGTCATCTTCTTTGCCTGTTCGTAATCAGCCGGAACCACCACCGTTAAATTTGGCAGTACCCGAGTCAGGGCGATGTCTTCAAACATCTGCTGGTTTCCCCCATCCGCCCCATTGCCAACTCCGGCGTGACCGCCAATAATCTTCACATTGTTCCCTGATAAACAAACACTGATCCGCAGTTGCTCCCAATTCCTTCCCGGCGAAAAACAGGCAAACGAATTTACAAAAGGAACTTTCCCTGTCGCCGCCATTCCCGCCGCCACTCCCATCATATTTTGCTCCGAAATTCCCATTTCCAAAAATCTATCCGGAAACGCCGCCCTGAATAGATCCGTTCTGGTGCTCTCCGTCAAATCTGCGCACAAAACCACAACTTCCGAATTTCTCCTCCCCGCCTCGACCAATCCCTCTCCATAGCCATCCCGCATTGCCTTCATCTCCGGCTTACCCGCCGAATCGGCGGGCTTATTCAAATTCTCAATCAAAAACATCTCCCCGTTAAACATCCACTTAATCTTACCCCACCCATTGACACAATCAAAAAATACTGCTTAACTGGGTGAAGTGAAACAAAAATCTCGTTCAAAGAAGTCCTCTCTGAAAATTTCCACCAAAAATAGAGATTCGCTTCTTTTCATCCTTCTACTCATCATTGTTCTTCCCCTCCTTCTTTGGACCGTCTACCAGCAAGTCCGCCTACAGCCAAAAGCATACCAAGGTAGAAAATATTCACCATTTGGCAATGCCGTTTATTTTAATAATGAAGGTAGCAATGATTCATATACATCTACCGAAAAATCTCCCCTCTTAACACAGAAACCATTCACTATTGAGGCTTGGGTAAAAATACCCAAGCCCACCTCCGGAACTTACGTTCGAGAGTACCCTCTTGTTCTTTATACAAAACCTCAAACTTGGGTTGATTACGGATATATTTTCAATTTAAATATCGAAGTCCAAGAAGCAAACGGCTCATCACGTCCTGATTTTACCGCCTTGATGGCTGATAGCACTAGTAACATCAACACAAATTACGTTTCAGCCTGGTCCACCATCAGTGTCCCGAGCGATACGTGGTACCACGTCGCCGCCACTGCTTGGTGGGAAAACAATTTATGTTCTGTAAACTTATATGTCAATGGAGTATTGGCGGGTAGCGGATCCAAATGGAGAGAGAATTGTCATTTTTCAACCCAACAGCCAAAAAATCTTTGGTTAGCTAGACACCCTGATGGTAGCGGGGGAATCTCAGGATACAATTTCAATGGCTTTATCGACGAAATTCGAATTTCCAGCTCTGTTAGATATATACAGAATTTCCAACCATCTATGGTTCCATTTGAAAACGATTTGCATACTCTTCTCCTCTATCACCTAGACGAAAATACCGGAGCAACCTCAATCAAAGATAGCTCATCGAATAATATATCCAGTCAAATATTCGGACCCCACCTATCCTTTTCACCATCAAACGTTGGTACGTTGCCCACCCCCACCCCTACTCCAGTACCCACCTGCAAGCCGCGCCCTGCCTGCCTCAATGCCAAACCACCATGCAAAATCCCGGACGTCGGTTACTGTCCTTTCAGAGTTGTTCCTTCACGAGGAATCACCCCCGCTGTCACCCTACCACCCTCAAGATAGAATTAAGGTCTTTTCAACTCCGCTAATGCCAAGATCTCTTCCGCTGGACTTGGGACTTTGCCGTGCCAAGCCGGATTATTCTCCATAAAAGAAACCCCCTTCCCCGGAGTGGTCGATAGAATTATCGCCGTCGGTTTTTCAAAGGTCACTTTGGCTCTCCTCATCGCCTCGGCAATGTCCGCCATATTATGACCATCAACCTCGATCACGTTGAAATTAAATGCAGTCAGTTTTGCCGCCAGAGAATCCAAGGGCATCACTTCCTCCGTCTGTCCGTCGATCTGAATATTATTTCTATCGATCACCACCGTCAAATTTGACAGCGCATGTTTGGCGGCGCACAGGTACGCCTCCCAAACTTGCCCTTCATCCTGCTCGCCATCCCCCATAAAACAAATTACCCGCCATTTTTTATTGTCCAACTTCGCCGCCAACGCCATTCCCACCGCTTGGCTAATCCCCTGTCCCAAAGGCCCGCTCGACGTTTCTATTCCCGGCAACACCTTTGCCACCGGATGTCCCTGCAATCTCGAACCCAACTGCCGTAGCGTCGTTAATTCAGTTTTTGGGAAAAACCCCGCCTCGGCTAGAACCACATAAAGTATCGGGCAGTAATGTCCGGCCGAAAGCACCACCCTGTCACGCTCCTCCCACCATGGTTCATCAACTCTGTAATTGATTAGATTTCCCAAATAAAGTATCGTCCAGAAATCTGCCGACCCAAGAGGTCCGGCCGAATGCCCTGTCCCCGCAGTGGTGAGCATCTTCACCACCTCGGCACGCAACATATTCGCCTTCTCCATCAATAAATCGTAGGAAATGAGCATACTCTTATCTTCTTCGAATTGGTCCAATTTGTCCAATGCGACCAATTCTTGTCAATCTAAAAACGCATTTTCTCCGTTCGGGGACGGCGCGTGAATCTCTTCAGGATTATTTTCC
>CAZDXN010000046.1:0-3368 GCA_964509695.1 uncultured Pseudomonadales bacterium | reverse complement strand
TCGGCATCAGCCACAATTCCTTCGGTCTTGGCGCCGATATCGACCAAAACCATCCTCTTGCTGACAAAAGAAACAATTCCGGTCAACTGCTGGCCGCGCTTGGGGGTGACGAGGCTCGTTCCCGCCTTCGCCATCAACTTGTCCATGAGGGTCTCTACCTTGGTTTCCACCTTAGGCACCTCCTTCACCACCTCCTTCTTTACCTTGTCTTGAGTTTTTGCCTGTCCGCCTTTGGCGGAAGTTTTTGAACTAGCTGTATTTTTGCTTGCCATCAATCATAAATTCCTTTCGTGTCCATTCGGACAAAGGCTATTTTACCACACTTGTCCGCCTTTGGCGGAAACCACGACCAAAACGCCAAAAATCAATCCAGATCGACTTTCCTCAACAACTCAACTAATCGGTTTCTTTGCCCGCTTGAAACATTGATTTCTAATTGTCCCAACAGTTCATCCAAATACTCCAGCTCCTGCTGTACCGATTTCAAAACAACCATCTGATTCATATATTCCTCGCGGTCTCCACCTACCATCGCCATCACCGTCGCTTTCAGTGCCAATCCAACCAACGATGTTCGCTTATATTCAACCTCTTCCCAAGAATCGCTTTTCTTTAATACCCGCCCAATCATCGCTTCAAAGCTATTCCTCCCATCAATATTCCAAACACTTCTTTTCCCCGCCTTAATTATTTCCATTACCTCATCCGTCACTACTGTACTATTTACTCCGATATTACCCAACATCATACCAACCCAACGAGGATTATCTCCCCATCTGGACATTTTCCAGACATCCTCCCTCAAAACCAGCCTCATGGCTACCGGCACCAACAATGACGCTTCTTGGAAACTATTTCTAATTTCAATCCTCCTGGCGGTCTCAACCGTCAACATCTACCATTAATATAGCACAAAAATATGTCATTCCGGGCTTTGACCCGGAATCTATTCAAATAGATTCCGGCTCGGAGGCCGGAATGACAGAAAATGTCACCCTGAACTTGTTTCAGGGTCGTTTCGAAATCATCTCAAACAGTCAGGCGCCAGCGTAAATCCCGCTTTCACTGCCTCCGCCTCGCTACAAAAGTAATTCTCGGCCGTATCCAAATCCAAGACAATTTGTGAATAATGACGGCAGTTCGGTAAGTGATAATAATGTTTAGCGGTGCTCTTATCGATGTTTCCCTTAATCACACACTTTGGCTCCAGCGGAGTCTTGCTCCCTTTGCAAATATCACCATAAACGCCGGTTTTATTTTGTGAAGCCAAGTGACTGGCATTCTTTATGTCCTCTGACCGGGAATTGGGAGTGTAATCGGGTTTTGCCAAACCCGCCTTCATAATTTCGAGATTAACCAAAGTCTCCCCCACATAAACCAAGCTCATCTTTCTACCCCATTCATCCCTTTTTTCTTCCTTCAAATCAATTACTTTATCAAGAACCAAATCACTTAATTTTTGTTTCGCTTCGTCAGCCAAACACCTTCCAATTTCCGGGGCATTTACCCCGATTAGTTTGACTCTGTCTCCCGATTTCAGCCAAATGGTATCACCATCATAAACACTCGTCACCCGATATTGTTCACGATTATTTAGCCACCAGTATCCATTCGTCCCCACCAGCAAAGCCGTCAGCAACCCCACCAACAATCTACTTCGCTTCACTAAAAAAATCTTACCACATGGGTATGTGGTGCAGCAAAACAAATATTGTTACAGTCATCGAAAACATTTAGTCAGTGTTAAAATTAGACCACTATGGAACATGATGAACCGGGAACGGGCTCTCCCCACGAATCGTCTGCCAATAAAGAAGACTTGAAGGATAATAAAGCCAGGTGGATTAGAGCAAAACATCTAGAGTACGATAGCCTGCTAGCTGAAGCGGCGCCGAATAAACAAAGACTGAATAAATGGCGTCAAAATCACGAGAAAGGATTAGCCTCTGATTTAGCTGACGTGGTAGCTGAGAATTTGAATTATGTTTCTTTTGACACATTCCTAAGCACCTTATTTGATGTAGTGACCGAGGTGGCGGATATGGTTCAAGGGGAAGGGGTCGTTATCTTGACGAAGGCCAAGGGAAAAAGCGAAGCCTGGGTATACGATCTTGTAAGGGATCTTTTACCAAATGGGCATAAGGTTGTCGATTATTCAAAAATAGGGGAATTAAAAGGTATGGGCAAGAAAAACTTTGTCTATTTGGACGATGCTGCTTATTCTGGTTCCAATTGTAGAAATATAGCGGCTTCATTGAACGACATTAGAGAAGAAGGTGATTCACAGTTTCGATTTTATCCAGCCACGGCGTTCTTTACCCAAAACTCTGCAGAATTACTATCTGAAAGAATGAAAAAAAAGGGTGACTTTGTCAAAGTTATGGATCTTGAATCTCGGAAGAAGATGCCCACAATGGAAGAAATATTAGATCAAATAACAAACGATGAAGACAGAGATCGCCTGAAGATATTTATCAATCGGGCTCATGAAATTAATCCACACCAGACACTAACATGGTTTCAGCATAAAATTCCCGATGGCTTTTCTCTTTATGAGGGAGTAAGCCGGGGATACATAATCAACGGCAGCGGAAGTTTTGTTGAAAATAGTGCAGGAAAGAAGAAGAAAATAAGCTATATTCCAATGGTAATTGAGCCATATCGAGAAAATATTTCCAAGACTCAGAGGGCCAGTTACCGGGTCAGAGACCGACTAGAGCATCTATTTGTCTGATAGAACAGCTTACTTCAATCACAAAAATACTCACAAAAAACCCCGCCGTTTACAAATAACAAGGACTATTTGTAATGGCTTGTCACTGAGATAACTTCAATAACCGTCCCTTTTTTGAGAAACAAAAACAAAGCACGATACTTTCTTAGAAATTTTATCCTGGACTTTTTGCCTAACGGGCAAAATCGTAATCATTAACCCTTACTCTTCATATAGGTACTTTCACGAAGTCCCTCCTCTAAATCACTCAAAAACCTAGCAGAATATTTCTTCGTTTTCTTAAAATCACCCATTATCTTCGAGACAAACTTCGTTTCTGGAGCTATAAATGGAAAGGAAGCTGCCTGAGAAACAATTAAGGGCTGTTGCTTGACAGCTCTAATTAGCGACCTTACAAACTCACTCCGATTTGCGAAGCCATGTTTCTCCACCAAATCATCGATGAAATTGACCTGTAACTGTGGCAATGAAATATTTATTGTACTCATGATAAACCATACTATAGCAAACATTGCCAATCTTTGTCAAACTGTGCCATCAAAAATAACCACAAAAAAACCAACTCTCTCAAGTTGGTTATTTTGTTTGCCCGGCGATGATCTACTTTCGCACGACCTTGCGGTGGCACTAGCAT
>CAZDXN010000045.1:0-3788 GCA_964509695.1 uncultured Pseudomonadales bacterium | reverse complement strand
AAGGAACGAATTACCCAATTAGACCAATTTGACCAATTAACTAAATTCTTTTTCGCTCGCCCCACTCCAGCTGATACGTCGACCCATTCCTATCTCCAATCCGCCCTAGAGGTTCTATCTTCTGTCGCCTGGACCAAAGAGGCTATCGAAACCGGCCTTGTAAGCTCCGCCAATTCCCATGGTTGGAATCGGGGAGAGTACTTTATGTCACTTCGGCTCGCTGTCGCCGGAAGCAAGGTCACTCCTCCCCTGACTGAATCAATGCTTATCATCGGTCGCGACGAAATCCTCGCCCGCATCTCCCAAAATCTTAATTCTTGAATCATAAATCATAAATCTAAATGATCAGTACCCCATCAATCAGCAGCAATGCTCTCACTGCCCTACAAAAGCGAAGCGATCTTCTAAACAAAAAACTCGGAAAACACAAAGCCGCCAAGAAGTTTTTTACCAAAACTTCTCTCCTCGCCTACAATCTCCGGGAGAAATCCACCCGCCTCCTTGCCGGAGCCGGCCTCACCGGCGCCCTTTTGATGTCCGGGGTGAATCTTCCCGCTCTACTTACCCCAAGTCATGCCGAGTCTGTCAAGTCGGCCTCGGTCAGCGAGACTCTAAAAAATTCTCTAGGCCCAATTACGCCTCACACTCCGACGAAACTTGAGGACGGGGAAGCCAAGGTTATCGAAGACGTCATTTTAGCTTCGACCGGTCTGCCGGCAAAGGCGACTTTAGACGGCCAACAGCTCAATCATCAGGTCGGCTATATCGGATATGAACAGCACCTTCGGCGTTATCCGGGTGATACCCTTCTCGATCATGACGACGAACAAATTGCCGGTATTGCTCCCGGTCTTGGCGCTTGGGGATACTTTGCCCGGAGTCAGTCGCAATTTACGACTCAAGATTATCTTCGCGAAAAATGGTACTCCGTCGCCCAAACTCTCTATCTTCCCAACTGGAATCAGGACTTCGTCAAACTCCGCGATTGGTACAAATACCGAAAAATATTGGTGGTCAATCCAGTGAACGGCACAGCCGTCGTTACCGTACTCGGTGACGCCGGACCGGCTCATTGGACCGGGAAACAATTCGGCGGTTCACCTGAGGTAATGAAAGCCCTAAACCTTCATTTGGGCCCCCGGAAGGGTTTGGTGCTATTCTTATTTTTAGACGACCCAGACAATCAGATTCCTCTCGGCCCCCTCATCACGAAATTGAAAATTAAAAATTGAAAATTGAAAATTAGTATATGTCTATAATCTTTTACGATCATCTTGTTGACAAAACCGAAGTAATTCTCCTGATCGAGAACTCGAATCAACCCGAGAACCACAAAGGGAAAATGAAACAACTGGTCGACGATATCATTCACCAAGGTCTAATCGAATACATCCTTCAGAAGCTTCATCCCCATCAACACCACACCTTCCTGTCCCGAGTGGAAAACGCCCCTTATGACCCCGAGTTAATTAGTTACCTAAAAGACCACGCCTCAGTAGATATCGAGGGGCAGCTTCAACGTGAAGCCGAAAAACTCATCATAGAAATCAAGAAGGACCTTTCCACCTAAATCCTTGCTACTATCCGATAATTGTGTTTACAATAAAGTATGTCCAAGACCCTCGGTCTAATTTTCCCCCTCATCATCATTGCTATTCTCGCCATCGCCGCCTATCAGACAATAAACGGCGATTTCCTCCTCGGAGCAAAAGCGGGGGACCCTTGTAGCTCATATACCAGACAAAAACCTCTCGGGACGGCTTCCGGTATTGTGGCCGGCAAACAAGACGGCCAATTTGTCTGGAACCTAAATGGAGATAGCACCAAACCCAAGGTGGTTGTCCTCTGTGCCAGAACAAAAATTACAAAAAAACTTGGTGGTGGCTTGGCCTACGCTGATATTAAGGTCGGGGACAGAGTTGAATTGCTAGGTTGGTATGGAGACACGACCAAGAGCACCGTCCTTCCAGCTTGGGTTCGTGATCTTTCCACCTCCTCCCCCTTCGGCGTCATGACTTGGGGAGATAGTAATTCGACCAAAATACAAATCGCCACCAATCTGGGGGCCAAATATTACCGTCCCCTCGCGGTTATATTAAACACCGATCAAATATCCTGTACCGAATGTCAAGCAGCGAAAGATAAAGGGTTCAAGCTGGTGCTGACTATCAGAGCCAACGGAGGCGGGGGCAATCCTACCGCACCGCCCACCGACTGGAATACCTACAAAAATAGATTATCTCAAGTGTTAGACAACTATCAGCCCGAAGTCCTAGTCATTGAAAATGAAGAAAATTCTAATACTTTTTACACGGGTTCTCCCCAACAATACTTAAACGAATTGAAGGTTAGTTGTGAAGTTGCCCACTCCAAAAATATCAAATGTACTAATGGCGGTTTAGTCAGCAAATTGGTAGTAGTTTTAGTATCGGAAAGTTACCAGCCCGATACAAACAAGGCAGACGATTATCTCCGGCGGGCCCTGACCCCGGAAGATTATGCTACGGTATCTACATCAATCGGCTCACCCCTGTGGCTTTCCCAAATTCAAAGAGGCCGAGAACTTTTGGCCGGATACAAAACAGCCGGAGCGGATTTCGTGAATTTTCACTGGCATCAGGAAAATGCGGAAACGATCCCCGAAGCGGTAAACTATTTGGGTTCAGCTTCCCAAGGGCTACCGGTAATAAACAATGAGATCAGCCCGCAAAAAAGCATTAGCCCCAATCAAGTGACCAGTTTTATGCAAAAGATGCTTGACTTGAGATTGCCCTACGCCGTATGGTACAGCAATGATGGTGATGGTATCGGTGGGCCTACGGCTCTGACGGACAAGGGAGGCAACTTAAACGACAGCGGAAAAACTTACCAGCAGTTTATCGGGAAGAGTTACTAAAATGGAATTTATATCAAAAAAAATATTCATCTCAATTTTCACCCTAGCCATGTTCTGGCGAGGATTATTCCTCCCCGCTCCTATCTGGGCCCAATCCCCAACCCCAAATCTCATCTTTGTTTTTACCGGTGAAAGCAATTCCGGTGGAATAGCTCCCAACACAAACGCCATTCCGGACGAACTTGCTCCAATTTCACAAGTCCAAATATTAAATAACACTACTTTCAAATTTGAGAATCTGGACATTGGTACCAACAACAATATCGACCACTGGAATCTTCCCTGTTGTGATACTCATGGATTTGAGCTCCAACTGGCCAACTCAGTCAAAGCCAAGGCCTTTGCAAAAAATCCACGGGTCTATTTAGTAAAAACAGGCCAAGGTCTATCTACTTTGTCTGCTTGGAATGTAGGTGGAACATTCTGGACCAAATTTTTGCAACGGATCAACGCCGCCAAAACTTTATTACCCACTTCCAGACAATGGGTCGTTTGGTATAGTCTGGGCATCAACGATTATATTTCCGGAACTCCGACTAACACTTTTAAATCGTTAACCATTGCTCATATAAATAAAATCAAAGCCGAACTTCCGGGAGCGGTCATCATTATGACTCAATTTCAATCAATGGGAGACATCTATACTTCAACTTTGGCACAAATTGCCTCAACTGAACCCAACGTCTATGTTGTTGGCTCCACCGGAGCCGCCTTAGATAGTTTAGGCTATCATTGGACCTATACGGGTTACAAGACTATGGCTTCAAGAATGGTCGCTATTACCAATGATGCCCTAGGTTCCTCCACTCCTATCTCTGGAGATCTCAATGGTGACAATAAGGTCGACATATTTGATTACAATCTCCTCTTCTTCGACTTTGGCAAGACAGGC
>CAZDXN010000044.1:0-3995 GCA_964509695.1 uncultured Pseudomonadales bacterium | reverse complement strand
TGTAGATGCCTTTCATTTACTAGTGAACCGTTCTGTATCTATCGTGTCCTAGACATGCGACTAGAGATCTAACGGTCAATTCTGGGGAGAACCGTGTCGACCAATAGATCCAAGACCTTATGCGGCGATTCAAACGATTGAAATATTTCGTTTTGGGTTAAGTTTAGGTTGGTGTGGAGGCTGTTGGGATCTTCGCCAGTATATCCAGACAAGAAATGTAGAAATGAATTGTAGCCTAGAGTGAACAGCGATTCAGGTGACATACCAACCCGTTCGGATATTAGTCCCAATACAGCCGAGTTTGTCCCCAAGACTCCTCCCAAATCGTAGGCCCGCGCAAGGAGAGGATTGATTGCGTCTGTTGGCAGGAGTGTCTCCCAATCGTAAAGACATATTTTGGGCCTTCCGTGTCGATCGCGGAGAAGTGGTGAGATGTTTCCATATGTCATCTGATAATGGCAAAGACCATGTTGGTGTAAGAAACGGGCCGACCTCCCCATGGCGTTAAGTAATGGCAGAAAGAATGTTTGGAATTTTTTGCTGACGGTGTCTTCCTGTTGTTTTTTGTCGAGATTTGCGGTCGCGTGATTAAATAACGCAAAGACGTGGCCATCCGCACGTGCTCCTTTTGCGGGACAACCCCAAACTAACGCGCTTTGCCTTCCCCCTTGGCCATCAGGAATGTCCTGATAATGAATTCTCGTGATAGGAAGAGGAACGATGAACGGACAGTTGGCGGCTGTGGCTAGTCGGGTGGCTCGTATGGAATTGGTAAATTTTTCTCTGGCCGCTTGCTCTGTATATGATCCTAATGGAGAATTCTGGACGATGGTCGTATCTTTGCCTTCCAAAACGACTGTGGTGGTGTGTGTGAAGCGACCGGAATTTTTTGAAGGTGGACGGATTGGACCATTAAGGCTGTTTGGGATAAGTACGACTTGTCCTCCGTCGTTATCCGTGGTGCCAAAATCGAAGTGTCCGGCACCGGAGATTTGAACTGTGTCGAGCGATCCGATTGGCTCTACGAAGGGAAAGAGGATGTTCCTCCCAACTGCGTTGGTAATAAGGCTGGGATCAAAATTGCCGTTATAAGTAACAAAATCCAGAATGCGTTTTTGATCAGCCTCCCCAAGAGGATCCAGACGCAACATCTCAACGGCCAGCTCATGTTCGGGAATTTCGAGGGAGTATTCTTTCATTTAACCGTCGATGATACTACAGCGGACACTCGAAAGTCCACCGCATAGAATAAAGCCTTCAAGGCCAGGCCTTGAAGGGTGCGGTGATGGAAGGTTTAGACTCCAATATTGACTTCGGGTATTATTTGGTAATAAAGTGTAGATATGGTTGAAATAAAAATCTCCACATTTGAAGATAAAAAAACCCGCAGACACTGGGATGAAAGACGGGAAAAGTGGTTTTTTTCAGTAATTGATATTGTTGCCGCTTTGACGGAGCAACCAAACTTTAATCGTGCTAAAACTTATTGGACTACGCTCAAAAATCGTTTAAAAAATGAGGGAAGTGAAGTGGTCACAAGGTGTGACCAGTTGAAAATGTTAGCCAAAGACGGAAAAATGCGTGAAACAGATGTAGCCGATGTAGAAACTATCTTTCGCCTTATTCAATCAGTCCCTTCTAAAAAGGCCGAACCGATAAAATTGTGGAGACAATGTTATCCAAAGGTTTGGAAGAAAACAAAAATTCCGGCTAAAAAAGGTGGACGGATTGCTAAAAATGCCAGACTGGAATTGGAGCAGAAAACTGGAAAGGGGGTTGTCAGTGGATCAAACTACCTCCCGCCGAGACGGAAAGGATTAAGGGGTTAGACGTCGATGAGGATGGCGATGACAAGAGGGCGGCGCTGGGTATTATCCGATAGAGAGGTTTATTTTTGTATCCAATGCTTTGGCGATTTTGGTTAAAAGTGTAAGAGATGGCTTGGAATTCAGACTTTCCAGGCGAGATATCACTGCTTGGCCGGAATGAATTTTATTAGCCAGCTCAACCTGAGACATATTTTTTTTGATTCGAGCCTCGATAATTTGGCAGGCAACCTGAAATTCTGGAACTTGGGAATTGTACTCCAGACGAAAATCTTTGTTTTTTAAAAGCTCCTTTTTGAGTTCTGAAACAGGGATGGTTTTTGGTTTGGTTTTCATAGATATTCACTTAGCCTTGAATGGATGGTTTTTAAATCCTGTTTTTTAATTTTTTGTGATTTTTTGATAATGGCATAAATAATAATTTGTCTAGGTGACTTCACCAGTAAATAAAGTCTTACTCTTCCCGGTCGTAATTCCCAAACTGTGCCAGATACTTTTTTCAAGTATCTAGTATCGAGCTTAAATTGGTATTTTTCAAAGAGTTCGATGTAACGGAATGCCTTTAAAGATTCCGTAGGAGGAATTTGTTTTAAAAATTCTGACACCCTCACGTCGATCTCTAGTTTCATAGTGTATGATAAATTTGTCATAATGTCAAATTGACATCCAGATTAAGATTACTACCAAAAATTACCCGAAGTCGAGATATCGTTATGTTTTTTGGACAAGCTTAAGCATAGGTTTGGTGATGTCTATTATATGAAGTTCAGTTGTAATAAAAACAATTTAACTTCGTTATCTGGATTCCGGGTCCCCGAGGAAATACTCGGGACAGGCAAGCCCGGAATGACGATGGATTGCCACGCTTCGCTCGCAATGACGAGGGTGACAGTTACACCTCGATGACGACGGCGATGATCATGGGCCGGCGCTGGGTTTCCTGATAGAGGAAGCGCTCGAGGGTGTCTTCGATCTTTCGCCTGACAAAGCCCCAGTCGGTGACCTGCCTGCCTTTCATGTCCTTGAGACAGTTGACGACTTGTTTTTCGGTCTGTTTGATCAGATCACCGGCTTCTTTTTGGTAGACGAAGCCGCGGGAAACAATTTCCACCTCACCTGCCACTTCGGCGGTTTCGGATTTGATGGGAACGACAGTCAAGAGAATGCCATCGGCGGCGAGAACTTTCCGGTCACGGAGGACGACATTGCCGACGTCACCGATGCCCAGGCCATCGACATAGACGTTTTTGGTTTCGACCCGACCGACGACTTTGATTTTGTGATTTTCGATGCCGATGACTTGGCCGTTTTCGGGAATAATCACCTGTTCCGGGGTATAGCCCATTTCCATGGCCAACTCCTTATAAACGTACATGTGACGAATGTTTCCGCCCATGGGAATAATATTTTTGGGCTTTACCAACCTCGCCAGGAGAGCTAGGTCACCGCGGTGACCGTGACCGGAAACGTGAAGACCGGGAGTGCTACCGGAGTAGGAGACGCGAACGTCCTGCTTGTATAGGGTGTCGATCAGGCCGTTGACGCTGCCTTCGGTGCCGGGAATGGCGTCGACACTGATGACGACGTGGTCATTGGCCTTCAATTTTAGAAATTGGTGTTCACCGGCGGCCAGTCTCTGCATTGCACTGCCTTCTTGGCCTTGGGAACCGGCAATAATAACGGCGACCTGATTCGGCTTGTAACGATTGACCTGTTTGATATCAATCAGAGTACCGTTTGGGATTTTGATGTAACCACATTTGGTGGCGGCTTCGATATTTTGAACGATGGAGCGGCCGGCGAGAGCGACCTTGCGGTTGTAACGAACGCAGGCCTGAACAGCCATATCGATACGGGAGATCGAAGAGGAGATGGTGGTAAAAATCAACTTCCCCGTGGTGGTTCGAACGGTGGCGTCAATGGCATTTAGAAGTGTCCTTTCGGAGGGAGTAAAGCCGGCGATGCCAACGCCGAGAGAATCGGTCAACATTAGATCAACGCCCATGGCTCCGACTCGAGCGATGCCAGTAAAGTCAGCCGGACGATTATCAATTGGGGTCAGATCAAATTTGTAATCGGCGCCGTGGTATACGGTTCCGCCGGGAGTTTTGATATAGAGATGCTTACAGTTGGGAACCGAGTGGGTGATGTGGAGGAACTCGATGTCAA
>CAZDXN010000043.1:0-4182 GCA_964509695.1 uncultured Pseudomonadales bacterium | reverse complement strand
TGAATTATATCCGGGGGAAGAAGGGGACGACGGTAATATTGACGATTTATCATGACAAAGACGCCAAACCAAAGGAGATCTCTTTGGTCCGGGACACGATAAATGTTCCTTCGGTCGAGATTTCCTGGGTTGGCAAAGATGGCAAGATTGCTCAGATCAAGGTCAACCGTTTCGGTGATAAAACTCTCGAGGAGTGGGACAAAGCGGTGAGCGAGTTCCTGACGAAGAAGGGGACTGGGGTAATTCTAGATTTACGCAATAATCCCGGCGGTTACCTACAGCGGGCGATTGACCTTGGGAGCGAATTCATTGCTGACGGGACGATAGTTCAACAGCAGGGCGTTGACAAGACCGAGAACTTTGGGGTTGATCGCCCTGGCCGCTTGATTGGTGTGCCGTTGGTGGTGATGGTGAACAAAGGCTCGGCTTCTGCGGCAGAAATTCTATCGGGGGCTTTGAAAGAAAGGTTGGGGGTCAAGCTCGTCGGAGAAAAGACATTTGGGAAAGGCACGGTTCAGGAAGTTGAGGATCTGCCGGGCGGCGCTGGGATTCATATTACGATTGCCAAGTGGAACCTGCCTTCGGGGAAGAATATTCACAAAGAGGGAATCGAGCCGGATGTGGTGGTGGAGTACCTGCCCAACGACAAAGACCCCAAGGCCGATAATCAGCTGGACAAGGCTATCGAAACTTTGGATGGCGTAATGACGGCAGGGAAGTAGGTATGTTATAAATATCAATGATGAGGAAATTTTTGGCGGGTTTGGCCATTTCGGTGATTGTGATTTTCTCGGCTTTGGGAGGGGCTTTGGCTGATAGACTGTTTGTTTTCAAGCCTTTGGATTATCTTTTTGGTAAAAAAATAGAAAAAACTCAATCCGCCGGCTGGCGGACCGAAAACCCAAAAACTCAAAATAATGATGAGAATGTGGTTATCGACGTGGCGGAGAAGGTGAGTCCGTCGGTGGTAACGGTGGCGATAAAGAAAGATCAGATGATGGCCACGCCTTTCTTTTTTGATCCTTTTGGGATGTTTGGACAACTTCAGCAACCTTCGGGAAGGACCGAGACGATTCAGCGGGATATCGGGACGGGATTTATCGTCGGAGGCGATGGTTTGATCGTGACCAACAAACACGTGGTGAGCGACCTTACGGCAGCCTACAAAGTGATCACCAAAGACGACACCGAGTACGAGGTGAAAAATATTTATCGGGATCCAGTGAATGATCTGGCGATTTTGAAAATTGAGCCGGTGGCGGGGAAGGATTTGGTAGCGGTGACGCTGGGTGATTCTGGGAATTTGAAGGTAGGCCAGTTTGTAATTGCCATTGGGACGGCGTTGGGAGAGTTCCGGCACACGGTGACGACCGGGGTCATTTCCGGACTGGGACGGGGGATTACGGCGGGGGACGGCTCCTCCTTTGGTGAACAGCTGGATGGGGTAATTCAGACGGATGCGGCGATCAACCCGGGAAATTCAGGCGGACCACTGCTTTCTAGCTCTGGGCAGGTGATTGGTGTAAATGTAGCCGTCGCAGGCGGAGGACAGAATATCGGCTTTGCTCTGCCGATAAATGAAATCAAGGATTCGCTGACGAATTTCAATAACAATGGAAAATTTGACCGGCCAATCTTTGGAGTGCGCTATCGCATGCTCGATCAGCAGACGGCTTTGCTTAATGATGTCCCCGAGGGAGCGTACGTGGTCGAGGTGATGGCTGGGTCGAGTGCCGAAAAAGCGGGGATTAAGAATGGGGATATTATTGTGACGATTGATGGGAAGAAGGTGAAGGATATCAAGGGAGGGTTGGCGGGATTGATCGGGACAAAGAAGATTGGCGACAAACTGGAGATTGAGATTTTTAGAGGTGGAAAAATTCAAAAGGTTACGGCAGGGTTGGAAGGTTCTCCAGAGAATAAGTAAGCACGGCGGAGAGGTCACCTTCGATGATCTCTTTGAGAGAATACCAGCTCTTGGCCAGACGGTGGTCGGTGAGACGGTTTTGGGGGAAGTTGTAGGTCTTGATCTTTTCGGAGCGCATACCGCGGCCGACGGCGGCGGCGCGGCCGGAGTCAATCTTTCCGAGGCGTTCGGTTTCTTCATGTTCCCAAAGTTTGGCGCGGAGGATTTCGAGGGCGATTTCTTTGTTTCGGGCCTGAAATCGTTCTTCGCGAACGGCGACGACGATACCCGTAGGTTTGTGGGTCAGTCTGACGGCGGTGTTGACCTTGTTGACGTTCTGACCACCTGGGCCACCGGCGGTAGTGAATTGCCAGTCGAGGTCAATCTCTTTTACTTCGATTGCTTTTGCTGGAATGACCGGAAGGACGGCGACGGTGGCGGTGCTGGTGTGAATTCTACCGGCCGATTCGGTCTCGGGAACACGCTGGACGCGGTGAACACCACTTTCGACGGAAAAAGTTTCGTAGGCACCGTGACCCCAAGGGTTGTTTTGGCCGATGTGAATGCGGATGATATTCTCGTCGATTTGGTCGAGTTTGAAGCCTTGGGCACTGGCGAAACGGGTGTACATTCGAGTCAGGTCGTTGGCGAAGTTCTGGGCCTCGTCGCCACCGGCAGCGGCTCGGATCTCGATGGTGGCTGGAGAATTTTTGACCCCCTCTTGATCTCCCCCTTCGCTAGGGGGAGAGTTGTGTATGGAGGCGGATTCTAGGGCCTGAAGTTGTTCCTCGAGACTTTTAATTTCTTCACCGACGAGAGGTGCAAGGTCAGGGTCGGCAAGTAGCTTCTGGTTTGAATCAATCTTGGCTTTGAGTTCCTCGATTTGTTTGGAAAGATAGTCCATCTAGGCGGTTTTGGTGACGGTGAGCATTTCTTTCAGGGTCAATGGCTTGACCTTGAGAGCTTCTTGACCCTTCTTTGCCTTTTTTGCTCGGGGAGAAGCGGCCTTACGTCTGGCCATGAATTTGTCGACCCGGCCGAGAGCGTCGACGAAGCGCTGTTCACCGGTGTAGAAAGGATGGCACTTGGAACAAATGTCGACGCGTAGGTCAGTCAGGGTCGAGCCGGTGGTAAAAGTGTTGCCACAGGCACAGGTGACGGTGATTTGCTGGTAGGTAGGGTGTAATTTGGCTTTCATTCTAGGCGTAATTATATCATATTTAGCCGTGGTACTCACTGACGTAGACGCCGGCGGCGATGAGGAGACAGGCGGCAAGCCCAACACTGCTGATACTTTCGTGGAGCCAAAAATAGGCGAGAGGGAAGGTGATCAGAGGTTGAAGATAGGTGAAGACTGCCGCCTCGCTCGCCTCGACGTACTCCTGCCCCTTGGTATAGGCCCAGAAGGCGATGATCGAGCCGGCGACGGCCATGTAGACAATGCCGAGGATGGCAGAAGTATTAAGTATTAAGTATTTAGTATTAAGCGAAGATGGTTCAAAAAAAAGAAGAATGGCGAAGACGGGGATGGCGGTCAGGTAACTGACCAAACTGATTTGGGAGGCGTCAACCTTGAGCTTCTTCACCAAGAGCAGGAAGGCGGTCCAGATGAGGTTGCTACCGAGAATTAGAAAGTTTCCTAAGAGAGAGATTTTGAATCCGGGGCCGTCAATGACGACTGGACCTAGAGTTAATAGTATCGTTCCAATAAGAGCGATAATTAGGCCAATTTTCTCGTTTTGAGTAATTTTTTCATGGAGAAAAATCCGACCACCGATGATGATTAGGAGCGGGCCGGTGGCGGTGAGAATCGATGATTCTATCGAGCTGGTCAGTTTTATTCCTTCATAAAGGGGAATGAGGGTAAGGGGGGTGCCGAGGAGGGCAAGAAGAATGACTAATTTCAAATTTCTAATTTCTAAATGTGCTTTTTTTTGAGTTAGGAAATAGATGGGGAGGAAGATTAAACTGGCAAGTATATAACGACCGAGGAGGAATTGATTGATACTAACGAAGTTTAGAGCGACCTTGATGATCGGCGGCGAGAGACCCCAAAGAATAGTATTTAGAAGTAGGAGAGCATAGGCAAATGAACGCTTAGAGGAGAGATGGCTCTTTGACATAGGCAGTGATGTCTTTTAGTTCGTCTATTTTTAAACTGGTTTGTTTTCCATCGGTCATATTCTTCAGGGTGATTGACTGAGTCTTGACCTCATTTTCGCCCAAGATGGCGACGAAGGGAATGCCCTTTTTGTTGGCGTACTTTAGCTGTTTGT
>CAZDXN010000042.1:0-4275 GCA_964509695.1 uncultured Pseudomonadales bacterium | reverse complement strand
CGGTGCCAACGGTACTTCTGGGGTTGTGACTTCCCTGCTTTTGATCAATGAGAATGGCCGGTGATAAGCCTTCGATAGAGTCGACGTCGGGCTTGTCCATCACCCCCAAAAACTGACGGGCGTAGGAAGAGAGAGATTCGACATATCGACGTTGACCTTCGGCGTAAATGGTGTCGTGGGCCATAGAGGACTTGCCGGAGCCGGAAACGCCGGTAAAGACAACGAGCTTGTTCTTGGGAATAGTAAGATTGACGGCTTTGAGATTGTGTTGGCGGGCGCCCTTGATGATTAAGTGGGTCGTGGGGGAGATTTCATCCATAACGGTCTATTTTATCTCATTCTGAACTCTATTACCATTACAAAACCCGAACGTATGATAGAATATCGAACATGGAAAAGATTCATCCACGGATGAAATCGATATACGATGAATACTTGGCGGACTTATTGTCTGCTGGTATGCGCGAATGTGAGGCAATACTTTACCTGGCTACTATTAGAGACTGGTCTAAAAATGTTTTTTTCCCCGTCCTTCAATCCAGAAGAGACGAGTATCGTTGTTCGGTAGATCGCAGGATGAGACTAGCTGAAGATGGACTTGATTTTTGTGAATTTTGGTTGCGATTGCAGGCTGGAGGAGCCTCAGAGAGTCAATTGTCTGATTTTACAGATAGCTGCGAAAATATGAGTGTACAGGATATCTTGTATTGGCTTTCATGCCACAATCTAACAGATGTTTATGTTTATGGTATGAGGGTTCTGATGGCTGAGACTGAGGAGATCGATTAGGAGAGTTTGGCGACAAGATCGCGATACTTGGCGGCCATTTCAAAGTCCCAGTTTTTGGCGGAAGCGGTCATTAATGACTTCATTTTTCGAGTGAGTTTTTTCTTGTCACCTAAGGTCAAGGCTTCTGGATTTACGTCCTCGGGACTTTTCCAGCCGAACTCGGCCAGCTCCTTGATACGGGCTCCTTTTTCTTTCTTATCTTCCCTCTGGAGGAGTTTTTCGCGGATGGATTTATTTATTCCGATAGGGGTGATGCCGTGTTTTTGGTTATATTCCAGCTGATACTGCCGGCGGCGGCTAGTCACCTCCATCGCCTGTCTCATGGAGTCGCTGATTCGATCGGCGTAGAGATAGACCATGCCATTGATGTGTCGGGCGGCACGACCCATGGTCTGGATAAGTGAGGTTGGGTTTCTCAAGAAACCTTCTTTGTCTGCGTCAAGAATGGCGACGAGTGAGACCTCGGGGAGGTCGATGCCTTCGCGGAGAAGATTGATACCGACGAGACAGTCAAAGTCCCCCCGCCGCAGGTCGTCGAGAATATCGGATCGGTCGAGAGTCAGAACATCCGAGTGAAGATACTGAACCTTCAGTTCGGCGACGTGGGCTTTGAGATATTCGGTTAGGTCCTCGGCCATGCGTTTGGTGATGGTGAGAATTAGGACCCTCTCCCCCTTGGCTTTTCTCTCGATGATCTCATGAACTAGATGAGTGATTTGGTTGGTCGCAGGAAATACTTTTACTTCCGGATCAAGTAGACCGGTTGGACGGATTAATTGCTGGGCGATTGCTAGCGTTTTTTCTGTTTGGCTTAAATTTAGTTCGAGTTCTTGCGGGGTGGCTGAAGCATATAGAGTTTGCGGGGTCCTAGCTTGGAATTCGATGAAATTTAGAGGGCGGTTGTCGAGGGCGGCGGGGAGACGGAAGCCGTAATCGATCAAGGTTTCTTTCCGAGACCGATCTCCCCGATACATTCCCCTGATTTGAGGTAGAGTAATGTGCGATTCATCGACGACAGTGAGAAAGTTTTTCTTGCCAAATTTTTTGGCGTTGTAACTCATGTATTCTAACAGGGTGAAGGGTGGTTCTCCCGGTGTTCGTTTATCAAAATAGCGGCTGTAGTTTTCGATTCCGTTCACAAAACCAAATTCTTCAATTTGAGCCAGGTCATAATTGACTTTTTGCTCCAGACGATGAGCCTCCAGAATCCGGCCTTCTTTTTTGAACTTCTCGACTTGATTTTTTAGATCATTTCGAATTTGTAACATGGCCTCTTTTTGACTGATTGGATTGGTAATGTAGTGTTTGGCTGGATATATAGTGGTTATATAGTTGAAGGGATTTTCGGTATCCTTACGCTTTAAATCACTAAAGTTAAGCGGATCTAGCCGTTTGATACTTTCAATTGTCTTTTCTCCAAAGGTAATTGAGAGAACCACCTCTTCGTTACTGGGATACAGCTGGAGAGTGTTGCCGATAAGTCTGAAGTTGCCTCGGGTAAGTTCGGTAGTATTTCTTTGGTATTGGAGGTCAAGAAGACGGTGGGCGACGTCAGTGCGGTCGATGATTTGACCTTCGACTAATTCCAGAAAGTTCTTTTCATACTCGGCTGGATTGCCGATGTTGTAGATACAGGAAACTGAGGCGACGACGATGCAGTCTGGCCGGCTGACCAGGTTGGCGGTAGTAGAGAGTCGGAGACGGTCGATTTCGGCGTTGATATCTGCTTCCTTTTCGATGTAAGTATCGGTTTGGGGAATGTAGGCCTCGGGCTGGTAGTAGTCGTAGTAGGAAACGAAATAAGAAACGGCATTATCGGGGAAGAAATCACGAAGCTCCTGATAGAGTTGGGCGGCGAGAGTCTTGTTGTGACTGACGACCAAGGTTGGGAGTTGGGTGTTCTGAATGACGTTGGCGACCGTAAAGGTTTTACCACTACCGGTGACTCCGACTAAGGTCTGATGCTTGTTTCCCCCGGTTACCGATTCGGTTAAGAGTTTGATGGCATCGGGCTGATCTCCGGTTGGTTGGTAGTTACTTTTGAGTTTAAAATCCACAAGTTGTATTTTAGCAGAAAATGAGCCTAATATTCGTCACAATATTTGCTATAGGTTAGTATTTTTGTTATAATTCCCTACTATGGAATATATTAATGATAATTGGCGAAGTGTTGTGGTGGATGAGATACGAAGGGCCCGCCGATATGATAAAGAATATGGCTATGAATTATACAGAGATCTTTCGGGATATATTTACGAACTTATGGGTGTCATGCACTTTCTTGAGTATTTGAGTTCTAATAGTTCGAAACTTCGATCAAGAAGAGTATTGGACATAGGCGCGGGTAGTTGTATGGCTACTTCTCAGATTAGAAGTTCACTACGAGGAAGAGACTTGACAGTTGAAGCGACTGTCCTTCGATTGTGTAGAGGAGCCGAAGTAAATTTCGGCTTAAAAGGATTACACGTTACTTCTTGTGAGGTTTTGCGTGAAATTCCAGACCTATCAATTGCGGGAATAATTTCTGTTTTTGGCGTAGCATATAGTAAAGTTCCTATTCAGGCAATTTTTCAAATAAATCGAGTTTTGGTCCCTTCGGGTGTGTTTAAATCTGTTTTTTATTCTGAACGCGCAAGGATTTATGATGGATTGACGCCGAATATCCCAGATGATTTTGAAAGTGCGCTAAAAAATCATGGTTATGATGTTGCGGTTGAAAAGCATGAAAGAGTTGGTTCGAAAGTGTTGGTGGCTGTAAAACCACCCATCTTGATTCCAGCGTCAGAATTGCTTTCCCATGACATTTCTGATTGGAGTAGCCAACAAAACGAGGCGATAAAACTATTTCCTCCCCGATAGACGAAGATAGGGCGAAACTGCCTATTGACACCTTTGGGTATTGTTTGGTTATACTGAATATATGGCAGTAACACTTTATAGAAGACAAAGGCAAATAGTAGATTTTCTCGGACAGTTCATCCAAAAGAACGGTTACTCCCCGACTCTTTCGGAGATTGCCGAAGCAATTGGGGTCTCGTCTCTGGCGACGGTTCACGAACACCTTCAAGCCCTGATTAAGAAGAAGGTCATCAGAAAATACGAAGGGACTATTCGGGGCATTGAGCTGATTGAGAAACATATGTCAGAGACCCTTTCCGTTGTTGAGCTGCCTATTCTTGGTTTTATCGCCGCTGGTCAACCGATTCAACCGTATACCGACCCGGACGCGACCATGAGAATTGCACCATCTTTGGTTTCGGGCAAGAGAAGAGCCTTTGTTTTGCAGGTAAAGGGAACCTCGATGATTGAGGAAGGAATTTTTGACCGGGATTGGGTGGTAATCGAAGAGGAAGATTTGGGGAACGTTCGGGATGGCGATATTGTTGTGGCACTATTGGAGAGTGGTCTGGCGACCTTGAAACGCTTTTTTCGGGAGAAAACCAGAATTAGACTGGAGCCGGCAAACTCGACCATGTCGCCAATTTA
>CAZDXN010000041.1:0-4468 GCA_964509695.1 uncultured Pseudomonadales bacterium | reverse complement strand
GTCAGGGTATAAATCGAATCCATCCATTCAGCGACACCCGAATTTTGGCTCTGTCACACGAAGCTCCGCTCCCTATCGGTGTAGAACCGGATCGAACTAAGGAACTAATCATGCCAGATTTCAAGACGATTATGCCCGAAAACTACATTTCGATCTCAAACGCAGGTGAACCATTTCTTCAGATGTTTATCAATCAAAAGTTCTTCGTCAAGGAAGTCTTGTCGAAATCGGTTTTGGGAAGTATGGGGATCATAGACCCGGGACTAATAACAGGATATATCAATGATCCCAAAAGTGATCTGTATAACGACAAAACCTACCAGCGCGCCATGCAACTATATCCAATTATCTATCTTGACTGGTATCTCCAAAGAAACAATATCGGCTAAAAAACAGCCTTGGCCTATAGTAGCTTGACAGGGGGAGGTGGGGAGTATAATATCGGAGTATGAGCTTGAAAGAGAGGTTCAGAGAGTTAATTGATGGACCTGTGGCTAGTCCGGGTAGAAGGGATTTTCTTAGAGATATGGCGATTGTGGTGGGTGGAAGTGCGGTTTTGGCGGCTTGCGGTGCAATACCCAAACCTGCAGACAATACAACTCTTCCAACGAGCAGACCCGGTGGTTCACCCACACCCGGAGAACCGGATCCTTCCGCGACGGCGACAGCCACAAACGCTCCGACTCAGGCCGAAACCGCGATAGATCAGCCAACCGCCCCAGACAAACCCCCAAAAGAACCCCCAAAAGAACCAACTGAAACCCCGTCACCGTTAGAGACCTTTGGCCCCGTCGAAGTGACTGGCGAGGAATACAAACTACTCCATACCCAAAACGTTGTCGCCTTCAAAGAAAAGGACTCCGAAGGAAATAATATCTGGGAAATGATCCCCCCTGAAACCTACGCGGCCAGAAACGAAGCGGTTTTGGAAATAAGACAAAGAACAATCGATAAGCTGGCGGCAGAGGTAGGAGTTCAAGCGCCGGAAAATAATTTTGATAGCTATTTGGCCTGGCTCAACCAGTTAAATGCCAGCGGCAGGATTGATGGCCCCAAGTTCTGGGAATATGCCAGCAATATGCCCATCACCAACGAGGAGATCAAGGTGCTGGTCGAGAACCGGACTCCCGAAAACAAAAGGCTCGCATATCCGATAAATCTCGAGCCCGGTCTGAATTATGATGCCAGCGATAAGGTGTATCGCGTCCAACTGCCCGATGGCACCAGTGTGGAGAATAAAGTACCAACGAGATTTATGGGAAAGGTTCTAGCTGTGATCCCGGGGGGATTACTGCCGGGTGAAAGTGTGAAAATCAGGGGCAAGATTTATGTCGTTTTGGGAGACGATGATAATCAGCCTTTTACGATCATCGCGGTGGGAACATCAGGCTATAGCTATGGAACAAAGAACGTTGTTGACTATGCTAACAACGGAGACGATGTTGCCAGAATGCCGAAAGAATGGGGAGGCTATTATGTTCCCTATTACACTGGCACGGGGGGGCCACTATATCATAAGGAGACCTTCGCCAAGCTGGGGGAAACAGAGTATCAGGGTGGGCAAACAATAAAGTCCTTGCTTTTGACCGCTGACACCTGGTTTCGGGGATATCGGCTTGTTGGGGCAGTCATTGGCCCACAGTTTCACTTGGATCCAAATGGCGTGGCTATGCCAGTCCATGACACCGTTGGTTACGCGGTCAAGTAGTCCTCACTGAGGGGAATTGCTATACTTGTTTTAATGAGGAAGCTGGTTTTGTTGGTAGTAGTTGGTGTTGTCTTAATTTGGGGGTTGGCGGGCTATCTCCTTGTGCTCTCTGTATTTCGGGCACCGTTTCCCGGAATTGCCAGCCTTGGCGGCGGGGGAGCGGCTGACCGCTGTGATAGGGCTGAGGAGCAGCTGAACACCTTGACAGCCACCAAAGGCTATCTGATTGGTCGTCTGACGGACGCGGTCTATCGGGGAAACCGGCTTTTTGTTCGGTTGGAGACCTTGGCGGGGGAGCGGTATTCGTTGATGATCATTCCCCGAGAGCTTGGGGACGCGCTGGTACGTGATGATTCCTCATTGGGATTTGGGTTACTCCGACTGAAGTATTTCTATCTTTCTTTTTGCGGTCGACCCAATATGTTCTCAACCGGGCTGGTTGCCGGTGAGAAGCGGCTGGACAATAAATATCAGCAGTTTCGAGAAATGATCGAGAGGCAGAAAAAAAGTGGTATTGTGGTCGCGGCGCTGATAGTCAGGGACCGAAGGAATCTCGTTTTTGACCGGTCGGGAGCGATTTTTGTCCAGCAGTTATATTTTTACAACCCCAAGCCATGATCAGAGGTCTATTGGTTCTCCTACCGCTTTTGCTTCTCGCCCTCTTGTTCCCGGCTGACGCTCGGGCGGTTTGCCTAGCCAACTGCCCTCCGGTTTGGGCCGACGCCTGTGGTCAGTTAACTGGCGTTTATGCATGTCAGAGTGGTGAATATTGTTGGCTGAGTTCGGATCGCTGTTGCGCCGCCTGTCAACCTGTTGTCACCCCACCTCCCTGCCAGACCAGCGATCAGGGTTGTGGCGCTAATGGTTGCCCCGCGAATACCAAGAGGATTTGTCAAGATTGCGGCACCGGCTGGACTTGCAGCTGCAATCCCGACTCCGCCTGTGGAGGTGGACCACCGCCACCACCAACTCCAACACCGACGGGGGGAGGGAGTAGTGGCGGGGGGTGCGTCCCGAACTGTAGTGATTCTGGAGGCCATTGTTCTGGCACTAGCTACACCGGGAATTGTGGTCAGACCTGCACCGGGACGAAGTGCGATACGCCGGGGAGACCAACCTTGGTCGCACCAACCGGTGGAGTAGAAATGGGGAGTCCGGTAACTTTTTCCTGGAATGCCGGGGTGGGAGGCTTTGGCGCCTGCAGTGGCGGTGGGGGATCTTACCAAGCCTGTCTGGTAAGCGGCCTTTGTGCGACTTCACTGACAACTTCCAAAACTGTCTCAATTCCCCCGATTCCGGTCGGTAATCAAGGCTGGAATGTCAAGGCAACAAATAGTTGTGGGAATACCGGACAAACTTCGGCGACGAGACAGTTCTGTGCTGAGGGGTTTGATCCGGCCAATGCCAACTATGTGTCCACTTGGAGCGCCTATGGTCTTTGCGATGGGTTGACCCACGCCAGAACCCGGACCAGAACCTGCCGGGAGGACTGCGGTGTGGATGATTGTGCCGCATATCCCCTGACCGAGACCCAGACCTGCTATGGCCAGATGACGGGAATTTTCTTCGATGCCTCGAGCTATTCTTCCTGTCCGGCTAATCCCGGACTCTTGCCGGCTGATTTGAAGATATCAGGAGGGACCATCTCTCTTTCCGGTACACCCAACTACGGTCCCTACACCACCGATGCGACCGGAAGATACACCACCGCTGCCACACTCCTGTCTCCCGGCACCTATCTTCTTTTGGTGAATCCCGGAAGTAGTACCTTTGTGACCACGCCGAAGTTCTCCTGTGATGGGACGGCGCTGACCCTACTGGGTTCAGACCCAACCTGTCTGACCCAACCCTGTGAGACAGCGCCGGCGACAACGCACAACTTTGGCTTCTGGAAAGTCTACGGTGGTTGGTGGCAGGTGACGGGGGGTTCGGTCTTTGGGGGAGCGGGGATTACCAGTAATATCCCGAGTACCATTCCGGCTTCCGAGCAACGCCTGATCCGCCAAGATGCGAACCTTCAAGATGGTCTGGCTCAGATCGGAACCGGAACTATTAGTCTGGGGACCAACCCGGGAGCCAGCATCTCGGTCTCCGGTTGGAATGCAACCAGCAGTTACCCGGGGGACAAAGCCAACTACGACTACTTTATGGCCAAGACCGGCAGTTACCCCAGAACGGCTTGGAACGGAACCAGCAAACCGGCTTACACTCCAACCAATGGCTTTCAGACCTACACCTACACCGGTAATCCGACGATCAACTGGAGTCCGGTAGAGGGAGAGAAGGTGATTTACATGATCAAGGGGGACGTGACTGTCTCCGGAGACATCGTCGTGCCAACTTCATCACCCTCGTTCCTAGCCGTCATCGCCAGCGGCTCAATCACCTTTGACACCAACGTCACCAATGTCGATGGTTGGTGGGTGGGAAACTCCCTGAACTTTCCCTGTGTCGACACTACCCCCCTTGACGGGACCTGTGACAAGACCGACGTTCAGTTTGTGGGCAATGGCTCATTCGTTGGCTGGAATTCGATTAGCTTGAGTCGTGACCAAGGTGGAGCCAACAACACCATCCCGGCGGAGAAGTTCACCTTCCGACCCGACCTCCTCATCAACGCACCGGAGTCAATGAGAATGGCGAAGTATATCTGGAGGAGGAGGTAAGGATTGTGGTAGTATCTAGATATGTTTAATAACATCAAACAATTTGGGAGTCAGGGGGCGGCGGCGGCGAAGATGGCGATGCTGCAGATGAAGA
>CAZDXN010000040.1:0-4497 GCA_964509695.1 uncultured Pseudomonadales bacterium | reverse complement strand
TCTCTTGGCAAAATAGCGCCAAGAAGAAGCTTCAAAAGAGGTTTTGTGTAAAAAAATTAGCCCCGGCGTTCTACGTCGGGGTTTTTCGTATCTGGTTGATGATAGAATGGGTAGGTGATTCAGCTAATTGTCTTTTTTCTAATTCTTTCGGTCTTGGTTTTGGTCCATGAGTTCGGGCATTTCATTAGTGCTCGGATTTTTGGAATAAAAGTCGAAGAGTTCGGCTTCGGATTGCCGCCGAGAGCCAAAAAATTGTTTACAAAGTGGGGAACAGTCTTTACTCTCAATTGGCTACCAATTGGTGGATTTGTCAAGCTTTATGGTGAGGAGTATTCTCATGGGGATGAGATTGTTGCTGGAGAGGCGGGACGGTTTTATGACAAGCCGGCCCGAGTCAGGGCGGTGGTGTTTGTCGCCGGCGTGATTATGAACTTTCTCTTGGGAATCTTGCTTTTTGCGACGGTCTATTC
This sequence comes from uncultured Pseudomonadales bacterium, assembly GCA_964509695.1. Classification (GTDB taxonomy): domain Bacteria; phylum Patescibacteriota; class Microgenomatia; order UBA1400; family MFAQ01; genus 2-01-FULL-50-23. The sequence goes on along the minus strand of CAZDXN010000040.1, from coordinate 4,027 downwards.
TTTTGTGGGTATTCCGGAAAAGACCGAGAGGGTGAGGGTGGAAGAAATTGTGGCCGATAGTCCGGCGGAGAGGGCAGGGTTCAAAACTGATGACGTTATAAAGCAATTTACAATTTCCAATTTACAATTTCCAAACAATTTTCAAGCACCAATTTCCATTCATGAAACCAATCAGTTGGTACAACTGGTGACGGAGAATGCGGGGAGAGAAATAGAACTATTGGTGGTCGGGAAGGATGGAGCCGAGAGAACCATAAAAGTAATACCGAGAAAAGATCCACCGGCAGGACAGGGAGCGTTGGGAATTGTACTTTCAAATGTGGAACTGACGAAATATCCTTGGTGGCAGATGCCTTTCCGAGGTGCGGTGGTGGGACTCTCTGAAGCGATCGCTTGGGGCAAGGATATCGCCAGCGGTCTGGGACATATGGCTTATGGTTTGATCACGGGCCAGGGGGTGCCAAAAGATTTGTCCGGGCCGGTGGGAATTTATCAGGTTAGTGGGCAGGTGATTAAGCAGGGATTCTTGGCTACCCTGCAGTTTATGGGGGTCTTGTCGATCAACCTAGCAGTCCTGAATATCCTGCCCCTACCGGCATTGGATGGAGGCCATGTTTTCTTTCTCTTGATTGAGAAGCTAATTGGAAGAAAAAGGAAAAATAAAATTGAAGGTTATGTGAATACAGCGGGGATGATCTTCCTGCTTTCGGCGATGGCCCTGATTACGATTAGGGACGTCGGACGGTTGATAGTAAAATGAAAATATGAAAGAAGAAGACTGTTTGTTTTGTAAAATTGCTTCCGGTGAAGAGGCGAGCGAGAAGGTTTGGGAGAACGGGGAGTTTGTGGCCATCAGAAATAAATATCCGGTCGCAGCCGTCCATTTGCTGGTGATGCCCAAAGAGCACGTCAGCAAGAGGAATCTGGTCGATGGGGTGACAGATGACAATTTTTGGAGTAAAATAATGGCAGCTGTTTTTGATGTTATAAGGCTTACAGGCCTGTTCAAGACCGGCTACAAATTAGTAAACAACGGCGCAGGTTATAACCACTTTGACCACGAACATATTCATGTGTTAGGAGGAACCAAGGAGGAGCCTGCCGGTAAAACTTAAGGAAGAGAGGTGTTTTTTTAAATGGCTTTAGTAGTAAAGAAGAAGCAAGGCCAAAATCAGCAACAGTTGATCAACGAATTTCGTCGGTTGACTTGGGGCGATGAAGGCTTGGAAAAAGTAAAGGAGGTCGCGATGCGCGGTTTTCAGAAACCGTCCGTAATTCGTAAGGAGCGTAATGATCGGCTCCGAAAGGATAGAATGAAGATTAGACGGCGCAACAAGCGAGTCGCAAGGGGAGGCAAATAAAATCTATGCTTTTTGAACAAATTAAGACAGACGTGACCAAGGCGCAGAAGGAGCGTAATGCGGTGCTGTTGGGGGTTTTGCGGTTGTTGGTTTCGGAATTGAGATACAAAGAGATTCCGCCAGTTGGCGGACAAGTTGCGGGAGAATTGACTGATGAGGTAGTGATTGGTGTGCTTCAGAAAGAAGCCAAGAAGCGGATAGAGTCGATCGAAATTTATGAGAAAGTGGGAGATAAGGCACGAACAGATGTCGAGAGTTATGAGCTGGAAGTGATTAGCGCCTATTTGCCAAAGATGATGACCGAAATAGAAGTGGAGATTGAGGTGGATAAGATCGCGGCAGAAAGTCCTCTCCGAGGTGGACAGCTGGTCGGAGTAGTCATGGGCAAACTTCGGGGTAAGGCCGATGGGGGTTTGGTGGCGAGAATCATAAATGAACGTTATAAGTGAATGAATGATAAAAACATATTATCTCTTAAGTTGGAGGTGAAGGCGGATAGTCGGTATAGATTCAATCGGAAGAAAATTCGCGCCGGGGTGCTAAAGGTCTTGGAGGAACAGGGAATAAAACAGGCGGTGGAGGTTTCGCTGATGGTGGTGGGGGAGAGAAAGATTCGAGATTTGGAGAAAAGATACTTTGGAGAAGATAAAGTGACGGATGTGCTGTCGTTTCCACAGATGGATGGCGAGTCAATTCCGGAGGTGGACTCGGAAGTTTTGACTTTGGGGGATGTGGTCGTTTGTTATCCACAGGCGAAGAAGCAATCTCTGAAGCTCAACCGCTTACTAGATGATGAAATTGAGTTTTTGGCTTGCCACGGCGTCTTGCATTTGCTGGGAATTCACCATGACTAGAGGACGGGAGGTATTCCGAGAGGGACTCAGAATGGAAGAGGTGGCTGGTAATTGCTTGGTTTCAGTCGTTAACTGTGCTTTGTTAGAGTTGGGAAAAACCGAATGGGACCCCGTAGTGTTTCGTTCATTACTGCCGGAGACATCCCATCGCCACTTGAAGCTTGTGTCAAAGTGCTTGGAAGCCGATACCGGCCTGAGATTTGACGATATGGAGGTCAGGAAAGATAGGACTTTGATAAGGAGAATACTGGTGGATAGATTGGACAGTGGTTCTCTGTGTGACCTGAGAGTAAAAAGCATCAGTTGGTTTGAGGATCCACTGAATATTCAAACTCGAGGGCTTGATAAAGATGATTTGCATGCAATCATGGTCTTTGGATATTACGCTCCATTGGGGCTAAAACATGATCTTTGGCTGTATCTGGCTGATTCGTTATCTGAAAAGTTGTGGTTTCTTCATTTCAATAAGATATTTGGGATATTGGAGGAAGGACGATCGATACGGGTTGGTGTTTTTTCTTCGGTAAGGGGTGGGGGGAGAGGGTTTACGTGGTGGGACAAATTGCAAATGAAGGGTGAACACCGATCCCTTGTGGAAAAAGTGACCTCGGCGCGCGGTGGTCTAATCAAGAATTGTTGAAATTACGTTGGTATTTCTCGAGAAAGTATAGAAGATTGTCACCACGGATGGACACGGAGTGTGGGGGATAGAGTATGTGATTGACAATCGCAGTGGTTAGATAGCTTTGAGTTCCTTTAAGTTGTCCATGGAGTTGTTGGAGAAAAGTCTGAAAGGTTGGTATATGGCAAAAGTCTGCCGAGTCGAGACAACAAGCACCGATATTGACGACGGCGTCGTGTTCGGCCTCAATAATCTCATGGATATTAGCGACTGATTGGCGCATGAGATCGAGTTTGCCAAGGTGACCCAACGGTGTCCACTCGACGTGAGTATTGGCGGTGGAAACGTTCTGAAGATGGGTGTGATTGGCATTTTCGCGGGCATCGTAGGGAGAACAGGGGGATAGACCCGTCACCAACATCAAGTAGAGCTCGTGTTGGGCAGCGCGTGTAAACCAGTCAAAGTATGATCGTCGAGGGTTCTTTTCCAGATCACCTTTTGTGGCAGCAAGGAATTTGGGAAGTTCGTATTTCGTCCAGATATTTCGCGCCCAATTTATGGTTGGAATTGTTTCGTATGGTGGTAGATTAGGATAACTAGGGGTGACACAATCCTCCCAGCGGGTGAGGTCGCAAATTCGGGTAGCGGAGACAGGGTAGCCGCGGATAACCAGAGCGAAATCTTCGACCCACTCGATCTTCAGAGCTTTTCTGAGTCGATCGATAGGCAGGATTTTTCCCTCATAAACCATCTGTTTGAGATTCAGGACAGCCAGTGGAATCGGAGCGTTTTGTCCTCTAGTCCTGGCGGCACGAAGATCTCTGACGACTTTTTTTTGGCGAGTCAGGTTTGTCGGGAGAGATTTGGCGACGTCGTCGGCAGGTTCGAGAGAAACAACGCTGGCCCAACGATCAAAGGCTTTTCCTTGACCACCATATACAACTTCGAGCCAACCAGCGAAAGTGGGATCGACCCAGACGATGTCGTATTTTACCCGCTTGGTGTGGTTTTCCCGATAGAAGGCGAATTCTTTTTTGGACATAGTTTTTGGTGCCAGTATTTTATCTCATGCGCATATTTTAGCAAGGCGAGGCCCTCTGATATTGTTTGTTTGTACCTTTTTTGGAAGGAATAAAATTTGGATAAATTGTTGTGTATTGACATAAAATAGATTTGAAACTAAGTTGAAT
>CAZDXN010000039.1:0-4581 GCA_964509695.1 uncultured Pseudomonadales bacterium | reverse complement strand
TTCTTTGCCCATTTCCCTCTATACTATTATATATAGCAATACTGTAAAATAATCTCTGTGATCATCGAGTCAACCAACCTACCCAACCCCGTCATCGTCAAAAAAACACCATCCTATCTTTGGCCAATGGTCTTGGGTACATTTTTTACCCTTACCGCCGTCAGCCTCCCCGTCCTCTTTGTCGTCGCAAAAAACAACAAACCCACCGGCACCATGCTCTCCCCACTCCCGGCTGGCGAGCAAGCCCGCCGATTCGGCGGGCAGGCCGAGGATCATCCCGGTCCCACCCCCGTCGCCCTAAACTTCGCCCAATCAGTCAACCTCGCCCAAAACTACCTCAACAAAGCCTTTGACCTCTCTCGAAATCAAAATCAGACCGAGGCAGACAAGAAAGCGATTATCGCCAGTCTCAACCAAAGTCTCACCCAAGCCACCAACTCCATCAATCTGGCTCCAAACCAACCCGAGGGCTATGTTCTCCGCGCCCAAGTCCTCACCGCCATCAGCAAGATCAATCCTCAGGCCGCCAGTCTAGCGAAACAAGATCTCGACCTCGCCGCCAAGCTGGCCAATGACAAAAATATCGTCCTCCCCAAACCGATTAACCCCGTCAACCTCCTTCAGGACGAGCAAGCCCGCCGATTCGGCGGGCAGGCCGACAGTATTATCATCGCCGCTCCGAATGAAAACGCCACTCCCTCGGCCGAAAGTTCCGGTACCGAAAGCAACGCCAACCAAAAAAGATTCATCCTCCCCGCCGGCCAAACCGAAATGACGATAAACGACTCCCTGGTCAAAGCCGACTCATTTATATACCTCGTCCCCGTCGACAACCACAACCTGCCCGTCAGCCTGAAGAGTAAATCCGTCGGCGGCTTCACCGTCAGTCTCGACTCTGCCGCCACCGAGGACATCTCCGTCGACTACTTCATCATCAACGAGTAGGTATTGACATGTTTGGTCATATCTGATACCATTTAGACATGTTAAACACAATCAACACCTCTAGGGTCTATACTCCCGAACAGGTAGCTACCCTGCTTCAGTTAAGCAAAAACACCATCTACGAGTTAATTAACAAAGGTGAAATAGTTGCCAAAAAACTGGGTAAGGTTTACCGTATCCCCGCCACTTCACTTAGCTTTATGTTCACCGGTCTCGACTTCGATTTGTACAATGCCGATTCAGAAGACCGCCAATACCTCAATAAAATCCAGCAGGAAATCGCCAAAATCAGATCGGAAGCTTAAACCGTCTTATGAAGATCTTTATCGACTCAGACGTCATTGTCTCCTCATTAATCTCATCGTCAGGAGCCAGTCGGATATTGCTTTACCAAGAGGATCTCATCCCGATAATTTCTTCTCATTCACATTCTGAATTGACTATCGTCGTAAAAAGAATGAGCCTAGATCAAGATCTGTTTGAACAACTCATTCAAAATCGTCTGAAAATTATTCCCCTAAATAGAAAAACTGAAGACTTGAAACTCGAGTACCAAACATACGTGACTGATATTAACGACGCCCATATCGTCGCTGGAGCACACGCGGCCGACGTCAGATATCTGATTACCTACAACCTAAGGCATTTTCAAATCGAAAAGATAAAAAACAAGCTAAATATACTCACCCTGACCCCCTCTCAGTTCATACAATACTTACGCAGTCTTTAATTTTCAGATCTTGACTTTTCCCTAGGCTATAATCCATAATGGCCCCAATGCGTCAAACCATCGACAAAATCGCCACTGGCCTGCTTCGTTACTTGCTTCCGGCCACCGCCCTACTCCTCCCACTTTTCTTCCTTCCCCTCACCACCGATTTTTTCACAACCAACAAAAATTTGCTTTTATTCGTTGCCGGTAGTTTGTCTCTGCTCGCTTGGTCAGTCAGAAACATCGCCCGCCGGCGCGTCCTGATCAGCTTCACCCCCTCCACCCTCGCCATCCTCTTGCTGGCCGTAGTTTATGTTCTCTCCAGTCTGATTCAGTCGGGCAATCCCTACATGAGTCTCATCAACCGAACTGCCTCAATTGTCGCTCTGGCAGCGCTTTATCTTGGTGTCACTTCCTCCCAAAAAAACAAAGAGGTCATCAATCTGACCTTCGCCGCCCTGATTCTCTCCGGAGTTCTCGTCTCTGTCTTTTCCCTCTACGCCTATCTTGGTGGAACCTCGATGATCCCCAACGCTCCCGCTTGGTTCACCGCCAAAACCATGAATCCCGTCGGCGGACCGATTCCTTTTCTCACCTTTGTCCTCCCGCTGACCATCGTCTCTCTCTATCTGGCCTTCAAATCCATCCAATGGCAGATCAAGGTAGTCTTGCTCGTCGCCACCGCCCTTTTTGCCGGCTCCTCGATCAGCCAGATCAGCCTGATTCTCCCCGGCAGCGGAAACACCATTCTCCTTCTCCCCTTCACCGCTGGCTGGTCTATCGCTCTCGATATCTTCAAGAACGCCCGTACCTTCCTTCTGGGCGCCGGTCCGGAAAACTTTATGGCCGCCTATACCCGCCTAAAGCCCGCTTATCTGAACCTCACCCCTCTTTGGGACTCCCGCTTCAACAGCAGTAGCAACGAATTCTTTACCGTTCTTACCACCACCGGTGTTCTGGGGGCAGGTCTCTGGCTGGCCATGTTTCTAAGATCAGGCAATCTCGCCCTCAAACAGATTACCGGCAAAAAAGGTTCGGTCAATCTGACTGCTTCCTTTATATTCTTGCTCGGCACTTTCATCGCCAACTTTGTCATCCCCACCAACTCCGTTCTCTTAGGTATGAGCTTTATCGCCCTCGCCCTCGTCGGCCTGTCTCTCAAGCTCGACGGTGATGAAGTTAAGGACGTCGCCGACCAATCCACTTTTCTCCCCTGGATATTCGGATTTCTCTCCGCCGGACTCCTGATATTCTTCTGGTACTTCGAGGGGCGCGCTTATGCTGCCAACTTGGCCACTTATAAAGCCATGGGCCTGCTCAACACCAACGCCTCCGAAAGCTACAACCAACAGATCAGCGCCTATACCCTCGAGCCCCGGAATCCTTTTTATCGCCTGAACTTCTCTCAGACATCTCTCGCCCTCGCCAATTCCATCGCCGCCAAAAAAGACCCCTCCGAACAGGACAAAACCAATATCACCCAACTCGTCGAGCAGGCTATTCGCGAGGCCAAAAACGCCACCCAACTCGATCCCGATAGCGTTCTTGTTTGGGAGAATCTCGGCCTCACCTATCGTCAATTGATCAACTTTGCTCAAGGCGCTCAAGATTGGGCTATCGCTAGCTACGGTCAGGCTATGAGTATTGATCCCTCCAACGCTCGTCTCAGGCTGGATCTTGGCGGCATTTATTTTTCCGGCAAAGACCTCGACTCCGCCCAAAGATTATATGAGCAGGCCATCGCTCTCAAATCCAACTGGGCCAACGCCCACTACAACCTCTCCGTCGTCATGAAGGCCAAAAAGGACTATCCCAAGGCCCTCGAGCAAATGCGCATCGTCGTCCAGCTCCTCGATCCCAATAGTACCGACTACCAACAAGCTCAAAACGAGCTAAAGGAGCTCGAGAAATTAGTTCCTACACCAGCCGCTCAAACCCCTGAGGACGCCAAACAAAACATCGAGCTCGTCACTCCCACCCCGCTACCCTCTCCCCAGACTCAAGTCCCCCTCCCCACCGACGCCGCGCCAAATCTGCCAACGAATTAGTCAAATTAGACAAGTTTGGCAAATTGGACCAATTGGCCCAATTAGACTAATATCAACGTATGGGTGGATATCAGAATCTCCTCGTCTACAGACTAGCCGTCACCCTCCACGATCTGACCGTAATTTTTTGTCGTAAATTTCTCCATCGTTTCGAGTACCATCGAACTGTCGATCAGATGATTCAAGCGGCCCGATCGGGTAAACAAAACATCGTCGAGGGATCTCTGGAAAAAAGCGTCGAAATGAATATTAAGCTCACTGGAGTCGGCCGGGCCAGCTTCGGAGAATTGCTAGAGGACTACAAAGACTTTCTCCGTCAAAACAATCTCACTCAATGGTCAATATCCGATCCCAAAGTAATCCGTCTCCGCCAATTCAAAGAATCAGTCTCCTCACCCACAAATTTGTCTAATTTGACCAATTGGACCAATTTGGACTTTGATAATCCGGAAAACTTTGCCAACCTGATGATCTGTCTGATTTTCAAAGAAAATTATCTTCTCGACCAGCTACTCCGTGCTCAAGAAGATAAATTTCTCCACGAAGGCGGTTTCCGAGAAAACCTCTTCAAAAAACGCCGTTCCTATCTCCAATCTGGTAAAATATGATCTGGAATCTTCCTCGAATTAGACCAATTGGTCCAATTTGACAAATTTTTTATATGGGCCGTTAGCTCACCTGGTAGAGCGCAACTATGGCATAGTTGAGGTAGCCGGTTCGAGTCCGGCACGGTCCACCACAACCCCTAGGGTTTCTGGCAAAGCCAGATCCTGCTTTGCAGGACAATTCCCTCCGGGTCCACAACGTAATAAATTTTGCAATGCAAAATTTAAACGTTGTTAGGAACGTAAAAATTGCGAAGCAATTTTGTACGTC
>CAZDXN010000038.1:0-4711 GCA_964509695.1 uncultured Pseudomonadales bacterium | reverse complement strand
ACCACCCTCGTCGAAACCATCAAGAAACAATGCGGTTTAAATAATTAAACTACCAACACTTCCTCAAAATATTTATTTCTCTTCAACTTTTTTTCAATTCCAGTTTTTTTTGACGGCGCTATCCCGATTGTCAAAATTCTAATCCGAAAACTTCCATCCAAATCAACCCTTTCTATTGAATGAACTATATTTCCTCCATAGCCACCGATTACTTTCCGAAGAACTACAGACAACCCCATTTTGTCATCCCTACCCGTAACTGCAATGGTGATATACCTCTTCCCGGCAATCCCCAACTCCATCAATTTCTTCGGTACCTCCAACAAATATCTCTCCGAGGCATACCCGGATTTAAAATAAAACTGTTCTATCGAGGCACAACCAAAATGGGTCAAGAACCTCATCTCTATCACCCGGCCTAGATCCGAAATAGTCAACAAGCCTAATTCTGATAACACCTTCTCCATAATTCTTTTTCCTTTAGTTATCAGCTTCTGTCTGGAGGCTTCTCGTAACTGCCCTTTAATCAATCTAGCAGTCTCAGGAAGGCAATGTTTCAGCAAAGCCTTATTTGGGCCCCCTATTACTCGAGAGGCCTCAATAATTTCAACCTGAGTTCCACTAACCAGTCTGTCCTCAGGCATTGCCAATTTCCCATCAACCCGCGCACCGGCCATTTGCATCCCCAGGACCGGATTTAACTTGTATGCCAAATCCACTACTCTAGCTCCCATCGGCATAAAAAATAGTTCTCTGCTCGGAGTAAAAACCAAAATTCGTGATTCACTCTTTCCCAAAGCTAGGACTCCCTTCCGGTTATATTCCTCCATCTTATCCGTCGCGATCGCCAGTTCAATTGGCCCAGCCTTTTCCTTAATCCGGAGTCGAAACGCCCGATATCCGTTATCCGCCGGTTTGACGACAAAATTATCAATCCTTTCGTAATCAACAATGTCTCCCCACTTCCCCAAAACCCCAGCCACCACCTCATAGATTTGTGAAATTTTTCCAGAAACAATCACCCTGAAACTAATTAGATCACTCATGTCACGAAAGCCCCGCGGACTAACCTCTGCCCTCATCGAAGACAGACGTCTTTTTTCCGAAAGTTCATAGTACCCCCCCAACAAGACCTTAACTTCACCCTCAAAGCCCATTTTTCGCAACAACAATCGCAGATTCTCGATCCATTTTCTCCTAAATTTTTCCCTTAACCTCGGGTCTCCATCAATTTCTTTTTTTACATCATCAAAATGTTTTGGATCATAGTATCGAAAAGCTTCATCGGCCAATAAATTACTAAAGTCCCAAAGACCAAACGATCTGGCTAATGGTACGTGGAACCGAAGTGATTCCTCGGAAAATTCTTTTTGTCGTTCCTTTTTCAAAGCATAGTTAGTTGTCAGATTATGATAACGGTCTGCAAGTTTGATTAATGCAACTCCGAAGTCAATTACCGATTCTTGCGCCACCTTTCTTGAAGTCGCGAAATCCTCCAACATTTTATTTGTCATAATTTTTTCCTTGGTTACTCCGTCAACCAGATTCCTCACCCGTTCCCCAAATTTCTTCTCAATATCATCAAGTGAAATTAAGTTAGGATGATCCTCAACCGTATCATGCAACAAACCCGCCACAACTACCTCATCGGGCGTCCCAAGATTACGAAGTAAACTCGCCACCGCCACCGGATGTTGGATCCACAAAGCTCCGTTTTTTCTTACGTCATCCTTATGAATCTCCTTCGCCAGATCAAAAGCCAGCTTCACACCACCCCGACACTTAAATTTGTTAGGATCAGTTATAAAATCAACCCCGTACCTTAATCCGCGCTTCATTTGGAATTATTCTACTCTTCCTCGCCCTTCTCCTGCTCATCCTTCTTCACTCTCATCGTTGGGAAGAGCGTCCCTTCGCGGGCAGAAACGTCCTCGAGGAACCAGAACAATCTTTCCGAATGTCCCCAACCGCAGGTCGGCGGCATGCCGTACTCGAGCATCTCCACAAAATCGACGTCCATCATCTGGGCTTCTTCGTCCCCTTCTTCGCGCGCTTTTTGCTGTTCCTCAAACCGGGCCCGTTGGTCCATCGGATTATTCAGTTCCGAATAGCCATTCCCCAACTCCGACCCGGCCAAAATTACATGGAATCTCTCCGTCAATTCCGGGTTTTCCGGCTTACTCTTCGCCAAAGGCGACATGAATTTCGGCTCGTTGATCAGGAATGCCGGCCCGGCAATTTCTTTTCGAATCAGTTTCCAGAGATTATCAATCAATCTCGCCCGATTGATGTCCCCTGCCAGTTTCAATCCCTTCGCCTTGACTACCTTCATCATTGCACCGTCAGTTGAGGTAAAAATATCAATACCTAACTTTTCTTTTATTACTTTTGCATAATCGATCTCTACCCATTCATCCGCCAAGTCATAGGTCATTCCCCGGCTGGTGAATTTTGTCCGTCCATAGACTTCACTGGCGACGTAGCGATACATTTCCTTGATCAGTTTCATGCCATCGTTATAATCCGCATATGCCCAGTACCACTCCAGTTGGTAGAACTCCGGCAGGTGCTCGTCGTCGATCCCCTCGTTTCGGAAATTCGGGCCAAGGGTATAAATCTTCTCAAAACCGGCACCGATCAGCCTCTTCTCAAACAATTCCGTCGAAATCCGGAGGAAGAAATCCTGATCCAAAGCATTCATGTGAGTTACGAACGGTCGAGCGTCCGCTCCCCCCGTCATTGATTCGAGAATCGGCGTCTCCACCTCAATGAAACCATGATCCTTCATGAATTTCCGATTCGCTTCCCAGAACTTGCTCTTTCGGATGAATCTTTCCACTTTGTCGCGGTTGACAATGAAGTCCAGATATCTCTTTCGAAACGCAATTTCCATATCTTTGAGCCCCACCCATTTTTCCGGCAAGGGCCGCAACGACTTTGTTAGTAATTTAATATGCTTCACTTGCACCGAAATTTCTCCGGTTTTGGTTTTGACTATTTCGCCGAATACCTGGACAAAATCACCGATGTCCAGAAGGTGAAGATCGCCAAAGCCGATTGTCTGTTTCGCTTTGCTCGTTGGTTCCAGTTCATCTCCTCGGATAAACAACTGAATCTTGCCCGATTGGTCGAGGATCTGACCAAAAATCAACTTGCCGTGTTCCCTCCAAGCCACAATTCTTCCGGTTAGGTTAAAACTTTTCCCTTCATATTTAGCGAAATTATTGACCACCTCTCCATTGGTGATATCTTTCTGACTTCGCGCAGGAAATAGCTCTATCTCCAGAGCCGTCAGCCCCTCCATCTTTTTCTTCCGTTCACTAATAATCTCGTCTATTCTTGAAGCCATATTGATATTCTACCCCCTAAGATAACGCTTTTGTATCTATTTCATTCTTCACCTTTTCGACAAAAGTCGATAACTCCATCACCCCTAGATCCTTTTGTCCATGTCCCCGCACACTCACCTGATTACTTTCCGCCTCTTTTTCGCCCACCACCAACATATATGGAATCTTCATCGCCTCCGCGTTTCTGATTTTCTTTCCCAAACTATCGGCATCCGTTACCAACTCGATCCGAATACCATTTGCTTTTAATTCCGAATTTATCTTTTCAGAGTATTCCGTGACTTTTTCGGAAACAGGCAGAATTGACACTTGAGTTGGCGCCAGCCAAAGTGGGAAGACACCGGCATAATGTTCGATGAGTACCATCATAAACCGCTCCGGCGATCCCACTATCGCTCGATGAATCATCACCGGGACTTTCGAGGAACCATCTTTATCGACATAGGTCAAGCCGAATCTTGCCGGCTGAACCATGTCGATCTGAACCGTAGACAGTTGCCATTCCCGACCCAGCGCGTCCGTCGCCATCAAATCCATTTTGGGACCATAAAAAGCGGCTTCCCCGGGACCATCGTAGTACTCAATCTTATTTCTTTTCATAATCTCGACCGCCCAAGCTTCCAAGCGATCCCATACCTTCGGCTCCCCGAGATATTTCTCCGGGTGAGACGTATCTCTGGTTGACAGACGATATCGATACTTGAAACCAAAAGTCTCCATTACCTTCTTTGTCATCGCCAAGGCTTTATCCACCTCTTCGTCTACCTGATCCTCACGGCAGAAGACGTGGCAATCATCCTGGGAAAAACTCCGTACTCGAGCCAAACCAGATAGCTCACCGGGCTTTTCGTCTCGATACAGCATGGCAAAGTCTGTCAATCGAAGTGGCAGTTCGCGATAACTCCTCGGCCGACTCGCATAAATTTGCGTATGCTGAGGACAGTTCATCGGTTTCAGGAAAAATTCCTCATCACTGTAATTGCTGATGACCCGAAACATATCCCCTTTGTATTTATCGTAGTGTCCACTGATCTTAAAAAGTTCCGCTTTGGCGATCTGAGGCGTCCAAACCTGCGTGTACCCCTGAGCCGATTGCAGTGACTCGATAAATTCGGTGAGACTTCGTCTCACAAATGCCCCCCTTGGTGTATATAGTGGCAATCCGGGGCCGACTAGGTCGGAAAAAGCAAACAAATCCAGTTCACGTCCGAGTTTCCGGTGGTCTCTTTTTTTGGCTTCTTCAATTTGCCAAAGATATTTATCTAACTCCTCTTTCGACCCAAACGCTGTTCCATAAAGACGCGTTAACATTTTATTTTTCTCATCTCCATGCCAATAAGCGCCGGCAACCGACAAAAGTT
>CAZDXN010000037.1:0-4907 GCA_964509695.1 uncultured Pseudomonadales bacterium | reverse complement strand
CGGAGACGGTCAGAGTTCCGGCCACTTCCAACTTCGCAGATGGATTGGTCGTCCCAATGCCGACGTTGCCGCTATCTCTAAGCAGCACAAAATTTTCTGTAAGACTTGTTCCACCTGATTTGATATAAAACCTGTCGTTATTTCCATCGTACCCAACCATTGCACCATACTGCTCTGTAACTGCTCCCTCTCCAAAGAATATTCCACCACCCGAGGTAGTATTATTTTGGTCGGCGGAAGTTACATAAATCTTTCCAAGGGAACCTGTTGCACCGTGAACATTTAATAAAGCTCTGGGTCCCGTCGTCCCGATGCCGACGTTGCCGCTGCTTGTGATCCAAAGACTTCCTTGAGGAGCTGCGTCGTCGATATGGAAGACATTGGTATTGTCGCCATCTATTCTAAATTCGTTAGAGGCACCTGTAAATATACTCCACGCTTGACCAGAGTTGGCAATTCTCAAACCAACTCCTAAAGCGTCAGCTGATTGGATATTGACAAGAGATGTTCCTGAAGTTGCCGATCTAATGTCAAGCTTATAGCTTGGCGCCGTCGTCCCAATCCCCACATTCCCGTTGGATTTGACCATCAGAGCTTCAACACTGTTGGCGGCGACGACGCGGAAAGGGTTAAGAGCCGAGGAGTTACCAGTAGAAAGATTCAACATATATCCTGTTCCTGTATTTGATGCAGTATCAGTTAAGTTAAAGAGATTAACACCAGCACCAGTCGTTGCACCGTAGGTGAAGGTAGAGGTGTAGGCACTCATGGCTAGAGCCAAGTTTCCATCAGGAGAGGTGAGAGCGTTCCATTTGAGAGCATTGGCAGTAACTGATGATGTCCACGTGGGTGAACCAGTCCCTCCTGAGATCAAGAACTGACCGGTGGTGCCTGATGAACCATTGGGAAGAAGAGCACCGGAGAACTGGAGATTACCAACGATGTCCAGAGGTTGAGTCGGAGCAGTAGTGCCGATGCCGACGTTTCCCGTCCCCGAGAAGGTGAGATTGAATCCACCCAGAGGAATATCGGTGGCGGCGGTCAGGGTTCCCCCCAGTTTGACGGCGTTGACGGAGCGGACCAGTCCATTACTGAAGGTGAGGGGATTCTCATAGTCCGTGCCGGCAGTGGCGATGGCCAGTCTTCCGGTAGTGACAGCCGCTTTGACAATTCCACCAGCACTCAAGGCAGAAAGGTCAATATTTCCTGAGGAGGAGATACCGGTGAGTCCAGAAGCGGCTCCGGCGGCAGTGACATCCCAGACATTGGAGTCGATGGTGACATTATCACCGTTATCACCCAGAGTCACCACTGCGTTGGCATCCAGAGTTCCGTTGGCAGTCAGACCGCTTGTGGCGGTGATCAGACCGGAGATGGTGGGAGTGGCTGTCCAAGTAGTTCCCGTCACTGTGAGGTTTCCCCCCAGAGAGGTGAGGTTACTACCAGAAACAGTAAAGGTGTTATCTAAAGTTGTTGCGCCGTGGAGAGTCAGGGCACCGGGAGTGGTGGATGAGCCGATGGTGTTGATTGAGGAAGCACCAGCGCCAAAGGTATTGGTGAGGGAAGAGCCGGTTCCCAGAGTGGTGGCACCGGAAGAAGTCAGAGTGGTGAAGGCAGCGGTTGAAGGAGTGGTGGAGCCAATCGTTCCCGGAGCGACCCAGGTGGCGCCAACCAAACTGCTGGCGTTGATGGTTCCTGTTCCGGAGTAGGTCAGAGCGGCTCCCGTGCCGACGACCATCGAGGCTTGGGTATTTGTCCCCGAGGTTATCCCCGAGAAAGGCAGAGCGCTGGCGGTGACGCTACTTGTCCAGATGGGAGCACTCGTCCCCTGGGAGATCAAGAACTGACCGGTGGTGCCTGATGAACCATTGGGAAGAAGAGCACCGGAGAACTGGAGATTCCCGACGATGTCCAGAGGTTGAGTCGGAGCAGTAGTGCCGATGCCGACGTTGCCGCTCTGTTGCATCGTCATGACGTTGTTTGTGGCACTGACAAACAACAAATCATTAGCAACCCCATTTTTGACTATAGCCCATTTAGCCGTTGCACCATCATACAAATCAATTCCAGCATAATGCCCATCAGCCGTGTCCCCTGTTTCTGTAATTCGCAAGCGAGCTGCACCTGCAGAACTGGTATTCAAATGGAGAAGAGCCAATGGCCCCGTCGTCCCGATGCCGACGTTGCCTTGTTTATCGATCGACATCTTGGTTAGGCCGTCAGGGTTGCCGTCAGCCGCACTGCTTACCATGAAGTCCAAATTGCCATATGCAGCGTAACCAGGAGCAATTTCCCAGTTTCGGGAATTAGCATTGCCTGCAGTGTCGTCAAGACGAATAGCGGCGATAGTCGGTGCCGTCGCAGAGCTTCCAGAAATGTGGAGCAGGTGCGCTGGCCCCGTCGTCCCGATGCCGACGTTGCCTTCGATTATCATCCCTGACGTGGGTGCAGCGATGGACCCATAGGTGGCCCCGACTGAAGCACTGCCTAGGATACCCAGTTTTGACAGCGGAGCTGTCGTCCCGATGCCGACGTTGCCGGAAGAATTAATGCGCATAAATTCTGAAGCGGATTTGTTCTGGAATGCAAAATATCCATCTGCTGTCGAGTCGTTATCGACGCGGAAGATCATGTTTCCATAGCCGGCACTATTTTCGTTCTGAATAGATTCAATATATGCGCTCGTATCGTCAACGCCAAAAGATAGAGCCTCGGTTATGGTAGAATTTCTGGAAACATATACTTTTTGGGTATTTAAATTAGTATCAAAAACAGCAACTGGACCGCTCGTAGGATGAGCGACATTTAAAGCAGCAGTTGGAGCGGTCGTCCCGATGCCGACGTTGCCAGTAGTATCTATTGTCATACCCAACGTTGCACCACTTCCGAGTAATAACTTACTCGTACCAGATTTTAAAACAAGATTACCAGCCACCGACCCATTGAGAAAGTTATTTGTATCAGCCACTATGCCGAGATATCCCTCCGATGCAGTGCGACCGATGCTGTAACTTACATATGCGTTGCTAGAACCAGAACGCAAGCTGATACCATCCACATCATTTGAAGAATAAACTTGGAGCTTGCTGCTCGGCCCCGTCGTCCCGATGCCGACGTTGCCGCCGTTTGGATTTATTAACACAGCGTTACTACTGTCACCAAGATTAAGTCTGTTAGAAGTGTCAACCTTTATTGTTCCTACATCAGCATTGTTAGCTGCGTTTCGCCAAACAATAGCATTATTATTCGGTAGATTTATTGTTCCCCCCATTGATAAATTATTAAAATACAATGCTCCGCCGCCACCAATATTGATACTGCCTGATACATCCAACTTCGCCCCTGGATTGGTCGTCCCAATCCCCACATTGCCGTTGGATTTGACCATCAGGGCCTCGACTCCATTGGCGGCGACGACGCGGAAAGGGTTAAGAGCAGAGGAGTTTCCGGTGGATAGGTTAAGCAAGTAGCCAGTGCCGGTGTTGGAGGCAGTGTCGGTGAGGTTAAAGAGGTTGACGTTGGCTCCTGTTGCGGCTCCATAGGTAAAGGTAGAGGTGTAGGCACTCATGGCCAGAGCAAGATTGCCATCGGGAGAGGTGAGAGAATTCCACTTGAGAGCATTGGCAGTAACGGATGATGTCCACGTGGGTGAACCAGTCCCTCCAGAGATCAAGAACTGACCGGTGGTACCTGAAGAGCCGTTGGGGAGGAGGGCACCGGAGAACTGGAGATTCCCGACGATGTCCAGTTTCTGAGCTGGAGCAGTAGTCCCTATACCCATATTTCCTCCGGTACTTAGGACCATATCTGCGCCATTTACGATTCCGTTTGTATAGAAGCTCAAGGGTCCTGTGGCGTTATCCACCCCGATACTTAATCCGTTGGAAGCCCCAGCCCCGCCAATGATTGCCGTGGAGCTTGGTTGACGGAGACCGTTTGCTGTATACCCTGTCCCATAATGTTCGAAGAACATGGCGTTCCAAGGGTATGCGGCTGGTGAATTTCCGATTGCGAAGACAGAATTTGCCGCTGTTCCACTATTATCGTTTTGTACTATAAAACCTGTACCAGCGTTCTGACTCTTGTATATTTGCAGCAATTGAGATGGAGCAGTCGTCCCCACGCCCACATTACCGCTACTGTTGACAAACAAGCCCGATGTTCCTCCGGCTACACCTCTTAGCCAAGCAGTTCCGGCTACATCCAAAAGTGAGGCGGGGCTCGTAGTGCCGATGCCGACGTTGCCGGTGGTATCGATAAACAGTCTCGTGTTAGCACCGTTTGTTTGCAAAGCTAAACTCTTGGCAGAAGCGCCTTGCAAATAAGCCACGCCGTTCACTCCATCGTATCCAACCAATGCCCTAGAGCCGGCAAAACCCACCGCGTTAGAATCACCGACTGCACCGCTTGAATTAACATTGATATTAGCTGTTGCGGAAGTAAGATTAATACTTCCGGCAACATCGAGTTTCGCCCCCGGGCTTGTCGTCCCAATCCCCACATTCCCGTTGGACTTGACCATCAAGGCTTCAACACCATTGGCGGCGACGACACGGAATGGATTGAGAGCGGAGGAGTTACCAGTGGAGAGGTTCATCAGGTAGCCAGTGCCAGTGTTATTGGCAGTATCAGTTAAGTTAAAGAGATTAACTCCTGCACCAGTAGTAGCCCCGTAAGTAAATGTTGAGGTGTAGGCACTCATGGCTAAGGCCAGATTGCCATCAGGACTGGTGAGGGAATTCCACTTGAGAGCATTGGCAGTAACGGATGATGTCCAAGTAGGCGAACCAGTCCCTCCTGAGATCAAGAACTGACCGGTGGTGCCTGATGAACCATTGGGAAGAAGAGCACCGGAGAACTGGAGATTACCAACGATGTCCAGAGCTTGGGTGGGGGCGGTGGTGCCG
>CAZDXN010000036.1:0-5089 GCA_964509695.1 uncultured Pseudomonadales bacterium | reverse complement strand
GCTTCGATGTTTCCTCGCGATATGGAGCGCATCGACGTCCGCCTCAACCAATAACCGTCTGCTAAGATTAGTTCATGAAACTGCGGTTATCACCCTTAAAATTTGTCGATCTCTTGGTGGTTGCCGTCTGTGTAGCGATCTTTATTTCAATTCCTCTCACCTCACCACCACCCCCGCCTCTAGTAAAATCCGCTACCACCTCAGCCTTGACCATTCCGCAAGCCAAAGAGACATCCACCACCGTTCCGGTGTTAACCGCCAACGCTATTTATGTTTTTGACCCGGATTCCGGTACCGAGATTTATCAAAAAAATAGTACCGATCGTTTCTATCCGGCCAGCACCACCAAACTGATGACTGCCCTCGTCGCTCTTTCCGCTTACAACCTTGATGAGGTCCTAACCGTGAAGTCCGCCGGCGACGCTCTTGGTCAATCAATCCACCTGGCTGCAGGGGACAGACTCACCGTCGAGAATCTTCTTTTTGGACTGTTGGTCGACTCTGGCAACGACGCCGCCCTGGTCTTGGCCGAAAATTATCCCGGCGGTTACACCCAATTCATTGGCCGGATGAATCAGAAAGTTCGGGAGTTAGATCTGAAATCCACCCACTTTACCAACGTCACTGGCCTTTATAATCTCGACCACTTTACTACCGCCGCCGACCTTACCCTTATCGCCAGAGAAGCCATTGGTGACGCTACGATCAGGAAAATTGTCTCGACAAAAAACGTCACCTTCACCGACGTCACTGGCTCGAAAAAATTTATTCTCGAGTCTACCAATAAACTTCTGGGTATCGACGGCGTCAAGGGCTTGAAGACCGGCTGGACCCCCGAGTCAGGAGAATGTCTAGTCACTCTGGTTACCCGCGACGGCAAGAGCGTCCTGATAACGCTTCTAAATTCCACTGATCGTTTTGGGGAGTCCGTCAAACTAATCAACTGGGTTTACGACAACTATGAGTGGAAATCGATCTAAATCCACTCGTGGCACTGTGTCACTGTGACACAGTTTTCTTTAACACCGCGTCCGTTACCGCGCTGACATAGCCCACAAACCCCTTATCGCCCAAGAAAACGAATATCGGCATGGCGTAATTTTGTGACGGCGAATCAAAATATCCCAGTAGGACCCGTCTCACCGCGATACTACCGGTCTTTGGACTTTTATCAGTGACGAAACCTCCTCCGTTGCTAAACTCCTGCCAAGCAATATCTCCGGTTTTAATCGGATATGTTCCAGTTTTACCATACTCAACCGTGGTGTAGTTAAACTCAAGGCTAACGATCTTATCGAGAGCGTCTCGAGACCCCGACTCAATCGCCCTAATCAAGCCAAAATCAGGATCGAGTCGATAAAACGGATAACTGCTTATCACTTTTTTAGTATCCTTATCCGTCGTTGTCAGGTTGCTCCGAAAGAAATCGACTTGGACAAAGTCCGCTTCAGACAAGGAAATCGTCGGAATTAATTTCCCTGATACCGCCGATAGGTAAGTCACTTTTTGCACCTTGTCCACATCATTGGGCAACAAATTCGCTTTTCGCAGGTAGTTGTTTACATCACTTATCACCTGTTGGTCAGAGGTGAAGTTGGTCAATGACAACAACGCCGGGTTGTTCTGCCATTGTCGTATTAGCGAAAAGTGGCCGGAGACGATATCCATCTTCAGTCTTGATGCCAGCTGGTCTTGGTTCGTCCAGACATAACTCGTCTCACTGGGGATATCCGGATTAAAAGTAAAGCCCAAGGCTCTAGCCGTATCAATTCCCGTCTGGGCATCAAGGAAACCACTTCTCTTCGTTGGGGCATAATATACATTCATTCTGTCCGGGAATTCTGGGATCACTCCGGTGGGTAATTCCAGAATCAACTTCGGCCGCCCCGATTCTTTGGGGAAGCTTACCGGAGGCAACGGGCCAAAATCCATCGTTGGCGGCGGCGGCGCGGTCGGAAATAATATCTGATAATAATGGATTGCCACTCCTCCCAGGGTCCAGAGCACGCTAATTGCCACGAAGGCAATCGCTCCATATCTAATTAACTTCCTAGTAATCTTTGCTGTTTCGGTTAGACTCGCCATAGAATTAATTCAAGTATACTATCTACAGTATGAATCAGGCTATCGTCCGCACCAGATTTGCCCCCAGTCCCACCGGCATTCCCCACATTGGCAACACTCGGACCGCTCTCTACTCCTTTTTGTTGGCCAAGAAATACCAGGGCCAATTCATTCTGCGAATTGAAGACACTGACCAAAAACGAACCGTCCCCGGTTCACTGGAAAAAATCTATGAAATTCAAGATTTTCTTGGTCTGACTTCCGACGAGGATCCAAAGAAAGGCGGCTCCTTCGCTCCGTATATTCAGACCGAAAGACTGGAAATCTATCAAAAATATTCCAAAGAATTAATCACCAAAGGCGCCGCCTACGAAGACGAAGGAGCCGTCAGGATTCGCATGCCCAAGGAAGGCTACGCCACTTGGCACGATATGGTTCAGGGTAAAATTTCTATTCCCAATAGTGAGGTGGACGACAAAGTTCTGATGAAGAGCGATGGAGTTCCCACCTACCACTTGGCCGCGATGATTGACGACCATCTCATGGAAATTAGCCACATCATCCGCGGGGTCGAATACATCGTTTCGACTCCAGTTCACCTCAAAATCTACGAAGCTCTTGGCTGGGAGTTCCCCCAAATTGCCCACGTACCATTGCTCTTGGGGCCGGACCGGGCCAAGTTATCCAAACGCCATGGTGCCAAGTCGGTTCTTGAGTATCGGGATGAGGGCTATCTTCCTGAGGCGATCAATAATTTCCTATTTTTCTTAGGCTTCTCGTATCAGGATAATTCCGCCGTCCTCTCTTTATCGGAAATGGTCGAAATCTTTGATGAGAACAAAATCCAAAAACAAAACGCCATTTTCGATATTCAAAAACTAAATCATTTCAACAAAGCCTGGATCAAACGTCTTTCCGACGACGTCCTCTTGGGAAGAATCAAGCCATTTATCAAACATGAAGTCTCAGATGAACTCCTCCTCAAAATAATTCCTCTGGTGAAGGAACGAATTACCCAATTAGACCAATTTGACCAATTAACTAAATTCTTTTTCGTCCGCCCCACTCCAGCTGATACGTCGACCCACTCCTATCTTCAATCCGCCCTAGAGGTCCTATCTTCTGTCGTCTGGACCAAGGAAGCCATCGAAACTGGCTTGGTCGACTCCGCCAATTCCCATGGTTGGAATCGGGGGGAATACTTTATGTCGCTTCGACTCGCCGTCGCCGGGAGCAAGGTCACTCCTCCCCTGACTGAATCTATGTTAATCATCGGCCGCGACGAAATCCTCGCCCGCATCTCCCAAAATCTTAATTCTTGAATCATAAATCATAAATCTAAATGATCAGTACCCCATCAATCAGCAGCAATGCTCTCACTGCCCTACAAAAGCGAAGCGATCTTCTAAACAAAAAACTCGGAAAACACAAAGCCGCCAAGAAGTTTTTTACCAAAACTTCTCTCCTCGCCTACAATCTCCGGGAGAAATCCACCCGCCTCCTTGCCGGAGCCGGCCTCACCGGCGCCCTTTTGATGTCCGGGGTGAATCTTCCCGCTCTACTTACCCCAAGTCATGCCGAGTCTGTCAAGTCGGCCTCGGTCAGCGAGACTCTAAAAAATTCTCTAGGCCCAATTACGCCTCACACTCCGACGAAACTTGAGGACGGGGAAGCCAAGGTTATCGAAGACGTCATTTTAGCTTCGACCGGTCTGCCGGCAAAGGCGACTTTAGACGGCCAACAGCTCAATCATCAGGTCGGCTATATCGGATATGAACAGCACCTTCGGCGTTATCCGGGTGATACCCTTCTCGATCATGACGACGAACAAATTGCCGGTATTGCTCCCGGTCTTGGCGCTTGGGGATACTTTGCCCGGAGTCAGTCGCAATTTACGACTCAAGATTATCTTCGCGAAAAATGGTACTCCGTCGCCCAAACTCTCTATCTTCCCAACTGGAATCAGGACTTCGTCAAACTCCGCGATTGGTACAAATACCGAAAAATATTGGTGGTCAATCCAGTGAACGGCACAGCCGTCGTTACCGTACTCGGTGACGCCGGACCGGCTCATTGGACCGGGAAACAATTCGGCGGTTCACCTGAGGTAATGAAAGCCCTAAACCTTCATTTGGGCCCCCGGAAGGGTTTGGTGCTATTCTTATTTTTAGACGACCCAGACAATCAAATCCCTCTCGGTCCAGTCACCACCAAAATATGAGCATAATTTTCTACGACCACCTTGTCGACAAAACCGAAGTAATTATTCAAATTGAAAACTCGCCCCAACCCGAGAATCACAAAGGGAAAATGAAACAACTGGTTGACGATATCATTCACCAAGGTCTGATCGAATACATCCTCCAGAAGCTTCATCCCCACCAACACCACACCTTCCTGTCCCGGCTGGAAAACGCCCCTTACGATCCCGAGTTAATCAGTTACCTAAAAGACCACGCCTCAGTAGATATCGAGATGGAGCTTCAACGCGAAGCCGAGAGACTCATCCGTGAGATCAAGAAAGATCTCTCCACCTAAATCCTTGCTACTATCCGATAATTGTGTTTACAATAAAGTATGTCCAAGACCCTCGGTCTAATTTTCCCCCTCATCATCATTGCTATTCTCGCCATCGCCGCCTATCAGACAATAAACGGCGATTTCCTCCTCGGAGCAAAAGCGGGGGACCCTTGTAGCTCATATACCAGACAAAAACCTCTCGGGACGGCTTCCGGTATTGTGGCCGGCAAACAAGACGGCCAATTTGTCTGGAACCTAAATGGAGATAGCACCAAACCCAAGGTGGTTGTCCTCTGTGCCAGAACAAAAATTACCAAAAAACTTGGTAGTGGGCTGGCCTACACTGATATTAAGGTCGGGGACAGAGTTGAATTGCTAGGTTGGTACGGAGACACGACCAAGAGCACCGTCCTTCCCGCCTGGATCCGTGACATTTCTTCCTCCTCCCCCTTCGGCGTCATGATCTCAGGAGATACCTCCCAAGTCAAAGCCCAAACCGCCGTCA
>CAZDXN010000035.1:0-5158 GCA_964509695.1 uncultured Pseudomonadales bacterium | reverse complement strand
TTTCCATCTTGATCGCCTTGGGCCGTGGACTTCACCACCGCTATCTATCGGCCAAAAGCAATCTCGACAAGGTCATCACCCTGGGGGCGCTTGGGGTTTTCTCAATCTTTCTTATATCCGCCATCTTTTTGGACGTCTTCGAGGCTAGCAAAATTGCCATTCTCTTTTGGGCCTTTACGGGCTTAGCAATGAGCACCAAGTCATGAATAGAAAGATAGAAGTATTGTCTTTGTCGTTAATATTAGTTCTGGCTCTAGTTTTACGTCTTTACAAAATTGATAACCCCATCGCTGACTGGCACTCTTGGCGCCAAGCCGATACCGCCTCAGTCACTCGTGTCTTCAGTCAGGAGGGGATAAATTTATTGAAACCTCGTTTTCAGGACATTAGTAGTATCCCTTCAGGCAAGCCAAACCCCCACGGTTATCGCATGGTTGAATTTCCGATCTACAACCTAGCCCATCTCACCACTTATCGCCTGGCTCCCAGTCTCGGTCTGGACAAAGCCGGTCGCCTGACTTCGGTCGTTATTTCATTAGTATCGATTGTATTTCTCTACTTAATTGTCAGGAAACTTTCCGGGACTCAATTAGCCCTCCTCTCCACTTTTATCTACTCCATCCTCCCATTCTCAATTTTTTATAGCCGGGTCATCCTGCCGGAGCCATTGATGATCGCCTTCTTCCTAATTTCCTTTTATCTCTTCCTTCAAAAAGGATATTTCAGCTTCTTTTTGTCAGCCGCATTTCTCGCCCTCGCCCTCTTGGTAAAGCCGTATGCCATTTTCTTTACCCTACCCTTTGTTTTCTGGTGGTGGACTAATCGAAAAGACAAAAGATTTGCCTTTCCACGGCTTGTAATCTACGCTTTAGTCGCTTTTTCTCCCTTACTCGCTTGGAGAGCTTGGATCAAACAATTCCCCGAGGGTATACCAGCGAGCGCCTGGCTCTACAATAATCTGGGAATTCGCCTCCGTCCAGCTTGGTTCCGCTGGCTATTCGGAGAGCGAATCGGCAAATTGGTCTTGGGTTACTGGGGACTGATTCCATTTGGAATTGGAGTTCTGTCTCTAAAAAAGAGTGATGGTTGGATTTATCGATTATTATTAATTGGAATCATTGCCTATTTTGTTGTCTTCGCCGGGGGCAATGTTCAGCACGATTACTATCAGGCGATTACGATTCCGTACCTAGCCATTCTTACCGCTATCGGTTTCCTTCACATGTCCAAACCGCAAGCCGAGCTTTCCCGGTTCACCGGGGTATTACTCGGGATTTTTTGTCTCGGCATGATGCTTTTCTTGTCCTGGTACGAGATCAGGGGATATTACCAAGTGAACAATCCAGCCATAGTCGAAGCAGGCAAGGTAGCAGACAAAATCCTGCCAAAAAATGCCCGAGTCATCGCCAACTACAATGGCGATACTGCCTTTCTTTATCAAACTAACCGTTTTGGTTGGCCGGCAATCACGACCGACCTTGCCGCCATGATCAAAGGCGAATCCGACGTTTATTACATTTCCGTTAATCTTGACAACCAAACTAAGGCTATCATGGACGATAAACGTCATCAGGTTGTCGAAAGAAATGCCCGTTTCGTTATCATCAAACTTTTTGTCCTCAAAGAATGAAGATTCTCATGTTCACGCCATACCTGCCATATCCGGATTCATCCGGTGGTCAGATCCGGACGCAAAATCTCTTGAAACATCTACGAAAGAAACACGACATTACCCTTTTTTCTCTGATCAAATACAAGAAGGAAGAAGAATATATCCCAATTCTCGAAAAGAATTTTTGCAAAAAAGTCCGCGTCTTCTATCGCTCAGAAAAACCCTGGATGATCCAAAATATTTTACGCACAGGATTTTCATTGAACCCCTTTTTGGTGGTTCGCAATTTTTCTTCCGAAGCGAAAAAAGCCGTTGAAGAAGAGCTAAAGACCGGCGATTATGATCTAATCCACGCTGAGACTTTCTATGCCATGCCCCATATCCCAAAAACCAACTTACCCGTCGTTCTCGTCGACCAAACAATTGAATATCAAGTCTACGACCACTATGTTCGCCACACCGCCCTCTTCTTCGTCAGACCGCTTCTGGCGATTGACGTCGCCAAACTCAAGTACTGGGAGCGATATTACTGGCGTGAAGCCTCAAAAGTCATCGCCGTCTCAGAAAAAGATCGTCAGGAAATGCTCGCCGTCGAACCTCGACTCGACGTCGATATCGTCCCGAACGGAGTCAATCTAGATTTGTTCAAAAAAAAGACTTCCTGGAGCAGTGAAAGCCCCATCATTATGTTTATGGGGAACTTCAACTGGCTTCAAAACACCGAAGCGGCCATGCTCTTGATCGATGAGATCTTTCCCATCATCAAAAAAGAAATTAAGACCGCCAAACTTCATATCGTTGGCCAACATCAGCCCGAGTCCCTCTTACGGAAAGCGAGCCAAGACATTCTTCTGAGTAATCTGGCCGAAGATGATATCGATGGAATCGTCAAGGCGAATTACGAGGCTTCAGTCTCAGCAAGCCCGCTGAGAGGCCCCGGAGGGACAAGACTAAAGGTTTTGGCGGCAATGGCCAGCAAACTTCCCATTGTCAGCAGCAACGTAGGAGTGACTGGCCTGGGTGTCAAAAGTGGCCGTGAGGTGATAATCGAAAATGACTCTAGGGAAATGGCTCAGGCAATCATCTCAATTCTAAAAAATCCAAAAAACGCCCAAAAACTAGCCGAGAGCGCTTATAATTTCGTCGTCAATGAGTACGATTATGCTGTCATTACCGAAAAGCTCAGTCAAATCTATCTCTCCCTCAAAAACAAATAAAATGTCAAATCTCAAATCTCAAATCTCAAATAGTCCTGATCTTTCAGTCATCATCGTCAATTTTAATACCAAACAGTTACTGGATAATTGTTTGGCTTCAGTCTTCAAGGCGGTTGCCCCCACCAGAGGTCTTGAGGTGATTATCGTCGACAACGGTAGTACTGACGGTAGTCAAGAAATGGTGGCCAAGAAATATAAGCAAGTCAAGCTCATCGTGAACAAAGATAATCTTGGCTTTGCCCGCGCCAACAACGAGGGGAAAGGGGTAGCCAAAGGTAAATATTTACTTTTTCTCAACTCTGATACCGTTGTTGGGCACTACAGTTTTGTCAAACCGCTCAAATTTCTCAAGAACCATCCCAAAGTCGGAGCGATCACCATCAAGCTAATCACCGCCAACGGGACACTTGATCTGGATAATCATCGCGGTCTGCCAACCCCCTGGGCTTCTTTTTGCCATTTTTTTGGCCTATCGTCCCTATTTCCTCGGTCTACTTTTTTTAATTCTTATCACCTAGGTCAAAAAAAACTAAACCGGATCCATTCGATTCCCGTCGCCGCCGGATCGTTCCTTATGATGAGCACCAAGCTATTTGATCAAATCGGCCGCTGGGACGAGGCCTATTATTTTTACGGAGAAGATATCGATCTCTGCTATCGTATCGGCCTAGCCGGTTTCAAAATAATCTATTATCCGAAAGTCAGTACCCTCCACCTTAAAGGGGCTTCGTCGGGCCTACGGAAAGAAACAGCCTCACTATCAAAAACGAGCCGGGAAACACGCATCAAAGTCGCGAAGGCCTCCGCCGAAGCGATGAAAATTTTCTATTCCAAGTTCTATGCCCACAAATACTCCGTTTTCGTCACCTGGCTGGTCATTTTGGCAGTTACCCTAAAAGGCTGGTTACGGGTCTTGAAGTACCAATTAACCTAAATTATGCGAATTGGCATTGACGCTCGTTTCTATGGCATCAAAGACACCGGTATTGGCCGTTATGTCCAAAACTTAATTCTCAATTTGGGGAAGATTGACAAGATCAATCAATATATTATCTTCGGAGGGGAAATCGTCCGCGATGAAATCAAGAATTTTAAAAACTTCAAATGGGTAAAGTTACACACCAAGCCATATTCCATTGCTGAGCAATTGGCCAATCCCATCATCTTTGCCAAAGAAAAACTTGATCTTCTCCACGTCCCTCATTTCAATGCCCCAATATTCTATCAAGGAAGATATATCATTACCATTCACGACTTAATCAAACATCTCTCTATCGGCAGAGCCACGACCACTCTCCCGTATTATCAATATCTAATCAAGCACCTGGCTTATCGCTTTAGTATCCGAGTCAATCTTTCTCGGGCCGATAAAATCATAGTTCCCGCCTTTTTCTGGAAGGATTATTTAATGAAACATTTTGGACTAAGTGAAGAGAAAATCTTTGTTACTTACGAATCCGCCACCAAGTCTTTGTTGAACAAAAACGCCCTCAATCCATTGGAGGTTCTTAATAAATACAACCTAAACAAACCGTACGTTATTTATACCGGGAATCTCTATCCTCACAAAAACGTTCCCTTCCTCATTGAAGCGATCAGGCATTTCAATGCCAGTCACGAACACCGGCTCGAATTGGCCCTAGCCTGTGCCAGAAACGATATCTTCAAAAATGCCGTCGAAACTGATGAAACAATCAAATTTTTGGGGTTTGTTCCCGACGAAGAACTGGCCGCCCTGTACGCACAGGCACTCGCCCTGATCCAGCCGTCCCTTATTGAAGGTTTTGGACTCACCGGGCTTGAAGCCATGTCCGTCGGACTGCCCGTCCTTTCAAGCAATTCCACCTGTCTTCCCGAAATTTACGGTGATGCCGCTCTCTATTTTGATCCAAAAAACACGAACGATCTGGTTAGTAAACTTGCCCAGTTTTTTTCCGATCAAGAACTATCAATTAATTTGATTGCCGCAGGGAATAAGCGAGTCAAACAATTTAGTTGGCAGCGCATGGCCCGTCAAACCCTAGCAGTTTACAAATTATGAAAGTCGCCCTTGTCTACGATCGAGTCAATAAAATGGGCGGTGCCGAACGGGTCCTAATGGATCTTCATCGCCTCTATCCCGACGCCCCCTTATTTACCTTGGTCCACAATGAGCAAACTGCTATTTGGTCAAAAAATTTCAAAGTCATACCTACTTTCTTTAACAAAATAAAGTTTTTTAGGAATCATCACGAGCTACTTGCCCCCTTCGCCGCTTCCGCGTTTGAAACCTTTGATTTTCGCGAATTTGATCTGGTTATCTCGGTTACCAGCGCCGAGGCGAAATCGG
>CAZDXN010000034.1:0-5542 GCA_964509695.1 uncultured Pseudomonadales bacterium | reverse complement strand
TTTGTTAGAGAGAGGGGGCATTGTTGATATAGTTACTGTGGATATTGTTATAGTTTTATGCTGTTGGGTGGTGAGAGTGTTATAGTTTGGTTTGAGGCTGAAGACCGGAAGCTAAGGCGAAAGGTCTTGGATATCGTTTTCGAGGGTTTGGGCTGATTGATGCAGGGAGATGAGATCTTGGTGGAGTTGTTTGAGGCGATCCTGAAGTCTCCCCGGGAGGAGATTGCTACTGATAATCAGGCTGGTAGTGTCGAGGAGGCTGATCAGAGTGGGTCTGGCGCGAGTGGTGAGCCAGAGCAGGGTATCGGTTTCTTCTTCGGAAATGATTTTGTTGAGCTGTTTGATTCGCCCCAGATCTTCGAGGGTTTGGAGGTATTTCTTGCCAAAAATCATGGCGATAGGGGTAGTCAAAAAGAGAGTAATCAGGTTTATCAGAGCAGGGTTGTCGAAGTTATTTGACAAATCGTACCCAAACAGAGCGATCAGTAGCAGGCTCAGGATGATCGATTGGATGGGTTCAAACAGAAGGCTCAGAGCGAAAAGGAGGAAGTAGAGAAGGAAGAAGACGGGAGAGTGGACTCCGCCGGTGGTGGTGACGATCAAGAAGGTGATGGTGGTAAAGATAATGGCGTCGAGGGTGTTTTGAGTGCTCTTGGCCTTGCCGGTCACAAACTTGGTGACGAAGTAGAAGAGGATGAGCAGACCAGTGGCTTGAAGATTGAAAGGAGAGAGGGATGGGTTCTTGGTCCAGAGGTAGGTCAGGCCAAGAGAAAGGATTAGGAAGAGAGTGTGAAGACTGAAAATGAGCATTAGTTTTACTGTACTATGCTAATAAGCAAATAACAATTTAGATTAGTTTGTACTAAAACTGACACTATATATAGTATAGTGCTAATGATATTAGCTTCAAGGTGATTAGCACTGACCTCACCCTTACGTCCCTCCCCTTATTAAGGGGAGGGAAAGAGGGAGAGGTAATGTGATAAAGTGGATTTGGTGAAACTGAAGCTCGCCGCTTTGATCAAACGTTTTACGTGGCTCGATTGGGTGATTTTGGCCTTGCTGTTGGTTTTTGTAATTTATTTCTTGGTGATGATTGGCTTGCGGTCCTTGAAGAAGCCACCAACAGTGGAGTACTTGGCGAAATCGGGTGGTTCCAGTGAAGCGAAAGCCGTGAAGGAGATTTGGGTGGACGTTTCCGGGGCAGTGGTGTCACCGGGGGTCTATAAATTGGCCGAAGGAGCTAGGGTGAAAGATGCTTTGGTAGCGGCTGGTGGCGTCTCTTCAGTGGCTGATCGGACGATTTTGGCGAAAGAGGTGAATTTGGCGACGGTAGTGACTGATGGACAGAAGATTTATATAAGGGAGAAATCGGATGGACCCCCGATCGGGTCGGGGGTGACAGCAGGCGGGCAGGCGGGGGCGACGACGGCTGACAAAATCAATTTGAATACGGCGAGCCTATCTGAACTTGACAGTTTGTGGGGGGTGGGTGAGGTTAGGGCAGGCGAGATCGTCAAGAACCGACCCTATGCGAAGATAGAGGATCTCTTGACGAAGAAAGTCATTACCAAGTCGGTCTTCGAGAAGATCAAAGACCAAATCACGATATATTGATGAAATGGCGAGTATTGTTGTTGGTAGTTTTGATGTTGGTTAGAGTGGGATTTAACTCGGTCAATATCTCTCAAACTATATCACTGAAGGGGGTAGATAACTGGCGGATGAAGCTGGTTGGGGTTGCGGCCAGGAATCTCCCTGAGCCGGAAGGGGCACTGGTTTTGGGAGTCGTTTTGGGCTACAAGAGCAGTTTGAGTCGGGAGTTTTACCAGTCATTGATAAACTCCGGAACGGTCCATATGGTGGTGGCTTCCGGCTACAACATTATGGTGGTGGCGGGATTGGCGCTATCGGGATTTCTTTTTTTTGTGAGCCGGGGCTGGGCGAGCGTTCTGGCGATCGGGGTGATGATTTTTTATGTGATTCTCACTGGTGGCGAGATCTCTGTCGTGCGGGCGGCGCTGATGGGAAGCATGGTCTTTGTGGGCGCGGTTTTGGGACGAGGAGCGAAGGCGTGGTGGAGTTTGGCTCTGGCGGTGTGGCTGATGTTGATGATCGACCCGTCCATCGTGGGAAGCATTAGCTTCCAGCTGTCGGTGGCGGCGACGTTTGGAGTGACGGTGTTGGCGCCATATTTTAAGAAGCGCCTTGAGGAGAGTGGGGCCAGTCTGGCGGGATTGGTGGAGAAGTTGGATTTGACGACCAGCTTTTCTGCGTTGATTCTGACCTGGCCGATTATTTGGTTTCATTTTGGGCGGGGGAGTCTGATTTCATTGGTGAGTAACGCCGTGATTCTGCCTCTGGTGCCGCTCTTGATGGCCTTTGGCGGACTGATGTTGGCGGGCGGAGCTTTGTTTGGTCCCATGGCGATGCTTATTTCTTGGCCGACTTATGCCTTGGCCCACTTGATGGTTATTTTGGTCCGGTTATTTGGGGGGCCATGGCCCTGAGCGAAGCCGAAGGGTATATTAAGTTATGAAGTGGTGGAGAATTGGCGTTGGGGTGATGGGGCTATTACTGTTTTTTGCCTTGATTCAGCTTCCGGATGAGAAGCTGCATCTTATTTTTTGTGACGTGGGGCAGGGGGACGCCAGCCTGATCACCAAAGGCGATTTCCAGATGCTTATCGATACCGGGTCGAAGAACGGCGGGGTGATGGAGTGCCTGTCAGAGCACGTCCCGTTCTGGGATAAACGGATTGAGGTCTTTGTGAACACTCACCCTCAGGAGGATCACTTGGGGGATCTAACAGCGGTGTCGAATCACTACGAGATTGGAGAGGTGGTTTTGTCTTCCGAAACGCCGGCTGGGAAAAACACCCAAAGCGTGTACAAAATGATCGAGTCGAGAAAGATCAAACAGGTGATTGCCCGAAAAGGTGATAGGCTTCGTTATGGAGAGCTATATTTTGATATTATCTGGCCTTTCGAGAAATCTCCGACAGATGTCTTGGGAGCGAGCAGTGACGATAATGCCGGGTCTTTGGTTCTGGTGATGGGATTCCCCGGCTTCTCGGCCTTATTTACCGGCGACATTGGAATAGATCAAGAATTGGCACTAGATGGCGCTGGAGTGCTGACTCCGGTTGAGGTCTTGAAAGTGGCCCATCACGGGTCGAAATATAGTTCATCGGTGGTATTTGATGAGAAGGTCAGGCCCAAGTGGGCAGTGGTGAGCGTGGGGGCGAAAAACAGCTATGGTCACCCCGCCCCGGAGATTTTGAAGCGGTTTGATACATTGGGATCCCGCATCCTGCGGACCGATCAGAATGGGGAGGTCGAGTTTGTCGCCGATGGCAAGTCTTACGGCTTGGTCAGGTAGTAGTGTAGAATTGACGGATGTCTTTTGCGCCCAAAGTCGAGCAAGTTGGTCCTCTAAAAGTGATATTGGTAAAGGATGATCGGGAGTCGGTCATGGTTCAGGCTTTGGTGGGTACCGGCTCGCGCGAAGAAACCGATGACCTGGCCGGAAGCGCCCATTTTCTGGAACATTTTGTCTTCAAGGGAACCAGAAAGTTTCCGGGAATGTTTGACATTTCCGATGCGATCGACGCCGTGGGGGGTGGACGAAATGCCTTTACAAGTTACAATGTGGTTGGTTTTTGGACCAAGACAGCCAAACACAAAGTGGATTTGGCGGCTAGTGTGGTGGGTCAAATGGTAAGTGAGCCGATTTTGCCAGAAGAACATTTTGACAAAGAGAGGGGCACTATTTTGGAAGAGTTGAAGATGTATGAGGATCTACCAGATAGCAAGGTGGGTGAGGAGATGTGGAAGCTCTTGTATGGCAAAACGAATATGGGCAGGCCAATTATCGGAACTAAAGAAAGTTTGAAGACAATGACGCCGAAAGCCCTCCATGCATATATGGACAAGTGGTTTGTGCCGGAGAATATGTTGGTGGGGGTGGTGGGAAATTGGGGAAGCGACAAAGAACTATTAGAGCTGATTGAGAGAGAATTTAAGCCGTTGTTTGATCGAGCCGGCGTTCCAAAAAAAGATAAATTTGAGTGGGGAAGGCCAATAAAAGCAAAATCAATACTGGTGAAAAGAGAAATTGAGCAGGCAAATTTGGCGATGGGGTTGCCCGGGTTAGCCATTGGTCACCCGAGTCGGTATGTGTCGTATCTTACCAACATCGTTTTTGGTGGAGGAGGATTAAGTCGATTATTCAAGGAAGTGCGGGAGAAGCGCGGCTGGGCCTATTCGATTGGGTCGGGGACGGAAAGTTTTTCCGATTCCGGTGCGGTAGTGGTTGGAGGGGGACTGCCGAAAGATAAGTTAAAAGACGCAGTGGAACTAATCGTCGACATTATGATGGGACTTGGGGGAAATGGTAAATGGGGGATTACCGAAAAGGATTTGGCGATAGCCAAAGAATGTTACAAGGGTCGGGTGAGTCTGGCTTACGACAATCCAGGCAAGGTGATGGAGTTTGCCCTCAATGAAATGATGTTTGAAAAAAAGATTTATTCACCTGAGGAAATAAAAACCGGTGCCGATAAAGTTACCTTGGAGCAAGTTCGGGAGTACTGCGAGATGATCTTCAAGCCTGAGAAGATGTCGGTGGCGGTGGTGGGTGATTATGAGAAGTTGCCTTTCGAGATTTGACGGCAGAAATTCTTTTTCCAGAGCCTGCAGTTGGCGGCAGTTTCAGGATCAGACAGATTGGTCTCATAGGTTGTATAGGACTCAGGGGACCTATGCGTGTTAAAATGGCAGGATGAAGACGAAGTTGCATGAGAGAAGTTTGGTGTTGTTGAAGCCGGATGCGGTCCAGAGAGGGCTGATCGGGGAGATTATTTCCCGTTTTGAGAAGAAGGGCCTGAAGATCACGGCGATGAGGATGGTTTGGCCGACGAATGAAATGGCAAAAAGACATTATGACCAGCCGGAGTCGGCAATGATGACACTGGGGAATAGAACGCTGGAGTCATTCGCCAAAGAAGGCAAAAAGCATTGGACGGACGATCCAATGGCGATTGCGAGACAGATTCAAGAGTGGTTGGTGGGTTATCTCTCGGCGGGTCCAATCGTGGCGATGGTGATTGAGGGAGCCCATGCAATTGCTCATGTAAGAAAGATTCGAGGTGGAGTGAACCCTTTGAATGCTGATATGGGTACGATTACGGCTGATTTGACGATTGATTCGTATTTTATTGCCGATGAAAGTCAGCGGGCGGTGCGGAATTTGGTTCACGCTTCGGGAAATGTCGAAGAGGCGGAGAATGAGATCAAGATTTGGTTTGGAGAGAAGGATATCTTTGATTATGATCTGGCGATCGAGAAGATCCTCTATTCGAAGGACTGGGAAGCGAAATAGGGTAAAATAGCTCCGTACGGGGTGTAGTGAATCGGTATCACGCTACGTTCGGGACGTAGAGACACGGAGTTCAATTCTCCGCACCCCGACCAATGGATGGTGACCGGTAGCGTATCAAAATCGGTTGATGTAATAATATCATCTGCTTGAAGTATCAGTC
>CAZDXN010000033.1:0-5944 GCA_964509695.1 uncultured Pseudomonadales bacterium | reverse complement strand
TCTCGGTCTTGTTTCTCTCAACTCCGTCTTGTCCCGTCCAGCTTCTGGTTTGAATCCGGCCAGAAACATAGGCTTTTCTACCTTTAAATAGAAGTTGGGAACAAATTTCAGCCAACTTTGTCCAGGCCACGATATTGTGAAACTCGGCTCCCTCCTGTTTTTGACCGGAAGCGTCAACCCATTCGCGATTCGTTGCCAAACCAAAAGTACAAACGGCTGTCCCCGCCGGAGTGTAACGCATCTCCGGATCACGGGTCAGGTTCCCGATTAGTATCACTTTGTTTAGACTCCGAGCACTCATTTCTTCTCATTAACAATTAACAGGTGGCGCAAAAGACTCTCTTCTAGCTTCAAAGCACCCGCCAACGTCACCGCATTCCCCCCCTCAATCACCAATCTCAGATAATAAGCCTTGGTCTCTTTCTTGATCGGGTAGGCCAACGGCTTTATTCCCCACTTATCCACCGAAACGACCTTAAACTTGCTCGCCTTAACCATATCCACCAGCGTCTTCTCGGCCATAATATCGTTCGTTTTGGTCGGGAACAGGGCAATTAACTCGTATTGTTTTTCCATAACTGACTAATTGTACTAAAAAAAGGTCAAAATTTGAAGTAGCAAGCTCATTCGGGCCTCTCCAACTCAAACAGGTCCCCCACCCCAATATCCGGCAAGATACTTTTAGCCAACTTCCCCCAGAACCCTTTTCCCAGAGTCAACCTCGAAGATCCTGACCAGAGTGGATCAAACAAATCGTGTTCCGCCAACCAATAAGTTCTGTTGACACTTTCATTGTCACCAAGCAACTCATCCTCCACCGTCAAAACATACCTCATTCCGTCGGTCAAAACCTCCGCCGCCACGAAAACGCGTTTCGTCACCCAATACTCACCCTTATCTTTGTTAAAATCGTAAACAGCACCCAAACCTAATCTCGAATCAATTTCACTATCGTCACGAACCCTTCGAAAATCCATCCTTATACCCACCCCTTCCAACAGACCCACCGGAGAAATTTCCTCCCCTCGTTCATTTGTAAATTCTGACCAACCAAGTTTTCCCATCTCTATTATTGACACGTCCGTATCTTACCCCCCGATCATAAATTCCACAACATCACCGTCGGCCATCACATATTCCCTGCCTTCAATTCTCACTTTCCCCGCCTCACCTGCTCCTTTCCAACCCAAGTACTTCACAAAATCATCATAGGTCGTCACTTTGGCCTTGATAAATTTCTTGGTAAAGTCGGTGTGGATCACCCCCGCCGCCTCCGGCGCCTTCATTCCCCGATCAATGGTCCAGGCCCTCGCCTCCAGCTCCCCCGCCGTCAGAAAGCTAATCTTATCCAATGTTTCATAAGCCTTTCGAATCAATTTATCCAACCCTGACTCAGTGATTCCCAATTCAGAGAGATAGGCCTTCGCTTCTTCTTCAGAAAGACTCGCTAACTCCGCCTCAATCTTGGCGCTGATAAACAAAGCACCATCTGTCATCGCGAGTGTATTCGCGTGGCGATCCATCCTCAATCTCTCATCATCCTCGCTCACATTGAGCACCTTGATTTCCTTCTTCATCGTCAACAAAAACAAATCCGCCGCCAATTCTCTCTCCTCAGCCGTCACCAAAATCTCCCGTGCCGGTTTTCCAGCGTTTAGGCCGTCGTAAAGCCTTTCCAACCACCCCCTCCTCTCCTCCCCCTTACGAAGGGGGAGGCTGGGTAGGGGTACATTCTTTGAGTTCTTGAGTTTATCGATTGATTCGAGATCCTTGAGAATCAATTCGCTCGTCACCACTTCATAGTCTGACTTTGGGTCAACGCTCCCCTCCTTCACAACTTCACTATCGGCAAAATCACGCAATACCTGCACGATGACATCCACTTCCCGAATATGCGATAGAAATTTATTGCCAAGACCCTCCCCTGTCGCCGCCCCCTTGACCAACCCGGCAATATCCACGAACTCGACAGTCGCATAAACAATTTTATTGGTGTTAACGATCTTGGCCAACACCTTCAATCTTTCGTCAGGAACTTCCACCACGCCCACATTCGGCTCAATTGTGGCAAAAGGATAGTTCGCCACCAGCGCCTGCTGCCTTTTCAAAAGAGCATTAAACAGGGTACTCTTCCCCACGTTCGGCAACCCCACAATTCCCACCTTTAATGACATTGACTTTTACCTTTGCTTTTGATAAAATACAACCACAATTTGGGATTTTCCCACTGATCCCCGCCGAAAGGCGGGGTGACTATTTTAAGAGGCATATAATTTCAAAAACTTCTTTTTTACTTTCTTTACTTCAGCATCATCTAGGGCTCCAATTTTGTTTGTCAGTCTTTTTTTATCAAAGATCCTTGCCTGATTGAGTATCACCCAACTCATTTTCCCATGTAAAGAGATTCCCACATACCAACTTCCTTGTTTTTCCTTACTAGTTAGTGGTAATCCCAAAAACGAATCGCTTGTAAATTTTCTATATACCAAAACAGGTCTGGTAAATTTTTCGCCTTTGCCAAAAATTTCTTCACCGAGATTCATTCCAACACTACACCACCAAATGTCACCTTGTTTAAAAACAATCGAGGTCTTATCTTTTTTCCACAACAAAACCTTTAACTTAAACCAAGCACGAAATACTTTCAAATATCCAACCATAAATCAATTTTACCCCTTTACACACATTATTAGTATTGCTATTCCTATTCATTCTTCGGCCACTAAATCACAAAAAGGGCGACTTCCGCTTGTCAACCCTCTCTCAAACTTTTCGAATAAAACTTATCAAAAGATAGTATCCCGTCAAATTTATACATTTCAATTGCCACTAAATTGGCACAATCCACAAACGAGCACCCTTTCTTGGTTTGTCTCAAAAAAACTTTCCAGGCCTCATCTTCTAGATCTTCATCCGCTCTGATTATTTTCAATCCTAACTTGGGTAATTTTTCCCAAAACAATACCACCGCCCCCATTCCCGTTCTATGGCTCAACACAGTTCCTGTTTCCTGAATTACCAAATTCAGTACATATAATTTATCCTTGTCACGAACATGGGTCGCCATCGACCTAGCCGTAACTTCATGATGTGGGTCATCGACTCTAAATGCCCCCACCAACCAATCCGCATCTACCAACAATTTCTTCATTGCCTTTATTTATAGATGTCATTAATTCTCGTAGATAAATCTTTGGGTCCATGTTTTAAGGCCCCGACAAACTCCTTCCAGTCATTGCTCCCGGCTCGTTTAGTTCTTACTTTGATTACGCTTTTAGCTCCCTCCCGAATCAATTGAGACAGGTTGATCTTCTGCGTCCTGGCAATCAACTGTAAATCCTGATAAACATCCTCTGGAAGGTAAATTTGTGTTCTAATCATCGGTCAATTGTATGTCGTATGTTGTATGTTGTCAAGACCTACTTGGTCACAATTCGCAGTCGGGGTGAAGATACAGTCACGGTCACCAAATTTACGTTCTTGATCTGAATATAGTATTGGTTTTGTCCCCGCCAAATCGCCAGCGGTTGACTGTAGAAACTAGCCTTCCCGGAAGCAGAGACCGCCACTTCACTCCCATCAACTCCACGATTGTTCGTCGCGTCATAAAGCCGTACTTGACCACTGCCATTATCTACCCAACCCTGCCAAGTCACCTTGTCAATAACGCTATACAAACTTTGGTCAAAGGTAAAGTCCGATCCCTCAACTTTGGTCCAGTCGCCCCCAGCGGCACTGCCGCCACCAATTTCCTTGAAACTCTCCTTAACAACAGATTTGGCGTTCGTTGTAGTTTTGCTGGTTCCTCCGACACCGGAACGCCTCTCCAACGTTACCACCCGCTTCGTCAATGCCGCCACCTTCTCCGAAAGGCAATCAACGTCACACCCCGTCTGAGCGTTAACCACACTACCGGAATTGAGGCCAACGAGCCCCAAACTAATCAAAACCGCTATCAATATTATTAGCAAATCATCTTTCCACCTCACCCCTCCAGTTTATCATCTTCGACCCGGAATCCTAGTTTCTCAATCTGCCCCCTCACCTCATCCGCCTCCGCAAACCTCTTCTCCCTCCTCAACGCTTCTCTCTTCTTCAACAATTCATTCACCTCATTACTAATTCGTAATTCGTCATTCTTAATTCGGGTTTTCGAAAGTCCCAATCCCAGCACCTCGTCAAACTTCAACAAACTCGCCCTTTTGGCACCATCTGGGTAATCAGATTTGACAAGCTCCCAAGCCACGGCTAGCGCCTCCGGCATGTTCAAGTCATCCTCAATGGCCTCTCTAAACCGCTCTTCAAACTCAGGGCACTCCGTACCATTCGCCCCCTTCCACCCCGCGACCAAATCGATTAATTTATCCATCGCTTTCGCCGCCGCACCAAGCGCCTCCCAAGTAAAATTAATTTGTTTGCGGTAATGACCGGTCAGATAAAAATAACGTAAGGCCAACGGGTCAAAACCACGCTCCTCAATGTCAGCGATGGTGTAGGCATTGCCTTCGCTCTTCCCCATCCTGCCCCCATCTACCAACAGGAACGCCCCATGAACCCAATATTTACAAAACGGCTTCTTCCCCGTCGCCGCCTCACTCTGGGCGATTTCATTGGGGTGATGGGTACTCTTCAAATCCTCTCCCCCGACGTGAATATCAAGTCGGTCTCCCAGATATTTCATGCTCATGGCCGAGCACTCGATATGCCAGCCCGGAAACCCAACTCCCCATGGACTCCCCCACTCCATCTGCCGTCGGACTTGTCCTGAGCCTGCCGAAGGAGAGAATTTCCAAAGTGCGAAGTCGCGCGAATCCTTCTTCTCTTGGTTTACCTCAATCCGCGCTCCCTTTTTTATTTCATCCAGATTTGACAGTTCTCCATAGGTATTCCCAGCTCTCTCGTATCCCGCTACGTCAAAATATATCCCGTCAGCGATTTTGTAAGTAAAACCTTTCTTTTCAATTTCACCGATTAGCTCAATTTGTTCCTTGATATGTTCAGTCGCTTTCGAAAAAATCATCGGCTTGACCAGATTAAGTTTTGAAAACCCGCCCTCAAAATCCTCACTATAGAAATTGGCGATCTCCCAAGCCGTTTTTCTCTCTTTTTTGGCCGCCTTCTCCAGCCTATCCTCGCCGGTATCGGCATCTCCCAAATTATCACCCGTCAAATGCCCCACA
Source organism: uncultured Pseudomonadales bacterium (assembly GCA_964509695.1). Taxonomy (GTDB): domain Bacteria; phylum Patescibacteriota; class Microgenomatia; order UBA1400; family MFAQ01; genus 2-01-FULL-50-23. The sequence goes on along the minus strand of CAZDXN010000033.1, from coordinate 764 downwards.
TCAGTCAGATTCATCACAAAATCAACCTGATAACCCAGATATTTCAACGTCCGGTTCAAGAGATCGCTCGTCACATACGTCCGCCAGTTCCCGATTGTCGGATAGTCATACACCGTCGGGCCGCAGGTATACATCTTCACCACCGGTGGCTTCATCGACACGAACTCCTCAACTTTTCTCGTCAACGAATTAAATATGCGCATTCTCCGATTCTATCAAATACATAATTCGTAATTCATAATTCGTAATTCAGCTTTCAGTTTCCGCTCTTGGCCACTTCTCCCGTCCCCCCATATTGACTGGACAACCGGTGCAGGACCTCCTGTTCCTCCTGCTTCTTCCTTGACTGCTTGACTTGTTCCTTTTCTTGCTCCTTTTGTTCTTCTATCATCGCTTCTTCATGCTCCTCTTTCTTCTTTTGCTGTTCATAGTATTCCTGAAGTTCCCCCCTCACCACTGCCAACCTCCTTTTGGCCGCCTCGGCTTTTTGCCGATCCGCTTCTGGCGGAGCCTGCGAATCATCAGGCTTTGGCTGGGTCGCCTGAACCGTGCCAGCTGAAGCAATAGTCTCCACCACCTGCTTCGGGATACTGGCTAGTTCGCTAATTACCTGCCCCGGAATTCCCCCTCCAAAATCCCCCATATCAATTAAATATACTAGATCTCCCGCCGCCCCTCCAATGCCCGCGACAAGGTCGTGCCATCGGCGTACTCCACCTCCGCCCCAGTCGGCAGTCCCCGTCCAATGCGGCTAATTTTCAATT
>CAZDXN010000032.1:2378-6387 GCA_964509695.1 uncultured Pseudomonadales bacterium | reverse complement strand
ATCGCCAAGATCGGCAACCTTCTTCGTCCTTACTCTACCTTCAGTCACCCCAACTCCCTTGCCGGTTATCTCCTCGTCTCCCTAATTCTTCTGCCTCTATTCACCAAATCCAAATTCATCAAAGCCCTCATTTCAATCGTTATCGTTCTCACTTTCTCCAAGGCCGCCATTCTCGCCCTCGTTTTAATTACCTTCTTCCAACTCAGTTTTCTTCAAAGCCTTGTCCTAGGCACCTTTCTTAGCCTGACTCCGGCAATTACATCCATCGTCAATCTTCCTGCCTGGCTCCAGCTTTCCTTTACTTCCCGCCATTATCTATTTCTTCCAACGCTCCAAATCATCAAAGATCATTGGCCCTTTGGCGTTGGTCTTCGCCAATTCATCCCTTCACTTGCCACCCTTCTTCCGGGAAACCAACTTTCCTACCAAAGCCTCCAACCCGTCCACAATCTTTTCCTTCTTGTTATCGCAGAGCTTGGAATTCTGCCAATCATAGCAATTTGTTTTTATTTTTTAAAATCCAAAATTACTCTAAATACTAAATACCTGCCTGCCTGCCGGCACGGCTATCCACTAGCTACAATTATTCTCATTACAGGGGCACTTGATCATTACTGGTGGACGCTGCCCCAAAACCAACTTATAATCGTCCTGGCTCTTGCCCTACTGAGCAATATGTCATATAAGTCCCATACGACCCATTAGACCTATGAAATACACCGAGCTCATCATCCATACCGACGGCGGTGCCCGCGGAAACCCGGGACCTGCGGCCATTGGCGTTTTCGCCACAGGAAGTTCAGGAGAAACACTTTTTGAGATTTCAGAGTTTATTGGTCATGAGACCAACAATGTCGCCGAATACACCGCCGTTGTCCAGGCCCTGTTACACCTTCAGCAAAACAATTTCCAGTCAGAAAAAATTACCTTTATTCTCGACTCAGAATTAATTGTCCGGCAAATTCTTGGTCTCTACAAAGTCAAAGAACCGCGACTAAAAATCCTCAATCAAAACGTCAGGGAACAAATCCAGTCACTAAAAAACAACCAAGGTTTAAAAACCATAAGCTTTATGAACGTCCCCCGAAACGAAAACAAACGGGCAGACCAACTGGTCAACCAAGCCCTTGACGCTAGCAAATAACCTCCCTTTTGACCAATGGCTTTTCTGTGGACAACTCATCTCTCGTTTACGTTCACCTGTTTCACGTGAGCTAGTAAGTACAAAAACAACAACATAAAAAAATAAATTACCCACAAAAATAGCGACAAAAGAATAAGAAAAAAAAGTAAGAACAGGAAATATCGTCAGGATTAGGAAATCAAGATATCTAAATCGGTATACTAGATTAAGAATGTCCACCACTCTAGCCAAAATTTATTTATCAGGAAACAATAATGCGCTCAACGACAACCTAAAAAAATGCCTGGAAAATAAAAACCTGGAAGTTCTTAGTAAAAAAAACAATACATCTGACTATCGACTATTCCTTTATGATCTTGGAAAAGAAACAGAAAATTTAACCACCCTCATTCTCGACGATCTCGAATCAACTATCAACTATCACGGAAAAACTTGTCTCGTTCTAACCGGCCCTGGGTATTATGAAGATGTTCAACCGTACCTAACAAACAGAGAAATAAACCTACGTCTCATACAGACAAGAGACCTTTATCATCACGGAACCAAAGCAATCACCGCCTTTGAAGAATCTATATCTGAAGTCAAAAACACTCAAAAAATAAGTGTCACTGCTGATGGATCAAGGAAATATTACCCAACAAGCACGATTGACTTGTGTGATCTGATAATAAAAAGCCTGTTTATTACCAACACGGAAGGAAAGTGCTTTATAGGAATTACTGAGGAAATTTCCGATCTAGAGCTCGCCTACCTTCTCAAAAAAAATCTGGAAAAAGAAGAAATTATTCTTGATATTAATTTGGGTCAAAAGAATGAGCGAAAAGACCAAGAAGAGCAAGATCAAATGGAACTCGCCGTACAAACTCAAGCCCAACTCAACTGGATTCCCAAAATAAATTTTTCTGACGAACTGCCAACACTCCTCACGTATCGCCAATCAAAAGACAAGATAGAAACAAACAAGCCGGAGTTGAGAAAACTATTCACCCCAGAACCAGACAGAACCACCATTAACTTACATCAAAAAGAAGAAAGAGGAGTGGAAAAGATAATCGTCTTTGGTTTAATTACCGCGATCCTCCTGGCAATCATTCCCATTCTAATCTTCATCCTTAGCCTCTATCAATCTACAGCCAACTCTTATCAAGCTTTCAAAGAAATTAGGAGCGGGGAAATAGTTCAATCGCGGGAAAAATTACGCCAAGGAATATTTTTTCAAAAACTCGCTGAACGGACCTTCTCATCAGCCATCCCTTTTGGTCGCTTAATCAACAAACAAGCCCTCGACTCAACCAATAATTATCTCTTAGTTCTCGGTCACAGTCAGTCTTTAATTGAGTCAATTATTGATACATACTCTCTCGGAAATCAGCTCTATCTCGGTCTGTTGGGAAAGCAAGTCGTCGACCCCAAGGTCGTGGCCTCTGTTCTTCGTGTCAACCTTATCTCCATTTCTGAAAAACTCTCTCAAATCCAACTACTGTATGGTGGGGTAAAACTTCCGTTTGGCTATGGTGAGAAACTGAAAAACACCAATGTCAACGACTCAATCAACCTTCTCAAGTCCCAAATCACCACCGCCATCCCCCTACTAAATATTCTTGAGAGAATTGGCACAAATCAGGGAATACAAAGGTATTTGATAATCATTCAAGACCCAAACGAGCTACGGCCTACTGGAGGATTCATTACCACTTATGGCGTTTTAACCTTTGATCAGGGGAAAATAATTGACTTCCAGGTCGACTCATCACTTTCACTTGACCGTCTGATCGAAGGCAAGATTGAACCACCCAACGTTGTCAAACAACTCCTCGGACAGCAAAACTGGAGTTTCCGTGATAGCAATCTCGACGCCGACTTCAAAGCCAGTTCCAAACAGATGTCTTGGTTCTATCAACGCTTTAAAAACGTTAGTATCGATGGCGTCATTGGCTTGAATACAAATCTGCTTCGCTTTATTCTAGAACAAACCGGGACGATTGTTCTTGCTGATAATCAGGAAGTGACCTCAGAGAACATATCTTCTCTTACAAGTAATCCTACCGCCGGCAAGGGATTGGATGTCATCACCGCGCTCACCCAAACTTTAGGGACAAAATTTACTGCGGGGAGTATTTCCTTTTCTCACTTTAGCCGTGCACTGCTGAAGGCCGTTTCTCTACACGAAATCACGGTTTGGTTCAGTGCCCAACCACTAGAGGTTCTCGCAGAAATCGGAAGTATTTCCGGAGAGGTAATTCCACAAACCTGTTTTACTCAATTGACGGTACTAAACTGCCATGCCGATACTATCTATTTGAACGAAAGCAATATGAGCATTAACAAACTAAATTACTATCTCAAACGCGCCCAAAATTTAATCGCTGAAATTACTCCTTCTGGACAAGTAAATTACATCTTAAATTACGATTACTCGTACCCAATTCCTGTCCCAAGCACCATTGGGGGGGATTACAAAGCCTATTACCAACTATATTTACCCAATAATGCCCAGAGTATCACCATTGCTCTCGACGCTCAAACACTCAACCCAAAAACATTTGTCCAAAGTAATCTCACCGGTCTAATCAAAACCGAATTTTCAGCCGGACTTACCATCAACCAACCACACCACTTGGAGGTTAGGTTTACATCACCAAACATACTTGATCTCAAGAAACAATTTGTGCCATATACGCTCGCAATTCTAAAACAACCCGGAACACTAAACGACACACTCAGTGTCAAGGTTCGTTACCCGGAGATATTAGTCGCCAGAAACATGACGGTTCCCCTCAAACAGACATCTGCCAACGAATTGGTATTTCAGGCGAGTGAAATCAGTCAGGAAAACATAGGAGTCATCTTCAAGAACAACTCACT
>CAZDXN010000032.1:0-2278 GCA_964509695.1 uncultured Pseudomonadales bacterium | reverse complement strand
AGGCGAGTGAAATCAGTCAGGAAAACATAGGAGTCATCTTCAAGAACAACTCACTCTAAATTGTGCTAAAATACGCCTAATGACAAAGATTACCTTATCACTCGAGCCTCGAAAAATTCTTGGCAAAAAAGTCAAAACCCTAAGGAAGCAGGGGATAATTCCTGCCAACATTTTCGGAAACAAAATCAAAAGTACCGCCGTTCAAGTAAAGTCAACAGTTTTCCGACCAATTTATGCCCAAGCTGGCGAAACCCAGATCGTCTATGTTCAAGTCGAGGGAGAGAAGACAGACCGCCCCGTTCTTCTCACAAACATTTCTTATGATCCAATGACCGGAGACATTCTCCACCTCGACCTGCATCAAGTAAACCTCAAAGAAAAAGTTACCGCCAACATCCCTATCGAAATCATTGGCGAATCCGCCGCAGTCAAAGACTTACAAGCCACCCTTATTACCAGCCTCGATGAGATCGAGGTCGAGGCTCTACCCACAGATCTTCCCGACCACTTTACCGTCGACATTTCACTACTCAAGTCCATTGGTGACTCCATAAAAGTTTCCGACCTAAACATTGATCTCACTAAGATTGAAGTCAAGGCTGATCCGGAAACAGTCATTGTCACCGTCGCTGGCCAACAAAAAGAAGAAGTTGTTGCTGCTCCTGCCGTCGAAACCGAAGTTATTGGTGAAACACCACCCCCAGCCCCCGAGATCGAAGCCAAACCCCCTACTACCTAACCAATTCTTCTGTCGCCTTCACAATTGCCTCAGATTTTACTTTCGCCCCCAAACCGGTAAGCTCCTTAATTCTATCTTCAACTGTCAGGGTTCTGACTTGGGGTTGCGTTGTCTGAGCGCCCAGCACTACTTTTTTCTCACCAAGTTCCAAACTAACGATTCCAATTACCACCATGCCGATCAGCAAAAGAGAGGGGAGTAAGTGAAGTAATGAAAGTACCACCGGCGACGAACTATCTAGTTTCAAACCACGCATCACTCCATAATAGGCCAAGATGATGCCGCCAGCAAGCCCTCATTTGGAAATAATTCGTTCCAAACAGCCTCGGTCACAAATGGGACAAAGGGATGAAGTAATTTTAGAAATGTTGTCAAACCATCCATCAACACTGCGTCACTAATTTTCAAGTTCTTGTGCGCCTCAATCGCTTCGTCGCAGAACCAATGCCAAAACTCGTTATAAACCATCTCCGCCGCCAACCCAATCTTTAGGTCTTCAAGTTGTTTCGTCACTTCACTAATTACGTTACTCAGATCTTTTTTAAACTCTGCATCTCTGATTTTAGGTTCCTGATTTACATAGCCTAATTCCTTCACGTATCTGGCTGCATTCCAAATCTTATTCGCCAAGTTCCTCATTCCCCTTACCTTCGCCTCACCCACATTACTGTCATTTCCGGGAGTCGTACTCATTACCAATGCCATTCGGAGCGCGTCGGCTCCATATTTATCAACCAACACCATCGGGTTCACCACATTTCCAATGCTCTTACTCATTTTTCGTCCCTGTTCGTCGCGTATCAATCCATGCAGATACACCCACTTGAAAGGGGTTTTTCCTGTCATATAAATTCCTAACATCATCATCCTCATCACCCAAATGGGTAGAATATCGTATCCTGTCTCCATCACATCGGTAGGGTAGTAATTCTCAAAGTCACCCAGACCGCTAGTCTTCAGTGTCACTACTGGCCATTGTCCACTTGAGAACCAAGTGTCAAAGCTATCTGTTTCTTGTTCATAGCCATCACCCGGAGAAGTTTCTGATACGATAAAATTTCCCATATCACCATTCAAATACCACACCGGCATTCTAATTCCCCAGACTATCTGTCGACTAATATTCCAGTCTCTCAGATTCGTGAGCCAGTGCCGCAGAATCTTTTCTCTCCCCGCACCCAGAATTACAGTTTCTCCCTTGTCTAGAGCCTCCAAAGCTTTCTTTGCGAGCGGTTCCACTTTTATGAAAAATTGAGGCAAGGGAAGTGATTCAATTGTTCGATGACACCGATAGCATGTTCCCACATTGTGTGTAATTGTTTTTACATCTATCAATTTCTCACCCAAATCAGCAATTACTTTCTCTCTTGCCTCATTTACAGAAAGCCCGGCATATTTACCAGCCCCAGCTGTCATTTTTCCGTTTGTTCCGATTACTTTAATCAGAGGAAGATTGTGTCTTTCTGCTACTTCATAGTCATTCGGGTCGTGCGCCGGCGTAATCTTGACCGCTCCCGTTCCAAATTCCGGATCAACCAT
>CAZDXN010000031.1:0-6992 GCA_964509695.1 uncultured Pseudomonadales bacterium | reverse complement strand
CCCCACTGGGACGTTGGCCAAGGCCTCACCAAGAAGATCAAAAGTCACAAAGCAGCTTTTCTCCAAGAATTATTTACCGACCTTCCCGCCAGTATTCTCATCGTCTTTTTCTTTTTTCAGTACGGACAATCCTTCTCAATCTATCCTTGGCTCGGTTGGTTCGTCGCCCTTCTCCCCGATTTTATTGAATTCCCCTATCTTTTCCTAGGCTGGCGCTTCACTCCCATCAGACAGATGGCCGCCTTCCACAAGTTTTGGCACCACTCCGTTCCCGACAAAATCCGTGGTCTTCTCCCCCAAGTTCTCGTCCTCGTTCTAATCTACATCTTCAGGTAATTCGTATCTATTCGTTCACCCTACCTATGTAGGTTCCCTCAGCCGTATTTATTTTGATCTTCTCACCCTGCTTGATGAACAAAGGTACCATTACCGTCAAGCCACTGGCGACCCTCACCGGCTTGGTCAGATTACTGACACTATTTCCTTTCTCCCAATGATCCGCCTCAGTTACTTCCATTACTACCGAAGCGGGTAGCTCAACCCCCAAAATCAACTCGTTCCAAGACAAAACCCAGGCCTTATCTCCTTCGACCAGATAATTGACATCATCTCCCACTACCGATAAGGGTAATTCCAGTTGCTCAAACGAAATCGGATCCATTAAATAAATCTTGGTGTCGTCTTTATAGAGGTACTGGAGATGTTTCTTCTCCAAGACAATGTCTTCAACCACGTTCCCTGACTGAAAACTCTTGGTCACGATCGAACCCGAAACCAAGTTCTTGGCTTTTATCTTGATGACCGCTCCACCCCGACCCATCTTGATAAAGTCATACTTCATCACCTTCCAGGGAGATCCTTCGTCAGCAAAGGTCACCCCCACCTTTAATTTGTTTACATCAATCATATCCCGCCTATTTTACTCCGCCGGAGCCATTCCAACCACCCCCACCGCCATAAGGGTATAATCATGACTAATTGGGCAAGTGGCGGAATGGCAGACGCGAAGGTCTCAAAAACCTTTGAGGTTCATCCCTCATGTGGGTTCGACTCCCTCCTTGCCCACCAAAATTTGACTTCGTTGTTTAATGTGATACACTCTCAGTCATCTAATAATTAGCAAATAAAATGACTGAAGCTCCCCAGGATTTAAAGGCGTTGGAAATTGGGAAAAAATTGGAAGTGGCAATGGAATTTTTCCTTGCAGATCCAGAAGTTATCAGGTTTGGGCCCGTGTCTTCCCACGAACTACCCGCCCAAGCAGGACTTCCTCCCAGAAAGGTAGTAACTGTCCTTATATTCAATCCAGAGAAACACAAGCCACTTACAGATAGGCTTCTCGAATTAGCCCGAAGTGCGGGCTTGACGGTCGATTCTATCGAAGATCTTATTAGAATATTGCATCGGAAAGGGTTTTCACTTATTGCCCAGAATGATGATGCACGGTCATACCAGCGCGTTAGAAAAATACTCCCCCCTATCGCCACTCCCAAATAGTGCTATAACAAAGAGTAGTGCGGAAAATTCTACGTCTCGTTGTCCCAGTAATACTTCTTGTCTTTCTAATCGTACTCCTCTTTAACTTTCAAAAGATACGCACCCAACTTCAGTCAAAGGCCTCCGGCCCATCTACTGCCATCATCGGAAACCATGGCCTCCCCGGAGATCTTTGGAGTGATATTGTGATAGGTCAAATCGATTTTAATCAGTCAGGACCGGACCAGGTTGTCCCCTTTAAAGTCTTCAACCCCGGCGGCGTCATCATTGATCGCTCGCGACGACCCAATACCGTCTACGTTTACGATGGAGGTAATAGTCGAATCCTCATCCACACCTCTCTGGGAGTCTGTCAAAACGATGCTTCGATCAAGTGCACTACCCATAGCGACTGTCCCAACTCCCTATGTTCATTTACCAGCGCAAAACCAGCCGACTTTGTCATCGGACAGCCTTCAGCTACGAACTACAACGGTTGTAATGGCGATGCCAACATGCAAAATTACCCCCATCGTTCTCCGGCAAGGGCAGATAGTCTCTGTTCTATTCCTGAAATGCAGCCAAGTCCCATGGAGGGAGGTTCTTTTGCCAGTATGGCGATCGACCAGAACCACAACCTCTATGTGACTGATTTTTTCAACAACCGCGTCTTGAAATATATCGACCCGGTTGCCACAGACAGGATTGCAGATGAAGTGTGGGGACAGGACGATATGACCGGAAAAAACTGTAATAAAATAGATCCGGATCTAGCAGAATCAGATCCTCCAAATCCGACTGCATCCAGTCTCTGTATGGGGAGAAACCGATTTGAAAGTTTTGTTGCGGGTGTAGATATTGATCTGCAAGGAAATTTATGGGTGGCCGACTCATCCAACCACCGCGTCCTACGTTTCCCAAGCAGGAAAGGCACAATCAGTAAAACTGCTGATTTGGTTCTAGGGCAACAATCTTTTATCACCCGTGGAAATGGAACTGACCCCACCCAAATGGATCAACCCGCCGCCCTACGCCTTGACCCCACCACCGGCTGGCTTTATGTCGCCGACAAAGGCAATAATCGGGTCAGCATCTTCAAACCCCCGTTTACGAGCGGTATGGCTGCTCAAACCTTTGGCTCCCAATTTTATGGTCCGGCGAGCATCGATTTTGACCCAAGCGGATCGGGTATTTGGATCAGCGACAACCTCAACAGCATGTTGGAGTTATGGAATATGACCGGAACCACAGTTCAAAAAGTCCTTTTTAAAGACACTTATCAACCCAACGGTACCTGCGGCACTCAAACACCAAGCTTCGTCTGTAAAAATCCCCAACCCGGGGGCAAATGTTGGGACAATATGTGCGATGTCCGTGGTTCGGTCGGGATTGATAGCGATGGGAATATTCTGGTTGCCTCAAAGTCCACTTTTAACCAAGATGTCTGGCGGTTTGTGGCGCCCATCCCATCACCAGAACTAGGCAAAACTATTTCCGCTGATTATCGCCTTATGTATCCGCCTGATGCGGGGTATAATTATCCAAGCGATAAAGGTTTGTACGCTCCCCGTAGCGTTGTCGTAAAAAACAATCAGCTCATCATCTCCGATGGTCGTAAGATACGATTTTGGAACAATCCCCAAGACCTAACCAACGGCCAAGCCGCCGATGGATATATTGGCGTCGGCGTGAACTCCTTTCAGGATTCAGATCCCTGGACCATCCAACGAATCGCTGCTGATAACCAAAATCATCTTTGGGTCGCCCGATACTCAACTATAGACGTTTACCAACTCCCTCTTACGACGGGGGCCCAGCCAATAAAAACCGCCATTTCCTTTGCCAACGGTCTCCCTGTTTTAGGAGGAGGACAAATCTCCTGGAGTTTTGACGATCAATTCTGGGGTATTGATGTAGATCCAAGTGGCAATTTCCTCTGGCTCACCCAAGTTGACCCGATCAATCGGGTTATTCGTGTCCGCGATCCTTTTACCAATCCCGTTGTGGACGTCATCCTCGGTCAAAAAGATGTCACGGGAACAGCCTGCAACCGTGGTCTAACGACAGCTCAAAACGACACCCTCTGTTATCCGGGCGCGGTGAAACTGGATCGACTTGGCAATGCCTGGGTGTCAGATCATGGACTGGAGGTATCAGGAAACTATCGCATGCTCATGTTCGATGCAACTTTATTTACCAATATCACGAACATGGCCATCTTTGCCCCCCCAGCAAGCCTAGTTTCCCCTAAAATGCTCCCTTGGGAACCGGCATTTGACTCGAAAAATCGCATGGTCGTCGGTTACAATGCCTACCTCAGCCCACCTGACATGTCTCATTTTGCCGGTATCTACAACAACCCAATCCAATCACTCACCACCAGCGCCATTCCTGACATGTTTCTCAAAGATCTGTTTTCCCAAGCCTACGCCGCCACCTTTGATGAATTTGATAATCTCTATATCGCTGATCTTAACCGAGGCCGTGTCCTCATCTACAAAACCTTACCTCCTCCTAATTCCCCACCCACGATCACCACGGATACGCTCCCCGTCGGACTACTCCGGAAACCGTATCAAGCCACGATCACTGCGACTGACCCTGATGTCTCTGATACACTTACTGCCACGATTACCGGTCTCCCCCCTAAACTCAAGGTCAGCGACTGTCAACAAACAAGTACCACCACAACTCACTACCTCAACTGCACCATCTCGGGCACTCCAACAAAACTTGGAATTTTCCCTGTCAAAATTACCGTCACCGACACAGCCAATAATAAGGTCACTTCCACCCTGAAACTCTACATTCACCGCCGTTAATCACTCCCGACTTTTACCTTCTCCCTTCGACTCCAAAAAATTTGATTTTCTCGCCCTTGAAGCGCAGATCAATCTGGGCCATTGGCCCGTTTCGATGCTTGGCGATGTTTAATTTATATTGTTCCAAATTATTGTCGTCGGGTTTGTAAAGAAACATGACCACATCCGCATCTTGTTCAATGCTGTTGTGAACCACGATGTCATTGGCTAGAAAGTTGGCATATTGTGGCACCGTCGCATCAAAAACCTCTACCACCCCACAATCTATTATCGCCACAATCTCGTCCCAATAAAGATCAGAACCCGCTAAGTCAACAAGTCTTTTTTCTGGCAAAACTTGGCAAATCCTCTCCAAACGTTTTCGGCTTATCCCATTATGATGACGTTGTGTACCGCTATACGCCCACCCCAACTTCTTATGAAATTCCCTTGTTGTCAGGCGCGCCCTAACCCTAGCTTTCTCAATATCTATCCAAACTTCTTTCGGAACCACATCGTTATTGGGGTTCTCAATCACTTCATCCAATATCTCTATCGCCCTACTCGCCCTCTCCTTTTTCACTCCCACTCCACCAATTAGTTGTAGGAACTTAAACTGTTCAACCTTCCCTTGAACCACAACCAACCACATATCTCCATAACCCTTTTTCCTTGAACTCGTAATCGTGTTCATAATTCCCAATCGCAGTAATAAATGGGACACCTGTTCCACCAATTGCTGACTTCCCGAAGCATAATAGATCCTCACTTTTGGTCCTTTTTCTTTAGAATTTATGTGAATACAGCCATCAGTCGCCCATAAGTGTCTCAAAAATAAGGCTATTTTCTCCGTCGATTGAACAAATATCACCTCTGGAATTCTCTTTTCTCTCGAATGTTGGTCAAACACCCCCAAATCTTCGTCAAGCCAACGCACAATCGGATTCCGTTTTCCTCTGGCTAATTTGATTGTTGCCGGCAAATACAAATGCTGCCAAGATTTCTGTGATACGATGCGTGGTGTCACAGAAAATTCAGCTACCGCCGCTCGCCTAACCTCTTCAATCAATTCTGGTTCAGAATTGGTGTAATGCAAAGGCTGACGCGCCAAATAGCAACCATCGCCTATCAAATGTGCCAAGAGAATCAGGCGGTTGTCAGTCAATTCATTTTCCCCATCATTCTCCTCAACTCTTACTTCTCTGGCCACGGCTAGTCTATCGCCAACTTTTAATTGATCCAACCTTGTCCAACCGTCAAGCTTGTGAAAGGGATGGTTTGCCGAAGCTTTAACCATCCGACCGCTCTTAAGCCTCAGTTCAAAAATTCGCTTTTTTCCACTCGAGAACGCCCTACTAATTTTCGCCGGAACAAGTTTGTTTTCTTTGTTCATTGCTAAAACTGGAACATTCACTTTACCCACCAAGTCCTCAATTTTGACTCGCTCACCAGTGTCTTGCCTGACGATTAGAGTATCGCCCGTCAAACATCCGCTCTCGCGTAAGTCAGACAACTGGGGGATCTTCTCTCCCCGGCTCTCGACCGCCCGAGACAACTGAGATAGCGCCAAAACCGGAATCTGAAGCTCGCGGGCCAAATTCTTCAGTCCCTGCGATATCGCCCCCACCTCCTGAACCCGACTCTCATATCTACCATCCCCAACCGCCAACTGCAAGTAATCCACCACCAATAATTTCAACCCCACTTCGGCATGAAGCCGTCTCGCTTTCGTTCTCATCTGTAGAATCGTCTGCCCGGGAGTATCGTCGATAAAAAGCGGCGAATCAGCCAAAATTCCCATTGCTTCCGAGAGCTTCTCGTAGTCATCCGGCTTCAGGTTTCCCGTTTTCATCTTCCAGGCATCAATCCCCGCCTGACCGACGAGCATACGGTCAACTAGCTCGAGATTACTCATTTCCAGAGAAAATATCCCCACCGGAATCTTCTTCTCTACCGCCGCGAATTGGGCAATGTTCGTCGCCAGAGCCGTCTTCCCCACTCCGGGGCGGGCGGCCAAAATAATCAAGTTGCTCTCCTGCATTCCCGCCAAGACGTCGTCCAAATCAGAAAATCCCGTGGCCACCCCCCGCAGTCCACCTTCCAGCTTTTGCAGTTCATCCAGTCGGTCAAAGCTCTCCGCCAGAGCTTCCTTGATCGGAATAAAAGAGCGCTTGATGTTCGATTGTGACAGGGAAAACACCGCCCTCTCAGCCGTATCCAGAATCGTCTCCAGATTATTACCTTCGTCAAAAGCCAACTCTCCAAGAGTCGCCGCCGCCGAAATCATCTGCCGCTTAATATAAGTCTCCTTTACCAATGAAGCATACTTGACGATGTTTGCCGCCGTCGGTACTTCATTTGTCAGAGCCGAAAGATAGGCCATTCCCCCAACTCTAGTCAAACTCTTTTCTTTCTTCAGCCAATCGGAAACAGTGATCAGGTCAATCGGATCGCGATTCTCGTACAGCGAAATCATCGCCGAGTAAATCAGGCCGTGATTTTCGTTGTAAAACATCTCGGCCTTGACCGCCTCGGCCACCTCGACAATCGCGTCCTTATCGATAAGAATGGCTCCCAAGACCGATTTTTCCGCGTCGTCGGCGTGTGGAGGAATCTTTGGATTAGCCATTTAGAACGATTACCTCGGTATTCTCAGGCAAAGAATCAGCCTCTAATTTGAGTTTGTCGAGGTCTCGCTTGACGATCTCAAATTTA
>CAZDXN010000030.1:0-7034 GCA_964509695.1 uncultured Pseudomonadales bacterium | reverse complement strand
TATTTGTTTTCGGTATTATTTGGAGACGTAGACTATTTGCAATATGAACAAGAAAAAAAGAGAGCAGAGGAAGCTGATTATCGGCGGAGTGGTAGTTTTGTTTCTCCTGGGCGCGGTAATTGCCTTAGCGTCTCAACTTGGAATGTTTAAGGGATATCTGGGAAGCAGGGCCGATGATTCGTGTAAATGCGACTGGGCTTTCCCCGGACAAAGTGGTTGTAATGGATCGAAGTTGTTTACCTGCGGTATAAGTGGTACCCCGGGGAACTGTTCGGGCTGGTGGAATGAAATTCAAGATTGTGCGGCCAGCGGAAAGACTTGTATCGGCGGAGAGAGTACTGGCGGCTCTGCTTCTTGTCAAGGAAGTGGTGGAACCGGTGGCGGGGGTGGAGGTTGTGATGGCAATTCGTCAAATAGTATTTGTAAGGGCAGGTGCAATCCCGGTCCATGCAACGCGTCGGACGGCACACGCGGAAATTGTTACGTGGTGACTCAACCTAATAATTGTGGTTGGAGCCCCTCTACCTCGACAACTCCCGTTCCAACAAAAGCACCAACGGTGACGGCGGTACCGTCACCTAAACCGTCTACGACGGCGGTACCGTCACCTAAGCCAACTAGTACTTCATGTATTCCGGACGGATACCCTGATACATATCCATATTTGGATCGATCATGTTGCAGTGGGCGCTCCTACGTTTATAAAGGAGAAACCCTTTGTGGCAAAAATGGTAGCCTTTGTTATGGAAGCGGAGGATCTTGTAAACTTGTCTGTTCGTCATCTGAGACGAACAACAATCTCGGACAGTACGATTGCAATAATTTTAATAGATGCTGTGTGAAGAAGTGAGTGCGTGTAGGTCTGTTTGTTTTTGGTATTATTTGGAGACGTAGGTTAGTAACTGAATGAAAAAGAAGGCGAAGAAGGGGTTGGTAGTGAAGGGCATTATTGTGGCGCTTTTGGTGGCAATAGTCATCGTCATAGCGAGTCAGATTGGTAGATTTCAGGGCGACCCTCAATCGAGAGCCTCGTGCCCCTCAGATGCGCCGATTTTTTGTGGAGGATGTATTCAGGCGTGTCGAAGCTATGCCCATACTTGCGCTGATTGGATAGCGGTTGAGTGTGGTGGTAGGCCCGGGGCTTCAAGTAGTTCATCGAGTTCCAGTTCGTCGGGTGGCGGGGGTGGTGAAACGGTAAAGGGTGGGGGTGGTTCTAGTAGTTCGTCGAGCGGCGGTTCATCAAGTTCCAGTTCGTCGGGTGGTGGCGGTAGGAATAGAGGTGGTTCTAGTAGTTCGTCGAGCGGCGGCAGGCGGAGATAATGGCGAACACTATATTGACGGGGGCGTACACTTTACATATAGTGAATGATAGGCCTGTTTATACATGAATAACGACACCAACCAACCCCTCAACAGCACCGGTACGGACGGACTGGGTTTACCACCACTTCCCTCTTCACCCCCCCCTCCTCTACCCGAACCGTTAACGGTAATTCCTGCGCCCACCGAACCGATATCTAACGGCTTGCCTCCCTTGGAACCGATTGCTCCGCCTCCGCCAAAGGCGGATCAGCCTCTGGCTGAAACCGAAGTCCCAGTTCCCCCTGTCATCCTCGCGGACGCGGGGATCCATTCAAATAGATTCCCGATCCCCGAGGAGATACCCGGGACAAGCGGGTCGGGAATGACAGAAGAAGAGAAACCAGTAGAAGATAAACCAAAAAAGAAAGTAAACAAAAAATTAGTTTTCGGCGGAACATTGATTTTGCTCCTACTTGGTGGGGCGCTAGCAATAGCGGCTCAATTGGGGCTATTCCGCGGCGACCTCCGCCAAAGAGCCTCTGGTGGCGTCTGTTGTGAGGGATTCAAATGCAATGCGAACGGCCAGACTTATGGTTCTGACCAGAATTATGGCGGTGGTTCGTGTTCGAATAGATATTCTGTCTGTCCTGCAGGAGGAACGACTGATTTAACACACGACTGTGGAAGTGGTTCATCGAGTAGCAGCTCGGGTGGTTCTAGCAGCTCGTCGAGTAGTTCAAGTGGTGGAGGGGGCGGATGTTCAGGAGCCGATTCACATCCCGCGTGTAAGGCGTGCGGAAATCCTGGCCCCTGTCCATATCAGAATACGCAGGGATACTGTACTGTAACGACAGGAAATAATTGCTCTTGGAATTTTTCGCAGGTTTGTTCTAAAGATAGCTGCGTAAATGCTGGGGGTGGTCAATGTAAGAAGTGTTCCAGCGATGGCACTACTTGGGTGGGGAGCTGTGACACCTGTTCTGGTTACGGCGGTAGTTCGTCGTCGAGTAGCTCATCGAGTAGTAGTTCGAGTGGAGGAACGGCACCTTACTGTTCCGATTCTATGATTGAATATTGCCACGAAAGACTTAAAGAATGTACCAAGACTACTGGTGGGGGAACTTGTGGGGCGGCGCTTCCAACGGCGACGGCGACTCCAGCGCCAACGTGTACTTCGCCGAATTATTGCACCACAAATGCTTTATGTACCGGATATGGTAATAATCCAATAGGGAAACGTGACTGTAATACCGAGACGTGTTGCAGTCTTGCATGTCCGAGAACCAGCTCGCAAGGACCGATAGCTGGATGCGCTTCATGGTACGGGTGTGTCAACAAGTATTATCCCGCTGACACTTCTTTGTGTGAGGTATGCGGGGGAGCTTACTGTAATTCCCCTTCACCGACAGCGACGGTGACTCCAACACCAAGGGCTTGTTCTAACTCGGCGTATACGTGTGTACCTTCTGCTAATTGTGGTAGTGGATGGACTCAGGGGACTTCGGCCAATAGTACATGCGTAACAAGCAATAATCTCAACGGTGTGTGTTGCATATTCGGAACGCCCACGGCGACGGTAACGACAACACCAAAATGTGGCACGGGGAGTAACTCGTGTTGTATTGCTGGTGGCGGAGGGACATATACAACCGACTCAAATGGTTCACCGGGGCCGGTGACATGTGGGGGGGTGAGGGGAAATTGTAATTTGAATTCCTCGACCGGTTTATGTAGCTGGACTACTAATGCGGCAATTTGTACGGCGAATGCTTGTGAGGCTTATGGCACTACTGGTGGATCGAGGAGGTGTAACAGTGCTGGCACTGGCTGGACTTATTACGCTGGGGCAAATTGTTCTGGCGTAGGTGGATCGAGTTCGTCGTCGAGCAGTAGCAGTTCGTCGGGGGGGACAGCGTGTACTGGGGGAACGCTGAACGCACCTTGCCGTATACCGGAGAACTGTGGAACTCAACCGATATGTAATAGCGGGCTGTATTGCAATAACGGAATATGTACTACCAGCACAAATATTTGCAGTGAGAATGGCGGGACGGCGAGTGGACAATGCAAGGTCTTTGATTGCGGTAGCAAATGCAACAGCGGAAATACATGTACCTCTGGGGAGAGCACTATGAGTTGCGATGCGGCAAGAACGGCTCTAGGGAATAATTGTGGCCAGGTTGATTATCTGAATGGCAGTGGCGCGTATTGTGGAGTGATGATTCAGAACTGTTATGGCTCCTGTGCCGGAACCGGAAGTTCATCGAGTAGTTCGAGTGGGGGGAGTGGCTCGAGTAGTTCGTCGTCTAGTTCGAGTTCGTCCTCAAGCAGCTCGAGTGGAGGATTTACTATGGCCTGTATGTTTACCTCAATCTATATCAATGGGAGCACGACGATGGCGACGCAGGATGAGATGAACGCGCTGGTAATTGGCGACACCATCAGAATGGTGGTAGTAGGAAACGATCCGACTCTCGTCGGAGCGAAATTTGTCGTCTCTATTGACGGAGCCGATGTCTCTGCCGGCGGATTCTTAGTGACAAACTACATTACTCCGATCGGAGAGAATGGCATCCTGTATTTCTATTATGATTATCCAATTACTCAAGCCGGAGGTTATGCTATCGAGGGATACGTGAACGCGACTCCCCCAGCGGTAACCTCAGCACCACAACCATAGCAGGTATATTTAAATAAATGAAAGACAAAAAAAAGAAAATACTAGCCATCATCCTAATAGCCGTAGTACTTCTGTTGGGTGCAGCGGCGGTATTCGTGACGGTCCAACTACAGAAGGCTCAGGTACCGACGGCACCAAGGAGTCGACCACGAGCCGACGAGTGGCTGGGTGGAGGGAATTGTAATGTCGCCTTTACGGTCGCTGGGGGGAGCTCCTCATCATCGAGCTCTTCGAGTTCGTCATCTTCCTCGAGTTCTAGTTCGTCGTCCTCGTCAAGCAGTTCTTCTAGTTCGTCAAGTAGTTCATCGTCTAGTTCAAGCTCCTCATCAAGTTCAAGTTCATCGAGTTCCTCGTCATCAAGCAGTTCGAGTAGTGGAAGTTCGGGCGGCTCGAGTAGCTCGAGCTCGTCTTCGTCGAGTAGCAGTTCATCCTCCTCGGGTCAGGGGGCGGTCACGGCGACCGCGACAGCAAGAGCGACGGCGGCGCCGACTGGAGCGATATTGCCTGAGGCTGGTATTTTGAATCTACCCGGAATGGCGGCGTTTGGGGGTGGATTACTGCTCACCATCCTCGGCATTCTCTTTGCTCTATAATCCTTCCTGATGACAATAAAGGGGCTGAAAATATCGGCGAGAAGGTATTTGGCTGGTTTGGTGGTATACGGCGCTGGGATGGTGATATTCACCCAGACCAATTACTATCGTGGTTTTATCGGACGCGATACTTTGTTCGTTTTGAAAACACTTTTTACCATTTATGTTTTTGCGGGTTGGCCATTGCAACTTCTTAATATCGGTTCGAGGGATCACAAGCCGAGTCTTCTTTTGAAGTCTATTCCTCTCTTCTTATCAGCTTTTAGTTCCTTTTGCTTTTCCTTTTTGCCAAAGTCGAAAGTCAGTAGAGTGGAGATTGACAAGAAAACGAAGACGACTCTGCTTTTCTTTTTGGTGAAGCTGTTTTATGTCCCGATAATGCTTAATTTTTTCCTCTCGAATGGCCGTGGGGTTATTCAGATTATTGCCGCTAGGATAGCGGCCCACAACCTCGCCTTTGACTTTCGGACGGGGTATACCGATATATTTACAATTATATTTGCGATCGACACGCTGTATTTTGCCGTCGGCTACTTAGTAGAGCACCCGAAACTGAAGAACGTGGTCAAGTCGGTTGAACCGACGATTCTGGGTTGGGCGGTGGCTCTGGCGAGCTACCCGCCTTTTAATAGTATTTCGACCGGGTATCTTAACTGGTACTCAAGTGATTATTTCTATTTTCCGGATTATTACGTGGACATGACCTTGAAGATCGTTGCGGTAGCTTGTTTGGCTTTGTATCTTTGGGCGACGCTGTCCTTGGGGTGGAAGAGTTCAAACTTGACCAACAGGGGCATCGTCACCAACGGCGCCTATAAGCATCTCCGGCACCCTGCCTACACGGGAAAGTTGATAGTTTGGTGGATTACCGCCCTGCAGCACTTCTCGGTCGGGATGATATTGTCGATGATTGCCTGGACAATTCTCTACGGAATGAGGGCGATCACCGAAGAAAGGCACTTGATCGCCGACCCGGACTACAAGAAGTACGTGACGAAGACTAAATTCCGTTTTATCCCGGGATTAATTTAGTTTTTTTCAGGGCCAGTGATTGATAGGCCCAGAGGGAAAGTAAGATCAGGAATCCATCAAAGGGAAGGCGGTAACGAATGTCCGCGTAGTAAACAACGGTCGTGGCCACGAGAGAAAAGACAGTGAGAAATATAATCGCTAGTCTAGTTTTGAACAATTTCTTTCTTTCCTTGATAAATAGATAGGTGGCAATAAATAACCCGGGGAGAATGGTGACATTGAAAAGAGCGTGGCTAACTTTCATGGCGGTGCCGAATCCCGGTTGATCTGAACTTGGCCAAGCAACGTTGCCAAAAAATAGGTAATAAAGTTCGGTTGGTTTTTCGATGATTCGAATCGGATTTGCAATGAGACAGTTTATTCCTTGGCGGTAGAAATAACCGGAATTGGTAAATGGTTGGTCAAAGCTTTTTTCGATCTGAAAGTCCCGTTGGGTAAAGACGGGGGGGCCGAATGTCCAACCGTACGAGTCGAATGCCCCTCTGTATTGGCATTGACCCTGGGTGAAGTTGAGGCCGCCGTTGAGGGCCAAGGGGCGATTTATTCCACCGTAAGTTTGATAAACCTGAAAAGACAAGAGATAGGCAAGTAGCGAACCGCAGATGGCGACGCAAAGACTTCGGGGGGTTAGTCTGGCCTGAAACCCCAACCAGAGGATGAGGAAAATTCCCGGCAAGAGAAGATTTGCCCGGACGAGAGTGCCAAGACCGATGACTAGGGGAAGAAGAAAAAGCCAGAGCAAGTTCTTATGGTTGAAAGAGAAAAAGGAGAGATAAACCATCAGGATTAGTAGCAGGGTGGCGAGTGTCTCGGACATTAGATAGCCACCGAAATCGATCCAAGGATAATAGCAGGCGAGAATGATCAAAAAGATGAGTCTGAATTTATTGCTTAAAACATTTTTGGAAATGGTGTAGAGCAAAATAAGGCTAGTTAGCCCCATCAAACTCTGCAAGATGGCGATCGCCGGAAAGAAAAGATTTGGTAGAACCTTGGAGATGAACGTTAGAAAAAGCGGGTAGCCGATTGGGTAAAAAACGTTTGAGAGAGACCGATCATGCTCTAGAAGTCGTTGGGAGATACCAAGATAGGAATTCATATCGGAAAAGATATAGTTTTGGATAGGATGAATGTCGAGAGAAAATATGAGTCTGACGAGGAGAGCAAAAGAAAAAATCAGAATCTTCACTGTTTTAGTTTAGCATCGTCGTATAGAATAGTTGTATGAAGATTGGCATTATTGGCGGGGGGTTTGGTGGCTTGGCGGCGGCGATTGATCTGATTGACGCTGGTCATGAAGTGACGGTTTTCGAGTCAGAGAGAAGGTTGGGGGGCTTGGCGATTGGCTTTCGGGATCAAGGTTGGACCTGGGGTTTGGAGCGGTATTACCACCACATCTTCGCCAACGACAAATATATTATTGAAGT
>CAZDXN010000029.1:0-7126 GCA_964509695.1 uncultured Pseudomonadales bacterium | reverse complement strand
CCATAATCTATATAGTCTATCACCTCACCCAACCCCGAGTTCTCCACCCCTCCCTGCGTCGGGAATAAATCGTCGTCAATCGCGGACCTTCATTCATTTCCTCCTTCGGCTTCTCCCCAACAACCTCCTGTTTTATTGCTGGATCAGGGCGGAAACCGTTAACATACCAAAAATGAAAATCATCCTCATATCTTTCGACCTTGATACCAATCGGATACAAAAAAGCCATACCATCTGTCATTATAATACCCCTTACCTCCCCCTAAGGTCCTGTCTCACCGCCTCCTTTATTCTCCCCAACTGATACTCATTCATGTTGGTAAACGACCCCAGAGTCGCAAGAGCCGGCATTTTCTTCACCATCGATCGCAACAACTCCTGAGCAAACCAGCGATACTCCTCAAATCCGCTGGCGATTGATCGCAACTCCGAAATCCAATATCCCTCCACCAGATCGCAATCAATATCAAAGGTTGTCAGCATCCCCTGAGTCAGGCAATACCGCGCCGCCTCTTCATCGACATTCCCTCTCATCCAGGCAACAGATTCCGCCGACAGTCTTTGCGCCTCTTGATACTTTCCCAAGACGACTCCCCCCATCGCCCCAATATCCTTCGGAATATGCCAACCGTTTTGTCCAGAAAGATCCGGTTTTGTCCGCCATAGTATCCTTCGGTGACGAAACAAGTCCTTCAAACTCCCTATCGAAATCTGTCTGAATCGAATTTTGAGAACCACACAGCGCAAAAAGTCCGGCAGTTCGTGACGCCGATTCGTCCGTAGTTCTCCCAAATCTGCTAGGATTTTTTCCATCTCCCCGTTCTTCGCTATGGTCTGAGCCCGCCGATTCAGCACCCCCTTATCCACGTTTGGATTCTGGCTCTTCAAAAAAGCTTTGGCCGCGGTATACAAAAAGTGCCGTGTTGAGACCGCCAGTTCCACCCCCGGCTTCTTATTTCCCTCTTTCGGCATGGCCTCCAGCTGGTGGTTCTCTGCCAAATACGTCTCCCTCTGCCGTTTGTAATTCGTCCAAGCCTCACCATGTTCGTTGTTGACTACGGCTATAAACTCCGGGTTCACCTTTGCCAGTTCCGCCGCCATCTCGTCACCCATTCGCCGCATCTCCTCGTTTCCTTCAGCCCGCAAATTCATTATCAATTCGCTCAGGGCTCGAAAGTCTCCGTGAAGCCCGAAGTTTGTCAGAGCCGAGAGTGGTAGTAGTCCTTTCAGGTTATCGCAAACCCGCCCCCGAACAGCAGAAAGATACGCCGCCTCGCTCGTCGCCTCGTCACGCGGATTACTGGCGACGACAAAATCCCAAACCGGCTGCCACAATTTCCGATAGGTCCCAAAACACACTTCCATCGCCGCTTCATAAACCTGTTTTGCTTCCTCATTCTCCCCAAACTCTAGCTCTTTATATAAATATCTCCCGCTTTCCTTTCCTCCCCAATTGATGTAGCGGGTCGAGGCTTCAATCCGGGTCAAGAGCGGGTGAACAATTCCAAAAGTAGTCGCCAAAATCGAAGCATTCTGCACCATTACATAAGCGCTGGCATCCTCCCGCACCGAGTCGTCGCCAAAGCCATCAATAATGTTTTTAGCCTTCCTTCCTGCTTTTTCCTCATCCAATGCCCTAAATTCTTCCCAAAGTAATTCCCGGGCATCACGGGTCTGGGCCCGGCTCTGACGGGCTACCAACATCGCCTTGACCTGATCGGGCAGTTCACTGGTCAAGGCGTAGACATCTCCATCCAGATTGGTGACTAACGGCTCCAAAAACTCCCTCTTCACAGCCGCTTCTTTTTCTGTTTTTTTCTCTTTCGTCATCCCAATCAATATACCCTGGACCGCGACATTTGACAACAGAAAAATTCGCTATAAGATACCTATATGTTTTCCCGCCGAGCAGAAGGACTTTCCCATCTCATCACCGACAATCGCCTACTTGAACACGCCCGACTCCTCGATCAGGAAGCAAGATTGGCAGCCCAAATCGCCGACCCGGCCCTCATTGACGAAAAAACCATTGAAGATGTAGTCGGAGTCGCCAGAAGGCTTGCCTCTGCCGGCTGCCCACTTCGCCTTGTTGACAACGACGATCTTCTCGACATCGCCCAAATCTATATTTCCGCCACTGACCCCGAAATAGCGGCAAATCTTTTAGTCGAGCTACTATCAAACATAAAAGAAACCGGAAACACTGCCTGGACTGCTCGCGTCGCCGCCGTCCTCGCCTACTTCTCCGCCCTGAAAGCAGGCTGAATATTCTTGCCGTTATGCCAAAAGAACGCCGCATCGACTCTGGCTCTGGGACTACTGTTTACAAACTCGAATACCCTTTCTTCCCCCTAGCCAAAAAGGTCTTTGACCTCCCCGGATCGGCCGAAATCGGTCTAGCCGAGCTTAGATCATATCAACGCCTAACCAACGAACTTTCAACCGGTCTTGCGAGGGCTAGACCAGATCTAATCAGAAGGATTCAACCCCAAGGCGAACCACGCCTCGCCGTTTCTTGGAGTATCAACCCCATCTATCATGTGGGCCGCGGTCGTGATGGCCATCTCTTCACCCTGAGCCCCTTTATTGAGGGCGTTTCTCTGGCCGAAATTTTCCAAAAAAATTCCTATCCAGCGGAATCAATTGCTTTTTTAAAAGACGAAATGGTTAGAATCTCCCGTCTCCTCGAATACGAATACCCCTATTATCGCCTTCGTCTGACCGCCCTGAATATCCTCCTCCGAGAAACCACCTCCCCCAGCTCTGTCGACCTAATCATCACCAACATCCGAGAATCAGTCATCCCCTTCCGCCATCCCCTAAAAATCTTCGGCCAACGCACCTCTCGCTAGCTCTTTTCCTCCATCTGAGGCTTCTTCCAGCTGGCAAAATCGCACTTGGGGTAGTTCTCACAGCCATAAAATTCCCGTCCCGTGTGAGTCCTCTTTACCACAATCTTGCCGCTATCTTTGGGGCAAACTACGCCTTCGACGTACTCGATGATTTTGGCCGTGTATTTGCATTCGGGAAAAGTCGAACAGCTATAAAACTTGCCAAACTTCCCCGTCCGAATTACGACTTCCCCGACCTGACACAACGGACAAGGCTTCCCCGTCGACTCGACGGGCATCTTCACTCTTTCGGCTTCTTTCGTCACTCTCAAGACACTCTCTTCAAAAGGACCGTAAAACTCCGACAAGACTTCCTGCCACTTCTTCTCCCCAGTGGCAATCTCGTCCAGATTAGCCTCCATCTTCGCCGTGAATTCGTACTCCATTTCTTTGGGAAAGTTCTTCATCAGAAAGTTCGTCACCGTCAAGCCGATCTGGGTCGCGAAAAACTTTTTTTCCTTCCTCTCGACATAGCCGCGAACAATAATCGTCGAAATCGTCGGGGCGTAGGTACTCGGCCGGCCAATGCCTTTCTTTTCCAGTTCCTTGATCAGCGAGGCGTCGTTGAATCGTGCTGGGGGTAAGGTAAATTTTTGCGCTGTCTCCACCTGCTTCTTCTCCAGCTTCTCCCCTTCAGTCATCTCGGGCAAAACCACATCCTCATTTAATTTGTACAACTTTTTCCATGAGGCAAATTTATAGGTCTCGCCGATGGCCTTCAATTGATATTTAGAGGCCGCCACCCACACCACCACTTGATCTACTACCGCCGGCTTCATCTGACAGGCCACTGTTCGACGCCAAACCAGCTGATATAGTTTCTCCTCATCCCGATCTACTTCATCACCGCTCACCTGTTCTTCCTCGATATGAGTTGGCCGAATTCCCTCGTGGGCTTCCTGAGCCACCACCTTCCCCGACGTCTTGTAATAAATTTCTTTTTCCGGCAAATACTCCTTCCCAAATTTCTTTTCAACCATTGCCCGAATCGCCGCCACTGCGCTTTCGACAATATGTAATGAATCAGTTCGGTGGTAGGTAATCGCCCCTTTTTCATAAAGTCTTTGGGCTACCGCCATCGTCTTCTTTGCCGACCAGCCAAGGACGTTGGCCGCCGCCTGCTGCAAAGTCGAGGTCTTAAAAGGCGGGTGGGGGAAAAGCTTTCGTTCTTTCTTCTCAACCATCTCCACCGAATAACTCGCCGCATTCAATTCCGCCTCAATTTCTTTCGCTTTCTCACCATTACCCACCTTTGCCATCTTTCCATCAATCTTCGAAAGCTCCACCCAAAACAACTGATCGCTGGCAACTGACAACTGACAACTGATTTGCCAGTATTCCTCCGCTTTAAACGCCTCAATCTCCCGCTCCCGTTCGACTACCAATCTCACCGCTACGGACTGTACCCGTCCTGCAGACAAGCCCCGACGAACTTTCTTCCAGAGCACCGGTGACAAATTATAGCCAACCAGCCGATCCAGCATCCGCCGCGCCTGTTGGGCGTCCACCAAATTCATATCGATTTTTCTCGGGTGTTCAATCGCCTCCAATATCGCCTCCTTGGTAATCGAATGAAAAACCACTCTTTCAATATCCAGAGTCTTGAGTTTTTGCCTGTCCGCCTCTGGCGGAAGTTTTGAGTTTTTGAGCACCTGTGCGACGTGCCAGGCAATCGCCTCTCCCTCACGGTCAGGATCGCTGGCCAGAATTACTTTTTCGGCCTTCGCCGCTGCGCTTTGCAGTTTCTTGGCTATCTCCGCCTTCCCGGGAGACAGCTCATACTCCGGCCTAAACCCAAAATTTTGAGTTTTTTCAGTTTTGTCACGCGAAGCGTGATCTGGCTTTGCCAGAAGTTCTTTTATCTCTATCCCCGTCTTGCTCTTCGGCAGGTCGCGGATATGCCCCATCGTCGCCATCACCTCAAAACCGTTCCCCAGATATTTACTTAAACTTTTCGTCTTGGTAGGTGACTCAACAATTACTAACTTCACAATCTCTAACTATAAACATTAATTTCTATAACCACAATCCGCGCCATTGACCTTCAAGGCCTGGCCTTGAAGGCCACAGAATATACCACACCGCCAAAAACTAAGCATAAAAAAGCCCGGGTCGCTTACGCGAACCGGGCTTTGACGAACAAGAGTGGCAGTCCTCCGCGGACCGCCCTCGGTATTTTTTACCATTTTTACCATTAGGTCGGATGACCTTCGAAGCTTGCACTCAAGAGTGCCGGCTTCAAGTTCGGCGGAGGCCGACCTAAGGTAAGACATGCGGAGAGATCCAGTACTTGTGAGAGTATCGCAAGTAGGAATTCTGAATCTCTCCGGCGGCGAAGCCGCAAACCGGAATCCTCCCGCGCGAAGAAAGGCATAGCCTATCATCGGGAGAATTCCACTCGAGTTTTCCTCGAGTTAAACACTCCGACCAAGGAGTGAGTTGACTCTTCCCTTGAGGCCGCGCGCGGCCTTCCAAGGGCAATCATTTTCCGGGTTCGCGACCCAGAAAGCCTTGAGTCAACCAAAGAGTAGGAGCGGTCGGCCCCCAACACAAAAATGTCCGGGGCACTTCAACAACGGCCCTTACTTCCAATCACAATTTCTTATGAGGGAGGTGAGAGCCGCTGTTTCGCGCTTCTTCTTCGACTTAAATAATTAAATGTGCACCTGCCCGCCTGCTTGCGCAAGCTTGCGGCGTGGCCTCCGTCCGAAAGCTGACTTCCGGACTTCAGTAACCGAGAATATATCACGACTTCACCCCTTTGTCAAGTCTATAGGCCATAAGCCCAACGTCATTGCGAGGAGCGTACCCGCGACGTGGCAATCCATACCGATGTGTCATCCTGAACCATGTCATCCCGAACTCGTTTCGGGATCTCCCCAATCGATGCTGAAATGAATTCAGCATGACAAATACTGGATCGCCACACCCCTCCGGGGTTCGCGATGACACGGGGTTGAACACAAATCTTATTCACCCAAAATCCATGCCTAAACATACCCTAAATACCCGAAACCCCTGCCTGCCGGCAGGCAGGTGAGGCTATTTATTCTTACTAAGCAAATAGTCGACTATCTTTCTGGCCACCGGTCCGGCCTGCTCCGACCCCTCACCCGCTTCATCGAGCATCACCGTAACAATAATTGCATCATCGTTCCCCTCTCCTAGTTTAGGAGAGGGACGTCCGTCCTCGGACAGGGTGAGGTATTGGTCGAGATGAGGTACGACGACCGCCATCCATGCATGCGGCTTGCTCGTCTCCCCGCCATGCTGAGCCGTCCCTGTCTTACACAACACCGCTCCTTTTAGATCGAAAAAGGGGAACCCCGTTCCGCCACTCTCACAAACCATCTTCATTCCCTCCATAACAATTTTTCTTGCCTGATCGTCAATTTTCAAATCGGTGCACTCCGCCTTTCCAAACAATCGTGGCGCACACTTCTTCCCCGATACCACCTCGGCAAAGACCCGATTCATCTGTAACGGTGTCACCAGTAGGTCCCCTTGGCCGATCGAGACGTGATAGGTGTCGCCAAGAAACCAGCGCGTCCCCTTCTCTTTCTCCATCCACAGGGGGCTCGGAAGAAGCCCACTCGCCTCGCCCGGAAGATCGATTCCTGTTTTTTCCCCCAATCCCAATTTCTTTCCATACTCATCCAGCCGATCAATACCAATTTTCTCTCCCAAGCGATAAAAGAAAATGTCATTACTTCGAGCCAAGGCCTTGGTCACTGTAATCCTCCCCTCGGTCTTCCCATATTTATCAAAATACCAGTTTCCAAAGCGATAAATTCCCACCTTTATTTCTCCTGAATCTTCAAACGTGTCGCTCTCACTAATTACTCCATCTGCTAGTCCGGCCAACGCCGTTACTATCTTGAAAACCGACCCCGGCGGGAAATTGCCGCTAATCGCTCGATTGAACAGGGGCTTTCTCTCTTCATCGACCACAATTGACTTCGCCTCAGAATATATTCCCCCTTCAACCCCTCGTTTTCCGTCGGCATAAAACAAATTCGGATCGAAACTGGGTAGGCTCACGAGCGCCAAAATTTCCCCGTTTACTTTTGAAACCACCACCGCCCCCGCATTTCCGGTCATCATCAACTTCTCTTTCAAAGCCCGATAGGCCACCGTTTGCAGTCCCAGGTCCAAATTCAATCTGATTTCCTGTCCAGGGGTCGCCGGCTTTACCGAAACCTCGTTCATCTCTTTTCCTGAGGCAGTCTCCTCCA
>CAZDXN010000028.1:0-7855 GCA_964509695.1 uncultured Pseudomonadales bacterium | reverse complement strand
TTTAGTTTGGCGAGTTTTTTGATCTCGGCGGTAAGAGAGGCTTGGGCGTAGTCCTGAAGATCAAGATCCAGCGAGGTGGTGACTCGAAGCCCGCCGAGATTGACCAAGTCTTCGCCGTATTTGTCAACCAATTTGTCGCGGACCATGAGAGAGAAGTGCGGAGCCTTGATGGTGGATTTTTTGGAAACAAAAATCAGTTTTTGATTTTGGGCTTCGTCCAACTGTTCTTTGGAGAGATAGCCGTCTTCGTTCATACGGCGGAGCACTTGCCGCTGGCGGTTGATGGCTAGATCCGGGTTGGCACCGAAGGGGCTATATTTGGTAGGGGCCTGAGGAAGACCGGCCAGAAGAGCGGCTTCGGCGATGGAGAGATTTTTGGCGCTTTTGCCAAAGTAGATTTGTGAGGCAGTCTCGATACCGTAGGTGGTGCCGCCGTAGGGGGCTTGATTGAGATACATTTCCAGGATTTGGTCCTTGGTGTAGACAAATTCGGTAATCAAAGAGAGAACGGCCTCGCGAATTTTTCTGGTGATGGTTCGGTTGGTGTCGGCGAGGAGAGCGTTTTTGACGAGCTGTTGGGTGATGGTTGATCCTCCTTCGAGCCGTTTGCCGGTGAGAGTATTGAAGGCGGCTCGGGTAATGCCGATAAAATCCAAACCGTGGTGTTTGAAAAAGTTCTTGTCTTCAATACTGATGGTGGCTTGTTTGACGTAAAGGGGCAGATCGCTAACTTTGATCGGGTTTCGGTTTTTGTCGGTATAGACATCGTAGAGAAGCCGGCCGTTTCGGTCCAGAATTTGGGTACTAATGGGAGCGGGATTTTTGACGAGGTTATCCGGATTGGGAATGTTTTTGAAGAGAAGACCGAGGTAGAGAATTAGAAATAGAACGATGACAACCGCCCCGGTGAGGATGATTTTGGCCCTGTTTTTCTTGGTCGAGGTGGCTTTCTTGAAGGTTTTGTAGATCGCGTGGAGGTTGGTCTTTCTATCTTTATCGGACATATGCCATACTATTATAGATGACGAGGAACCTGAAGAGACTTCTTTTCTACTTTGGCTATGTTTTTTTCGTTTGGGGGAGTTTTCGTTACTTTATCCGTCTGCCCGAGGTAATCGAAGAATTATGGTTCAAACCGGTAATTTGGTTGGCGCCACTTTTTTGGTGGCAATTTTCCCTTCGCAACAAAGTCCGGTTTTTTGAGGGTGGATGGGAGAAGACACTTCTTTGGGGGTTGTTGGGAGGGTTGATTTATTTTGTGATATTGAGGTTGTTTGTCCAGACACAGTTTGTCTTTGAGGTGAATAAGGCGGGGATTGCGGCGGTGACGGCGGTAGTTGAGGAGCTGACCTTCTCGGGGTTCGTTTTGTCGCTACTGGTATTGGAGATTAAAAAAGAGAGAACAGCCTTGGGGCTAACGGCATTGGGGTTTGCCCTGATTCACTTGCCGATCAATTTGTTTGTCTTTCATTTGCCGGTACAGGCTTTGGTGGGGGCGTTTTTACTGGCGTTTTTTGTGGGGTTGATCAATGGATTTTTGCGGTTGAGGTCAAATAATGTTCTTTCGGCGGTGATAGCACATTTTGTGTATCTGCTATTGGTGTTGGTCTAATATCTCACCTGTACCCCTCTTTGTCCGAATACGGACATTTCCCCCCTAAATTAGGAGGGAATACCAGGGAAAATATATTTGTAGCAGTTTTTGCGGGGATTGGCCTCGATGTTTGAGTGTGATATAGAGATTGCTAGTTGATGTACTGCTGGTAGTGTCTATAGTGATTCTTCGGTACTAAATGCAGTGTCACGGTGACACAGTGTCACGATAAATATGAATTGCCCATATTGCGAAAACAAGGAAACAAACGTCCTCGAAAGCCGAATCTTGCCTTTGGGGGAAGGGATGCGCCGGAGGCGGGAATGTAAGAAATGCGGGAAGCGGTTTACGACCTATGAGAAAGTGGCCAATTTGGACCTGAAAGTGGTGAAGAAAAGTGGAGCAATTGAGGAGTTTGATCGGGAAAAAGTGATGAGAGGGATCAAAAAAGCTTGTTGGAAGCGGCCGGTGACGGACGAGCAGATGACCGCGCTGGTGGATGATATCGAGCTTAAACTACTCAATCGGAAGACGACGAAGATCCCCAGCTGTGACATCGGGAAGATGATTCTATCGCGATTGAAAAGATTGGATGACGTGGCTTATTTGCGGTTTGCCTCGGTCTACTTGGAATTCGAAACAGCAGCGGACTTCGCCAAATTAATTACCAAATTAGATTAATAATATGCCCAACAAAGCAGTTTTCAGCCGTCAGCCGTCAGTAATCAGCAGGTTAAAGAAAAAGAAAGAAGTTAAGACAATTAGGGATGGGGAGATAAAGATTGAGATTCCCAAAACGATAACCAAGCGAGACGGCCGGGTGGTGGAGTTTGAGGTAGGAAAGATCGAGAAAGCGATTAAATTATGTTTTGAGGATTTGAATCGGACGCCTTCGACGGGCTTTTCGGAGCTCTCTAAAAGAGTCGTAAACATCATTGGAGCCAAGTATGCCAATCCCACCGTTGAGCAAGTTCAGGATACGGTGGAATTGGTGCTTCAGGCGGCGGGTGAGTTTGCGGCGGCTAAGAATTATATTCTCTATCGGGCAGAACACGCTAAGCTGCGTGAAGAGAGACCAATTCCGGTAGAAGTGGCGGAAGCATTCGCGACCAGCGATCAATATTTCGGAAATCAGGTCCAGAAGTTCCAGTTTTTTAATCATTATTCCAGGTTTAACTGGGACCTCGGGCGGAGGGAAACGTGGGTCGAGACGGTAGATCGGGCAGTCGATTATATGGCGGAATTGGCTGACGGGAGATTGGAGGCAGATACTTTTAATCGGATTAGAAAGACAGTTTTGGAGATGAAGGCAGCTCCGTCAATGAGACTTCTGGCTATGGCGGGCCAGGCGGCGAGAAGGAGCAATATCGCGATTTACAACTGTTCGTACCTGCCGGTTGATAGCGTGGATTCTTTTGTGGAGGCGTTGTTAATCTCGATGAACGGTTGCGGTGTGGGATTCTCGGTGGAGGGAAAGTATGTTGAGAACTTGCCCCGAGTAAAGCGGCAAACCGGAGCGGAAGCAAGGACTCATTTGATTGAAGACACGACCGAGGGTTGGGGCGAGGCGATTCGTTTGGGTCTGTCAACCTGGTTTGATGGAGGCGATATCAAATTTGATTACTCGGCTCTGCGACCGGCTGGGGCAATCCTGCGGGTGAAAGGGGGTCGAAGCAGTGGTCCCGAGCCACTACGACAGACTTTGGAGTTTGCCCGGGCGAAACTATTTTCCCGTCAGGGGAGCTTCCTACGCCCAATTGACGCTCACGACGTAATGTGTGAGGTGGGGAGTGCGGCGGTTTCCGGGGGAATGAGGCGGACGGCGATGATTTCTCTGTTTGATTTTGATGATACTGAGATGAGGTTGTGTAAGTCGGGAGATTTCGAGCGGGACAATAGCCAAAGATGGAACGCCAATAATAGTGCTGTTTGGCCTGAGTCTGGATTAACCCAACTGGAGATTACCAAACAAATGTTGGCGATGGTGGAGACGGGTCGGGGCGAACCGGGGATTTTTAACCGACAGGCTGCCATCAATCTCTCACCGGCGAGAAGAAAACCGGCCGAATATGGCTGTAATCCTTGTGGTGAAATAAATCTGAGGCCGTATGAATTTTGTAATTTGTCGATGGCTATCGCTCGAGCGGAGGATACCTATGAATCTTTGAAAGACAAGATAGAGGTGGCGGCGATTATTGGGACGATTCAATCTCTGGCGACGAATTTTCCGGGACTCCGGCCGATGTGGAAGGAGAACTGTGAGGAGGAGAGACTTCTGGGGGTAGATATCACCGGACAGCTGGATAGCAAGGCGGCGCAGGATCCGTCGGTACAGGGTAGATTAAGGCAAGTGGCGATTGAAACTAATCGACAGATGGCCGAGAAACTGGGAATCAACCAAGCGGCGGCGGTGACGTGCGTCAAGCCGTCGGGAAATTCGGCTCAGCTCTTCAACTGCTCCTCAGGGTTACACACTAGATGGTCGCAGTACTATATCAGGAATATCCGGGTAAGTACCCATTCGCCGGTCTACAAAGTTCTAAAGGATGCGGCGGTACCGATGGATCCAGAGAACGGACAGACGGCAGAGACGGCGATTACTTGGGTAATTCACTTTCCGGTGAAGTCTCCGGACGGGGCGGTGACTAGAAATCAGAGGAGTGCGTTGGAACAATGTGAGTATTGGCTTCAGAATAAGATTCACTGGACGGAACATAATCCGAGCGTGACGATCACGTATCACCCTGATGAAGTGCTTGATCTGATCGGCTGGGTTTGGGACCACCGTGATCTAATTGGAGGTATGAGCTTCCTCCCTTCATTTGACGCGGCGTATGCCCAGATGCCGTATCAGGAAATTGATAAAGAGGAGTATGAGAAGCTGGTGGCGGGGTTCCCCCAGATTGATTTCTCCAAACTTTATCGGTATGAGGAAGAGGATTATACTAAGGCGGCCCAGGAACTGGCCTGTATGGCGGGAGCTTGCGAAGTCGAATACAATGAAGGGAAAATTACCCCCTTGAAATAGTTGCCCAAAAATGGTCTACTGATTATAGGTAGTTTTACTATCAGTTGGTTGGTGCCATTGCTAAGGGTGGGTATTCTTCGGTATTTGATTGATGAATCCATTAAAACACGTACTTTGTCAGTTTCTATTTTTCCCCAACCACCCGGTTTTAAAGAGGTAGTGAGTAAGCACTATAATTATTGACTAAATATATCAAATGAGTACAAACAAGAACGGATTGGTCTATGTTTTTTCTGGTGAGGGTAAGGGGAAAACCTCGGCGGCCTTGGGAATGGTCGTCCGATCACTGGCTCATGGCCGGCGGGTGGTCTGGATCTCGTGGTACAAAGATAACTCTTGGCCAATCGGAGAGATTCGACTTCCAGAAATGCTAACGAAGGAATACAAAGATAGGTTGATGATGTATTGGGTGGGGAGGGGATTCTATGTAAAAAACTCAAAAACTCAAAAACTCGAAAACCCAAAAATGAGGAGAGCTGGGAGGGCGAAGATATTTGACTTTGATACCCCAGTGGGGCATAAGATTGCGGCTGAGTCGGGAATAAAGTTGGCCGATGATGTTTTGGCGGAAAAGATACCCCAGTGGGGTAGCGCGCCGGATCTATTGGTACTGGACGAAATCTTGGTGGCGGTAAAGGACAGATTACTTTTCAAGAAGGATATCATAAAATTAATTTCGAGGCGGAGAATGACCAATGTGATTTTGACGGGACGGGGAGAAGTAGACTGGTTGAAGGCGAGGGTGGATTTGATTTCGGAGATAAATAAAGTGAAACACCAGTTTGATTTGGGGAGGTTGGCTGTAGCCGGATTGGATTTCTAGGGTGCGGGGAAAGGTTCGAGTTGATATAGTAGAGATATGCCTGTGATGGGAAAAGAACTAGAACCAAAATCCGAGGCGGAGAGACTGGCGGCGACCGAGGTCGAGGGCTATATCGAAAAGATTGAGAAACAAGCGGAGACAAAGCCGCCCAGCACCTCCCAACCTCCCCCGACGACTAGCTCGTCGCCAACTGATGACGCGGCCAAGAAGGTGATGGGAATGATGCCAAAGCTACAGAAACAAACGATTATCCTGCCTTTGGATGAGGAGGAGGTGAAACGAGGACTGCACCACAAAGTGTTGGACGCGATCCGATGGCTGGCGGAATGGAGCGTTTATATGATTAAGAAGTATCCGGGAAGAGTCTTTTATAGACCGAAACAACAATGATAAATGGTATTGATTTGAATTTGGTGATGGCGCAACTGGCCCAGTTTATACTAGTGACAGTTTTTATCTTGGGGATCTTGGTACTGATTTTTGTGGGAGGAGCGTTGGTGTTGTTGCAGTACCTGCGTTTTCGCAACCGAGAGGAGGTTTCCCTCAACTTCGTCTTGCTGGAAATCGCGGTCCCGCATGATAACGAGGTCAAGATTGACGCGGCTGAGCAAATCTTCGCCGCGCTTCATTCGGTGAAGCAGGGTGGTTTCTGGCAGAGATTCAAGGCCCAACAACATTTGTCTTTTGAGATCGTCGCCAAAAAGGAAAGTATCAAGTTTTATGTTTCCTGCCATCGAAACAATATGGAACTTACCGAAAAACTGTTGGCGGGTGCTTACCCCGGGCTGCAAGTAAAAGAAGTGGAGGAATACAACATTTTTAACGAGACGGGCAAGGTGGCCTTTGCGGAGATGGTGTTGCGGGGAGAGAGCTACAAACCGATAAAAGTTTTTAAGGAGTTGACGACCGACCCCTTGTCTTCGATTACGGCGTCAATGGCCAAGTTTGGCGAGGGGGAAACGGCGGCGATCCAGATCATCATCGTGCCGGCGGAGTCTGAATGGCAAAAGACCGGAGAAAGCTATATCAGTCGGACGAAGAAATCCGAAGCGGACCCGGAGAAGGCGAAGTTTAAGATGAGCCCGGCTGATTTTGAGGCGATTGATAACAAGGTGAATAAACCGGGATTTCTGACAGCGGTAAGAATTGTGACGGTGGCACCAAGCGAGAGCATTGCCAAACAGAATTTGGCCAATTTGAAGGGGGCATATTCACAATTTAACGGAAATATGAATGGTTTCAAGGGAAAGAAGATCCGTTTCAAGAACGGCTTCATGGTGGATTTTATTTATCGGTATCAATCGATGTTTGGTAATAACTCGGTTCTGAATACCGAGGAGCTGGCGACGCTTTGGCATATGCCCAACAAGACGATTGAGACGCCTCATATTTATTGGCTAAACGCGAAGAGCGCACCAGCGACGGGGGGATTTCCGACCTCGGGGATGTATCTGGGCAAGTCGATTTATCGAGGACAGGAGAGACCGATCTTCATTTCCGAGGAAGACCGGATGAGGCATCAGTACATCATCGGACGCACCGGTACCGGAAAAACCGAATTACTCAAGACGATGATCATTCAGGATATGAAGGCGGGCCGGGGTTTGTGTTTCCTCGAGCCGCATGGAGATGGTATTGAAGAACTACTGGAGCTAGTGCCGCCGGAGAGAGCGGAGGACGTAATTGTGTTTGACCCGTCGGACACGGAAAGGCCGATCGGGTTTAATCTCTTGGCGGTGAAGACGACCGAGGAGATGATGTTGGTCTCGTCGGCCATCATCAATCTAATGTATAAGCTATATGACCCGCATAAGACCGGTATTATCGGACCCCGTTTTGAACACTCAATCCGAAATGCGATGCTGACGGTGGCGGTGACGCCGGGAGCGTCGTTTGTGGAAGTGGTCCGGGCGTTGACCGATGATAAATATGTCCAAGAGTTGTTGCCAAAGGTGACCGATCCGATCGTGCGGCGGTACTGGACCGACCAGATTGCCAAGACTGATCAATTTCACAAGAGCGAGACGCTTGACTACATCGTGTCAAAGTTCGGCAAGTTCATCACCAACAAAATGGTCCGTAACATCATCGGTCAGTCGAAGAGCACTTTGGATTTCCGGATGGCGATGGACACGGGCAAGATTGTGTTTCTGAAACTGGCTAAGGGCTTGCTGGGGGAAGAGGACTCCAATTTCTTGGGGTTACTATTGATCCCCAAGGTCTTGCAGGCAGCTTTATCGCGGCAGGATATCCCCAAAGAACAAAGACGGCCATTCTATCTTTATGTCGATGAGTTTCAGAACTTCGCCACGCCGGACTTTGCTCAGATGCTGTCCGAGGCCCGTAAGTATGCCTTGGGGTTGATATTGGCCAATCAGTTTGTGAGTCAGTTGGAAGAAACGGTGAAGGA
>CAZDXN010000027.1:0-8892 GCA_964509695.1 uncultured Pseudomonadales bacterium | reverse complement strand
ATTACCTTAAACAGAAAGGAGAACAACCGTTCTCTATCTAGGTGTCCAGGACACAAACTTGACAGCAATGGGCTTTTTATGGTGAGATGGATGGACAGACATGATCAAGAGAATATTAAGGGCCGGTCTTGGAGTAGTCTTTTTCTTTGTATTTTTGAGTTTTCTTTTGGTGGGGGCGTTAAAATTTCGAGTTCTCTCACCGAGTTTTTGGAAGACGGCCTTGGACAAGGGCGGAGTCTACCAACAATTGCAAAATCAGATAACGGAATCGTTGTCACAGTCACGGGAGTCGGTGAGACAGCAGGGAGGCCCAACGGGGATGTCGAAAGAAATGTTGAGATTGTTGTATATCGACAAGGAATTAACGGCGGATCGTTTCCGCGAATTGATTGAGACCAATCTTGATCGATTGTTGGGCTACGTAAATGGGAAGAGCAAGGAGTTGGTTTTGTATCTACCGGTCAAAGAATGGGACTTGCCGGTGGTTGCCTTTGGACAACCGGCGCTTGCCAAGTTGAACGCACAAACACCAGTGGAAGATGCCTTTCAGATAGTGGGGATGAAACCAGAGCAAACAAAGCCAATTATCGAAGGGCTTGGCCAGGTAAAAACCATATTGGGGTATCTGACATTGGTCTGGATCACTCTGTTGTTGTTGACAGTTGGCATTGGCGCGGGACATTATTTCTTGGGTGTGGGATTGACTGATCGGATTGGTGGGACGGCCTGGCTTCTATTGATTTCTGGATTTGTGGCGAAATTGATCGGGGTGGGTGCGGGTAGTATTTTTGAGATGATTACCGCCAATTCCAAACCGCCAATGGCACTGTGGATGGCGGAGCTGGGGAGAAGTCTGGTGGGCCAGTTCTTTAACTTGGGGGCGACGTTGGGATTGGTGACAGGTATTGCTGGTTTGGGTGTGGTTGTGGCGGTAATTTACCTCACCAAACTGGGGAAACTTAAAGAGGAGAAAGAAAAGTTGAGTTTGAAGAAGAGAATTTTTGCCTTTGTCTTGGGCGTCATCTTGGGCCTTGTAGTTTTGGGAACGGCATTTGCAGGGTTGATCGTCGCCTTTGGAGGAAAGGTTGACCTTTCAGTTGGGGGTGGATCTATAAAACTTGGTTCACAAACGGAGACGGAGAATAGAACTGTCCAAACGATAAAAGAGGAAACACCGAGGTTGTCAGATGATGTTTATAAAAGTGAAAAGGGATGGGAAATTAATTTTCCGGCTGGGTGGGAAGCGGTAAAGACTGAGAAATCAGAAGGGGTAATCAAAAAACCAGTGGCCGGCCCGACCGACTGGGCAATGATTGAAGTGAGCTCGCTAGCGCAAGGAAAAGTGGCAGACACGGGAAACTATTTGAAATTATTTAAAGAATCTCTGGCTGCTGGGAAATCGGGGTTAGAAAACCCGGTCTTGGTGGAAGATCCGTATGAAGAGAAACAAGAAGA
This sequence comes from uncultured Pseudomonadales bacterium, assembly GCA_964509695.1. GTDB lineage: Bacteria > Patescibacteriota > Microgenomatia > UBA1400 > MFAQ01 > 2-01-FULL-50-23. Next base: position 7,437 of record CAZDXN010000027.1, on the reverse strand, counting down.
AACTGGGCTGACTAGGTTTGTGTTTATTATCGATTTTGATGGGGTCATTGCTAAGATAAACATGCGGCAGCGGTTTTATATGGTTGAATATCGGACTCAGAGTGGCGTTGGTTTTGTAATAAAGGCGAGAGTGCCGGTAGAGTCGTGGGAGAAGTATGAGAAAATAATCAAGGAATCGGTGGATACTTTCAGCATCGTGAAATAGATTTATTCCTCAAGGAGGATGAGGTCGTCAAGATTTTCGCCAAAAATTCTGTCGTAGGGGGTTGTGTCGATACGTTTTTGTTTTGCGGTTCTACTTCTTGATCTGTTGATAAATATTTTCCATTTTTCTATAAAGTCAGTCTCGTCAGGAGAGGGATTAAAGCCATCTAGTGATATTCTTGATGGGATATCGTCACCCGGGTCTCTTTGAACGTCAAGAACGGTAGGAAAACCAAATTTCCAGGCAAATTCTCGGTCGATCTGTTTGACAATTTTTCGCGATTTCCATCTGACGACATCAATTGGAAAGCGAACTTCACTATCAAAATCAAAAAATGGATTTTCTAGGTGAGCTCTTTCCAGGACTTGAAAAATATCATTTTCTCCTTCCCGTACCTGCCCCATCTGTTGGAGTAGGTAATACATTTTTTGTAGGCGCTTGGGTAATTTCTCATTTGCAGACCACCTCTTGGCCAGAAACAAGACATAGACACCCATGTCAAAATTGGAATTCAGAGGGAGATAATCAAAGGAGAGTGCCTTGCCTTCGGTGACAGCCTTGACGAGTCGCATGAGACCCCGCTGTTTGGCCAAACCGATACCATGAATGGTCATTCGATCGATTCCATAGATGGCTTTGTTGGCTACATATTCTCCGACAATATTGACGTGGCCGGTGATGGCGGACATGAGAGCGGGTTGGGAGTAGTAAAGTCCTTCAGCCCCAAGACAAACTTGGTTTTGTTGGGTGTCTCTCCCGTGACAGTACCGTTCAAAATTGAGATTTTCTTCGCCCATGTGTTCGATCCCATCTGGATCAACCCCGATGGCAATGGCGGCGTTTGTCTCGCCGTCATGCCCGGCAATGACGACGTCAAAATCATGCCAGGGGAATTCGTTTTGTTGCATGGACAAAGGAGCGTTGGCGACAATTTCTAGAATCGTCCGGGCCGGTCCACCTTTGTGCCAAATTCTATGATTTGTCGGTAAAGGAATTTCTTGCCATGAGTCATTTGCAGGATGTTTGACCTGTAAAATCAGACAAGCGACACTGTTTATTTTCCTTTCTTCAATTCTGAGACGGTCAGGTTTTGACTTTACTAATTCGGATAAGGGTAGAAAGTGAGTTTCTGTGGGCAGATTTTCTTGTTCGAACCATGAAGCCATTTCCATCGATAAATCCATTATCATTCGTTCTGCTAGCCTAATTATTTTTTCCTCGGGTATATCAATGAGATTGATGACGCGTCGCAGAATATCCAGTGATTGGCCGATATATTCGTTGAAGTACTCTCTGACTTCAAAATCTGGCTCGGCTTCCAGCCGGTGGCGAAATCCTATAAGCATTTTGGCGGTACTACGCCACCAAGTGTTTGGATTTTGCTCTATTATCAGAGGAAATTCGGCGATTTCATGCCTGATTCTGAGTCTGGTTGGTTGAACTTCATTTGCCTGTATCATATTGAAATTATACGGGAGTTCGATAATGGGGGATAATAATGGTAAAATAGAGGAAGTTAAAGGAGATAGAGTAAATATTATTCAAAAAATCTATCGAAAAAAATATGAATGGAGCAACGACAGGTACGATTAAAACAAAGACTGAAAAAGGATTTGGATTTATTTCCCGCGAGGGAGTAGAGAAAGATCTTTTCTTTCACTCAAACGATTTGGTTGGAGTAACTTTTGACGAACTCCAAGTTGGAGCGGCCGTTACCTTTGAAATCGAGAGTGGTGAAAAAGGCCTGAGTGCCAAGAAAGTAGAATTGGTCAAATAATATTGACTTTTTTGTAAATCTAAAGAAAGCCCCGCTTCACGCGGGGCTTTTTGGTATTTCTGGGTGGTGAGATCTCCTTTTGGATAGTTTATTATTAGGAGTGATGAAAAGAGTTGGACTGATTATTCTGGCATTGGTAGCGGTTTTTGCCGCTGGTTTCGGGATACGGGGGACGAAGAGATTCGAGGCTGGTATAAAAAGTCAGACAGTTGTTTTTGATAAATATGTGGCCTTTGTTTTGGAAACATATGATCAGATCAAGGAAAATTATTGGGAAAAAATTTCTGATGATGAGCTTTCCAGAACCTATTTGCTAGCAGTGGATAAGTTGAGTGGGGCAGCTCACACCCTGAAAAGTCATGATAAAAAAGGGGTTGAAATTTTAATTACGGCGGTTTTGAAGGATATTAAAGATGACAAAAAGAAGGAGTTTAGCGTGTCTTTGGTGGATACGGTGTTGGTAAACCTGAAACCATTCGGTCGATCAAGGCTGTATTCTCAAAAGGAGGCCAAGGAGTTGAGCAACACGGTCAGTAATATTGATCCTTCCAGTGACTTGTTTAAGACCTTGGGGGTTGGCAAAAATGCTAATGATCAAGAAATATCCCGAGCATTTAGTGAGAAATCGAAAGAAGCGACGACTGAAGCACAAAAGGCGGAAGTGAAGAGGGCTTATGAAGCGCTAGGGGATAATGAATCAAGAAAACTATACGCGGTCTCTGGAGTCGAACCGACGATAGAGTATAAATTGATAAACCCTAGTATTTTTTATGTTCATCTGACAAAGTTCTCACCAACGACGATGGAAGAATTTGCCAGAGTGACGGAGAAGGTCGACGTGGGGGACTCGTTGGATACACTGATCTTTGATTTGAGGGAAAACATTGGTGGAGCAATTGATGGACTGCCCTATTTTTTGGGTCCTTTTATCGGGCCGGATACATATGGATATCAGTTTTATCACCAAGGCGAAAAAGAAGACTTCAAGACAGTAACCGGGTGGATGAAAAGTTTGGTGCGGTACAACAAAGTAATCGTTTTAATCGATGGAAATACTCAGTCGACGGCGGAAGTGATGGCGAGTACTCTCAAAAAATACAATGTTGGGATAATACTAGGAGCAACAACAAAAGGCTGGGGAACGGTGGAGAAAGTATTTCCGATAAAAAATCAAATTGCAGACGGAGAAATGTTTTCACTATTTTTGGTTCACAGGGTGACCTTGAGGGAGGACGGCCAACCAATAGAAGGTCGGGGAGTTGAGCCGCAGATCAATATTAAAAATCCAAATTGGAAAGTGGAGTTGCTGAAAAAATACAATTTCCCGGGAATCGTGAAGGCGATCGAGGAGATCAAGTGAGGGTGGTTTTGGTGTCCGACGTTTTGTTACAATTGGTTCGTGGAGCAATTGAATGAAGTTGTCAATCAGGGGTTGTGGTGGGTGGTGATCATTGTGGGAGGGTGTTTGGCGCTCTTTTTGTTGTTTAAACTTGGGGTGTGGCTGAATAAGCTAGTCATGAGAATGAGGGTGGTGGAAGATCACAGAAGTGGAGTGCTGTTTCGGGTCTGTTTGCCAAAATACCGGCACCAGTCCGATACCCCGAATGAACGGGTATCGCAGCTGAAAAATAAATCTAATGTGGCGGAGCAGATGTTTGCCGAGTTAAGAGGGATTGTGCCGTCTGATTGGAGGAAACATCTGATATTTCGAGAGAATTTGAGCTTTGAGATCGTGGCGGATGCCCGTGAGATCAACTTCTATGTGTTTTGTTCCCGAAGATTAGCCGACTTTGTTCGAAATACGGTGTACGCTGCCTATTCCGAAGCTGAAATCACTGAGGTTCCTGACTACTTTGATAGATTGAATAAAAACCATGTTTCTTATGGATATGTAAGACTAGTAGGTCCGGAATATGCCCCGATTCGGACTTTTGATACATTGGTGACCGACTCTCTCAATTCGATGCTCAATAAGGTGGTCAATCTAAAAGGGGAGGAGATGGTGGCGGTACAGTTCTATGTCACGCCAGTGTCGGGAAGCTGGAGGAATCGGGCGTTCAATTTCTTGAATTACTTGAAGAATAGTCAGAATTCCGGCTATCGCAACCAAATGAATGATACGTCGTCCGGAGTGATCAATTCGATTGGGAAGTCGACACCACAAGTGACGATTGATAAAGATGCCTACGACGGAGTGGAGAAAAAAATGAACAAGAAGGGATATTTGCTAGGAATTAGGGTAGTGTCCTCGGCGGAAAGCAGGGCGGTTTCTGAGTCGAACTTTGATTTGGTAACCAGATCGTTTGTTCAGTTTGATATTCCACCATTGACGTCGTTTCAGCCGAGCCAGTTTTGGTTTGTCAAGCTTGGATTGTTGAAAGGATATAGACTGCGCATGCAGCCACTTTTTGATCCCCCATTCTTCAAACAGCAGTTTATTGCCAATACAGAGGAACTGGCTTCAATTTTCCATTTTCCGGGCGAAGAAGTGCAGACCCCCAAGATTGCATGGCAAAAATACAAGATGGCAATGGCGCCAAATTATACTAAAAAAGACGGAATCTTCATGGGTTACAACCGTTTCCGAGGTGACAGGACTCCAATCTATATGGATAGACCTGATAGAAGAAGGCATTATTATCTGGTTGGGCAGACCGGGGTAGGAAAGTCCGAATACCTGAAAAATATGTTTTTGCAGGACGTATTTCGCGGTGAGGGGGCGTGTTATCTGGATCCACATGGTGACGTAGCCGAAGATCTACTGAAAAAAATTCCCAGAGAAAGAGTAAAGGACGTAATTTATTGGTGTCCGGGGGATTTTGAACACCCGGTGGCAATGAACATCATGGATGTAAAAACTGATGAACAAAAAAATATCATCATTAATTCATTCATTGCACTGCTGTATAAATTGTATGACCCGAATCGCTCTGGGATTATGGGACCGATGCTGGAGCGGACGGTGCGAAATACGATGCTGACGGCGATGTCAGAGGAGGGAAGTACGCTGGTGGAGGTGCTGCGGCTGTTGACAAATGAAGATTTTGCCAGAAGCAAAATAGATAAGATTAAGGATCCGTTGATAAAGACCTATTGGACCGAACAGATGGCCAAGACTACAGATTTCCACAAATCGGAAACCTTGGGGTATTATATTTCAAAATTCGATCGTTTTGTGAGTGATGTGACGATCAGAAATATTGTGGGACAGTCTAAATCAGCCTTTGACCTCGGGGAGATAATGAACTCAGGAAAGATTTTGATAGTCAATTTGTCAAAGGGCCTAATCGGTGAAGAAAACATGGCCTTTTTGGGAATGCTGATAATTCCCAAGTTTATGGTGGCGGCGATGGAAAGAGAAGGGATTGCCGAGAACAAAAGAAAGGATTTTTACCTATATGTTGACGAGTTTCAGAATTTCGCGACGGCTGACTTTGTCAATATTTTGTCCGAGGCGAGGAAGTACCGATTAAATATGGTGGTAGCCAATCAGTATATATCTCAGATTAGGGAGGATATAAAGGACGCTGTGTTTGGCAATGTTGGCTCGATTGGGGCTTTCAGGGTGGGAGTGGAGGATGCGAATTATCTGGTCCGCCAGTTTGCCCCAATTTTTAATGAGTATGATCTGATCAACAACGGAATCGGGAATATGTATTTGAGAATGCTGGTGGATGGGAAGCCGACGGAGCCTTTTTCGGTGGCCTTGGATTGGAATGAAGTCTCAAAGATTCCCGCGGACGAAAGGGTGGCAAAATTGATTGTGGAAGTTTCGAGATTGAAGTATGGTAAACCGAAGAAACTAGTGGAGCAGGAAATTATTAGAAGATCACAACTGACACAATAAGATGAATGGTAGTGACGTGCAAAATGAGGTAACTTGTTTGAGAGCCAGTTTGCGAAAATACCTAGAAGAGGAAATATCGGAGCAGAGAATGGAGGTTGAAACGGCAAAGAAGATTGCCACGTACGCAAACGAAAAAATAAGTCAACGATTGGCTTCCCGATCGGAAATTGAGATGGCAATGGCGGAATTGAAACAGGAATTTCCGGTCATGGAGGAGGCGGTTAAAACGGTTGGTTGGAAGTGTAGTCTGGACGAGAAGAAAAAATATGTCGACGACTATATCTTGAAAATGATTTCCGAAGGCAAACTGGATGAAGCGCTGGCGGGAATGGAAAAAATTGACACCAGCGGTGAGGCTGTATAGAATGAAGATAATTATTCAAGAGTAATGACTATGGCAGATCCAATTGAACCAAATGATAGTTTAAAAAACGAAAAACTGGGTGCGCAGGCGGCTGAAGCGGCGAGAAAATATACGGAGAGAATCACTACTAGTCGAGGGGATGTCCTCAATGCCCTACGGACGCTGAGTGCTGGCGATTGGACCAGAGCAGGGATTTATGCGGCGCTGGAGATGGTGCCCCTCATGGCAGGATATTCCGCGGCCGATTTGGCTGTTGGGGCGGAGGCGGTGTGGGATATATACAAGGCAATAGTAGACAAAGACTTGGTGAGAGGATTCCGGGGGGCAATCAAAGCAACCGGTGCGGCGGTGCCGTTCTTACCCGTATCGGAGTTTGCTCCGCTGCTGGACAGAATCCTTCCGGACAAAGAACATAGGCCATCTGAGCCGGCCAAGCCGGATGAAGCGGAAAAAAGCGAGACACCACCAGTTAACAATATCCAATAAACTAATATGGACAACAATAAAGTTTTGAGTTTGGACGAAAAAATTAGCAAGGCCCGAGATTTGCTGGAGAGAGCGGCTTTGGAATCCCCAGCGGCGATGCTGATGGTGGAAACCGTGCTTGCCTCAAAGGCGGAGGATAAAATTGACGAGGTATTGGTCATTTTGGAAAAAAGAGTTAAGGAATTGCGTGATGCCTATGCCGGGTTCAAGGGGGAAATTGCAGAAATTGTCAAGCAGACGCTTCCTCCCAAGGCCTGACGATGGCATGCGGTGAGTTGACAGAGGGGGTGGTATTGCCTAGACTGGATGTTTAGGAATGAAAAGTCGTTTGCTAACACAAGTTAATAAGAGAGGAGAAAATGGCCGAGAGGCCTTTTTTTTTGGCAATTTTTCCAAGAAAGGAGGTGAAAATAGATGAAGGAAATGATTTTTGAAAAGTCAGGATTGATAAAAGACGAAAATGATATAGCTGAAATCGAACTCTGGGGACATGATGGGGGGGAGTTTTTCTTGGTCGAGGTCGCGGAGCCGTTGAAAAAGACGGAAGGATCGGAGAAACTAACTGGAGATGACGGAGATTCACCTAGGCAACTACAACGAGATGTTGCGGTATGAGCGGGACATGGATTTGTTGCGGGCGTTGGCGTTGTGGATCACCACTTTTGATGGGGCGAGACCGATACCGTCCTTGCTGAATCCAAGAGAGTATGTCTTTGGCCTGATCAAAATGTATTCGGAAAAGTTCGCGGTGGATATCA
>CAZDXN010000026.1:7633-9641 GCA_964509695.1 uncultured Pseudomonadales bacterium | reverse complement strand
ATCACCCACGCATTTAACCTTCCGGCACTGGGCAGGTTTCGGCCCATATACTTCAGCTTTCGCTTTTGCATAGACCTGTGTTTTAGTTAAACAGTCGCTCTGTAATCTTTTGTTGTAGCCACGTACCTAAGCTTGCGCATGGTACATGGCAGGGCATCTTGCAAAGCTTACGCCCAGCTAATTTGCCGAGTTCCTTAAGAAGGGTTCTCTCGTTAGCCTTAGTCTACTCGACTAGTCCACCAGAGTCGGTTTGCGGTACGGATTATTAGTGCTCTCACTGCGACGCTTTTCTCGGAAACTTAAGTCGGGGAACTTGCCCATCTTGCGACAGACTCGTATTCATAACTCGTATAGACGCCTCTCCGGATTTTCCAAGAGAGACTGACTTGCTATTTAAACGTATGTATCTTCAACACACCGCTTCCCGTATCAAACTTCGTCCCGCCCCAGCTAATAACGATCACTAATAAGGACTGGAATATCAACCAGTAATCCATCGGCTACGCCAAACAGGCCTCACCTTAGGGTCGCCTTACCCAACGTTGACAAACATAGCGTTGGAAACCTCGGACATTCGGCTACAAGGATTCTCACCTTGTTTACGCTACTCATACCGGCATTCTCACTTCTTGCTGCTCCAGCAAACCTTACAGTTCACCTTCAAAGCCACAAGAACGCTCCCCTACCATCCCGATAAATCGGAATCCCTAATTTCGGTACTATATTTGAGCCTCGTTACATCTTCGGTCACGTATCTCTCGGCTAGTGAGCTGTTACGCTTTCTTTCAAGGATGGCTGCTTCTGAGCCGACCTCCTAGGTGTCTGAGAAATAACGCGTCCTTTACCACTTAATATAGATTTAGAGACCTTAATTGAGGGTCTGGGATGTTTCCCTTTTGCCCCCGGAGCTTAGCCCCCGGGTACTGACTCCCTTGCATATAAACAGGGTATTCTGAGTTTGGTTTGGTTCCAAGATTTTACTCCTGGAATCAATTCAGTGCTTTACCCCCCTGTTCTTAAATCAAGAGGCCATGCCAAGACATGTTTCGGGGAGAACCAGCTATCTCCAGGTTCGTTAGGCATATTACCTCTAACCACAAGTCATCAGAGAATTTTGCGACATTCACCTGTTCGGGCCTCCAGTCCGATTTCTCGGAACTTCACCCTGCTCATGGTTAGCTCACCTGGTTTCGGGTCTACCTCATACAACTCTTGTCCGCCTGTGGCGGATACGCCCAGTTAAGACTCGGTTTCCCTTCGGCTCCACCGCGTAGCGGTTTAACCTTGCTGTATGGAGTAACTCGCCGGTTCATTCTTCAATAGGCACGACATCACCCTGTCGTATGACGGGGCTCTGTCTGTTTGTTAGCAATCAGTTTCAGGTACTTTTCATTGGGTTATTAACCCTTCTTTTCACCTTTCCCTCGCGGTACTAGTTCACTATCGGTCGATAAGAATATATAGTCTTGGACCGTGGTCGGCCCGGATTCGATCTAGAGTTTGCCGTCTCTAGAAGTACTTAGGTATCAAATTACTTTAGAAAAAATTTCACTTACGGGACTCTCACCCTCTATGGTCACCTATTCCACAGTGTTCTGTTATCTCTTCCAAAGCGTGTATCTGACCCTGCAACCCCCCGCCAAAGGCGGGGTTTAGACATGAGCCCTTTTCGCTCGTCGCTTACTAAGGGCCTCTCATTCGATTTTTTTTCCTCTCCTTACTTAGATATTTCAGTTCAGGAAGTTCCCGAGTCTCGATATAAATATCGGACACCCCCCGACTCACGTCGGGGTGGGTTACCCCATTCGGACACCTACGGATTAACAGTTCTTAGCCACCTCCCCGTAGACTTTCGCCGGCTTGAAACGTCCTTCTTCGGTTCTTATCGCCAAGGCATCCACTGATTGCTTGAGTAGAATAAATCAAGTTTTTGATGCGATCTACTTTTAGTTTTTCAAAAAAACTAATCGTTTTTACATTCTATTCACTTTTCAAGGAGCAACTAGCT
>CAZDXN010000026.1:3467-7533 GCA_964509695.1 uncultured Pseudomonadales bacterium | reverse complement strand
TAACCACTCCAGATCCACAAAAAAGGCACGTGTCTTTGCGCCGACAGCGCCAGCATCAAAAACAAAAACACTCCCCCTCCCACCCAAAAGCGCTTTCCTCTTTTGGCCAGCAGCAAATAAATTATTGTCAAGATTCCACAGCCCACACTCAGCCACCACACCAATCCGGACGGCGCCACCCACTCGGCAATCATCTGTCCCAACTCAACTCCCCGAAAATGACTCCACGCCTCCCCAAAAACCTCTATCCCGAACGGATTTATCAGTGTCACTCCCACCCCCGCCAACCACCCCCAACCCAAATGCCAACGCCGGGTCCTGACCATTTCTTCTCCAAACAAAAACACTCCCGCCACCAAACCCATCACGAACGACCCATGGAAATTCACCCACAACCACATCAAAAAAATCCATATTCCAATCGCGAGAGGCCGCCTCTTTATCCGCCGCCACGCCAGCAGTTGGACACCAAAAATAAATAACCCCAGCAACTGACTCCGAATCCCCAGCGAAAAAACGCCTCTGGTCACCCAAACAAAAAGAGCGATCCAAATCAATCTCCACCACCGCGGTGTGTTCATCGAGAAATAAATCAAAGTCACCGTCGCCCCCGCCACCACCCCGCCAAAAATAGATAAGCCCACCACTCCCGCCCGACTATAAATCAAATCCAAAAAAACCTGATATAGCCAAGCGTGATTCACCCATTTGAAGTGAGACATCAAAGCCGTAAATTGATTGACAGCGCAAAACCCCATTCCCTGCCACCAGCCCTGACCGCAACGCAATTCCCAGCCCAAGTCGGGGTCAAAAGGCGCCCGAAAAAAGAAAACGAAAGCGGTCAAAACGAAAATCAAATCCAACCACCGGACGCTCTTCATTACCAAATCCTAACACACCGCCCTATCAAGTCTCACTCACCACTCACCACCCTATGACGGCGAGATTTGGCTTTTTCTCCGGAATCAACCTCTCCATCCGGAATCAAGCCAATCGTCTTCAACAGAAATTCAACCTCAGTGATCTTTTCTTGCAACTCGCGCAAACTGTCGGGGTCCAGTGTCTTAATCCTCGATACAGGAACCAAGTCAAAATCAACAGGGTCAAAACCTGACACGGTCCCACGAACCCTAATTTCGCGGTCTGATAATTCGACCGGAGGTTCTCCCCAATAATATTCAAAACTACCAGTAGAAAACCTCAGGTGATACTCCCCACAAAACTCTTCGTCGTTCGACGAAAACCAAAAGTTACCATTCAAGTCACGTCTATAACCTACGTGCTCCCCATGCCATAAGTTGAGAAGCCCCGGCTTGGTAAACACAGGATTTTCTGACAACATTCTCTCAAGAACATTTCTGATTCTCCCCACTCTCTGACACAGCTCGTCCCGAAGACGAAGGTTCCCTTCCAACCGCAATTGCAACTCCTGTTTTGATTTCATGCCCACAACTTACCACACCCCACCCCCCCCGTCAACAGACCTTCAAGGCCTGGACGAGTACCCATTACATTGGACAAGGTCGTTTTAAGGAGGAAGACATTTGTGGTAAGATTTCTGAGAATATGGATACAAAACAAATTGCCTCAGATAACGTACCAATGCGGGTAAGCATGAAGTCACTTGATGATCAAAACAATGTTTTCGATCAAAAAAACGAAATAGATAAGATGGTAGTTTCATACAAAAAACTTTTTGAATTGGAACAAAAAATTATCGATAAAAATCTTAATCCACAAAGTGAATGAATTTTGATTCTTCAAATATTGAATCGCTGGGAGAGTGGAGAAATAAACTGGGACTAAAAGAACTTGATAGAGTAAAACTAGTTTCCGAATCAGGCTCACTTGATCCAATCAAAAGAAAACTTGCTCAGAGAAAATTATCGCAATATTTTAACTTGTCACCAGAGAAAATGTCGCAAGAAGCCAAGACTGTAGATATGGTGGAGATGTTCGAGGAGTTTCCAGAGGAATTGCGAGGGAAGATTCTAAATAACCTTGTAGCTTTTCAGCTCACTGAGGGTTGCAACGGTATGTGTCCATTCTGTCTATTTGGTGCAAAAAAAGGGGTTGAGTCAAAATTTTCTTTTGATTCTATTTGTGTTTTTTTAGATAAGTACAAGGATGACCTCAGAAACTGGGGGGGGGCGGTGATAACCCATTATTGGGATTCAGACCCTTTTGACTACACAGATGGTGAGCATTCTTATGTTGATGTCTACAAGGAATGGGGGAGACATTTTCCCGATAAGAGAGTTTATATCTCCACCACAATTCCCAAGGGTGGAGTTGAAAATTTTAGAAAGTTTACCAACATGCTGTTTGATAACTTTGTCGCGTTTTCAAGAGGTCAGGATGGTGCAAAGAAAAACGCCTGCGAAATGCGTATATCAGTAGCAAAACACAATGTCCAGAAAGTTGAGGCGGTAATGAAAGAACTTGTTGACGACTGGAAACAGAGGGGGCACGCGAATGAGGAAATCAGTGCTTTTTTAAGTACACATATAGTTTTTTCACCCAGATTAGATGAAGATGTGTCCAGACTTGGCCCTCAAATTGCTGACCATGATGATATTTATGATTCTTCATCTCCCTCCTGTGAAGATGGAACACTGCTTACTCCATCTGGAATTGAGGCAATTTCTATGACAGCCGCCACGATATTTGAGCCATCAGGTCAACACAATATTCGAATTACTCCAAAAACTTCTGTTGACTTGATACCCCACCACCTACCCAAACTTGAATACCAGGGTTGTAAGTATGCAAACCATATCCTTGATAGAACTAAATACAAACAAGTTTTATTGCCTTTAGTAACCAAAAGTGGGTCTAGAACGGAACTGCTGTGTCTTCCAAACCATGAAGATGATGTCGTTTTTAAGCTTGGAAGATGGTGTGTTTCACTTGGTGGAATCGTAGCTGATATCTCGGGTTTGACAAAATGGGCTTGGGCTATTGCCACCCCCGCTGAGACAAAAGATGATTACTTGAAGCTTTGCTCTTCTGACATAAGGAAAAACTCTTCTGAGATTAGAGATTTCATTACTGAGGCCCAAAGGTTGTCGGAACTACCAGAAAATATTGATATAAAAGACAAGCTGGAGTTTTATTCTTTACTTGGAGACATTAGGTTGCAAACAGCGGAGTTCATTGCTGGTTTGATTGATAGTGGCACAAAACTAAGCTTAATTTCAAGCACGGCCGCGGCATTAGGTGAAATTGACAAGGAAAACGTAAATAATCTTTCTGAAATACTACTTAATATCGGAATAGTCCACAGTTCATCCAAAACCTATTCAGTTCACGATAAAAAGAAGGCATTGGAAGTTGTAGTTTCTTTGATGGGATATGTGAGTACTGATAAACCCACATGGGTTGGAGTGATAGAGGAAACGCTTAATTCAGAATAAAAAGTTGTAATAAGTATTAGGATCCCAACTCAGGACAAATCTTATTCCAATCTAAATGTCACCGTCACGGTCTTCCCCACCGTCGCGCTCCCCGGCTCGACCACCGCCCCGCCTCCACCGCCTCGACCCATCATCGACAATGGGTAAACCGGCGTCGCGTTATACCCCTCGACTACCGTCACCACTTCTCCCAGTTTGGCGCCGCTGCTTTCCGCCATCGCTTCCGCTTTTTTCCGAGCATCGGCGATCGCCTCTGTCGCCAACGAGGCTTCAAAAGTCGTCGTGTTGTCCATCATAAAATTCGGCCCGTTCACATTATTCGCCCCACTCTTGGAAAGAAGGTCCGCCAAGGCCGCGGCTCGATCCACCTCCCGCAAGATTATCTCGATGCTATTGTTCACCGACCACTGGCCCGGTCGGCTCTTCTGAGTGCCATTATCATAATAGTATTCCTGCATCTGATAAATACTATTGTTCTGGGTCTTGATATCCTCGCTCTTTACTCCGAAGGCCTTCACCGCTTTCACGATCTCGTCCATCTTCCCGTTCACTTCGTTGACCGCGTCTTCCTTGTTATCTTTGGTTGACGAAACCCCAGCGTTAAAACTGGCAATCTGGTTCTTTGTCTTCGTCTCGGCCGAGCCGGTCAC
>CAZDXN010000026.1:0-3367 GCA_964509695.1 uncultured Pseudomonadales bacterium | reverse complement strand
GTCGTCTACCCCGGTCACGGGGAATCCTTTATTTTGTCCGAATCGTCGGTCGCCACTTATTAGGTCCGGACAAATCAAACTCCGAAATCGTCGCGTAGGGATTTTCCGCGCCGGGATTATATCGACTATTTTGCGACAGGACCTCGACCCTCCTTCTTCCCAGTTTCTTGTAAAACAGCTCCGCCGCCTTTTCCGGGAAAAATCCATGGATCGGAATAATCGCCACCTTTTCGCCGTGACGATCGCCAACCATCGTATCCAAATAAGCAATCAATTCTCTTTCACTCACGTGACCGGAGACGTGGAAAATTCTCTTTTTGTCCATTAGTCTTTGATCAACCCGACCACCTTGTCCATGTATCTTCATATCACCATAGACCTGTCTCACTCCCACTTGAGATAGCCAATCCCGACTCGGCGCCAAGTTCGCTCCCATCATCAATTTCTGGTTAGTCGCATAGGGATAGGAAGCCGAATAGATTATGGAGAGCCCACCAGGGAAACGATTCACAAACTGATCTTGCAAAATACTATAAGGAGAAACCACCACCATCCACTTTTCGCTTTCCTGACTTAGTCTTTGGGAATCCAATATCCCCAAAGGACCTCGCGCTGCCAAGTTTTTCAAATCACCTTGGAAACGTCTTTCCCTCGTCATCGTATTCGCCCAAATGGTCCAATCCTTACCTAATTCCCCGGTAAAAACATCTTTGTATCCAATTGCTCCTTCAGGAGCCAGTTCCCTGGCGGTAATCAGTTGACGTTGAAATTCAGCGTGCTGATAGGCCACCGCCAACCATCTACCTGAATCCCCGGCAATCTCATATAGATTGCGCATCCGCTCCAAATTTTTTGGGTCGGCGACGACCACAATTCCGGCACCACCACTTTCTCTAACTGCCGCGTAAATGGATTCGCTGACGTCCCTTTCAGTTCTCCCCTCACCGGGCTTGTGATTTCCAATATTCGTCGTCTCGGTGATAATCACCTGTGGTCTATGAACCGACCCGATCTTCTGGACCGCCGCATCGGACTCTTCTCCCCTTTTTATATCTCCCGTAAAACAAAGGACCACTTTCTCTCCACCCACCATCGTCTCCAAAATCCCCGCATCAGACCCCAGACTATGATTGACTCGAATCGGCGTATAGACTTGACCTCCGTCCTTTCCGTTTGAAAAGAGAGGAATTCTCCCCGGCTTGTAGTGAACCCGAATATCCCGTTCGACCTTTTGATAAGCCGCCCCTGCCAACGGCTCCATCAACATTGCCGTGTCCGTCATTCGATCTCTCCAGCTTGGCGCCTTGTTGGTCAGATAATCCAAAACTGCCGCTTGATCGGAGGCAATATAAATTGGAATCGCCGGATCCATAAATGGTAAATTGCCAACGTGATCCAAGTGAGCATGGGAAATCAATATCGCCGCCGGGACCGTCTTCCCCTCTCCCCATTTATGAGCGTACTTTGGCCCCTCAGAAATCACTGCCTCAGCAATTTCGTCAGGTAAATATGCCCGAATATCCGTCGGTTTCATTCTCTGGCTCACCTCAGATGCCAAGAACTGACCCACGGGCATTCTGGCCAAAACTTTCGGGTCGGTAATTGCCCAGAAATCCACGAGCGACTTCAACAATTTATCCTGATCCAAAACTCCGGGTATCATCGTGATTTCACCTTCCATCAAACCTCTTCTCATTCCGGAAGCCGTCCTCTCTTTATTGCCCAGTTGACCAAAAGCCATCGGCGCGTCCTCAAACCCCAAACCCGCATCCCACAAAGTCACGATGCTATCTGCCCCTCGTCTCACCCGAACCACCAAATTTACCCCTCCAATTCTCGGTTCCTTCTGGGGAATCATTAGGCTAACTATCTGTTTTCCCTCCCCGGTCAGACCATATCCATAACTAACCGCCCTCCCCGGATCGTCCGCAAATTGCTTCGATTGTTCATCGGCTGAAAACGGCGTTCCTTGCGCCTGCCAATACTCAAACAGGGCTTGATTCAAAAACAGTACGTTCGCCGAAGGATTTAGGGTGTATCGACGCAGCTGTCTCACCAGTTCCTTTGTGGGAAGATCGTCCTTCATCTGATTGAAACTCCAGGAATTAGGAAATATCTTAATGCCCAAAACATTGCTCATCGGCGTCACCCCAAATTTTCCTCTTCGATCAAGTCTTGGATTTAAGGCCGCCAAACCATTCACCAGTGCATATTCTGGCCGACCGTTATTTCTTTGTAAAAAGAGAAGGTCCGCTCCCGGAAAGCTGTACTCATCTCCCTGTCCCGGCAACGAGAGGTATCCTCCCCTCGGTAGTCGACCATTAAGTTTTTGGGCTAGTGGTCCCGATTTGATGTTGCTTTCTCCCATATACAGAAACTGGGCCACGTCTCCGGGCGTTAGCTCCGCTTCGGCAATCGCCGCGCTGGCTTCCACCCCAAAACCCAGTTTTTTCCACAAGCCCACCTGTCCCGGAGTCGCCCTCGCCACTTGGATCGAGACTTTATGTTGTGCCTCATATGCCGCCTCCAGCGATTTCGCTCTCGCTTCCATTTCCCGCTTTGATTCTCCCTCTTTGGGAAATATTATCCCGGCGATCATCTGTTTTCTTGAGACTGTGTCCACCATTATTTGTCCTTCGGGCCGAAATGTTTTTACCCAAGAAAGAGGCACTTCACATAGCCCACCATCCTTTGCCAAAAAAGCGATATCAAAAGGTCCCGATTCTTTCACCTTCACGACTCCAAATTGCGAAAAATAATCACCATTTTCGGCAAAGAGTTTTTCCAAAATTAATTTTGTATTACTCAATCTCTCCTGAGTCGTTCTTTCCAATCCCGAAAATTCAGCTGCCCTCACCCCCAGATGGTCATATATTCCCAAGGTCTCGATCTGACGATAAAACTGCCACCAATCATAAAGCTCTGCCGGAGTCAGGAGGATAATATTTCCATGTTTCTGGCGCACCATATAAGCCAGCTCACTATTCCTGGCCAGCAAGCGTGCCCTTTCTTCTGCAAAACGCGAGACGACATCGACCACTTTTATCCCAATCACTTCACGCGAACCAAAGACATTCAAACCAGCAAATCCACCCCCTTGCTTGGCAAAAATCATATCCAGACCACCGCTTCTACCTGCCAGCCACGTCGCCCCCGTCTCCCGAAATTGATCAATTACCACCCGAGTATGAGCCAAACCGTTAATCGTTGACCTAATTAGCTTCTGAGACTCACCCTCTCCTATGCCGGAAAAAACTTCATTACCTCTGCGAATTTTTCTTTCTGTCCCATCAGCCATTTATTTTTCAACAAGCAAGTTTAATCTCCCCATACTATCCCTAGAGAAATCAAATTACAACCACCAAAT
>CAZDXN010000025.1:0-9946 GCA_964509695.1 uncultured Pseudomonadales bacterium | reverse complement strand
CTCCAGAGTCGGTCATGGAGACGATAACGGAGATGTCGAGGGGATATTTTCTCAAACCAACTAAAGTGGTATAGGTTCCGGTTCCCCCACCGATGACAACGACCTTTTTCCTAGTTTTTATAGCCATGGTGGACTCGATAGGATTTGAACCTATGACCCTTCGGATGTAAACCGAATGCTCTAACCAGCTGAGCTACGAGTCCAACATGGGTATTTTACCTCAATTACGGTAACGAACGGTGTTTTTGAAAATAAAAAAGGGTGTGCGTAGATTGCTCTATGCACACCCTGTTTGGTGTAGTCTTTAGCGTCGCTCTACATGAGGTCCGCTGACCAGCTCAACTTCGTCGAAGGAGAGTTCACGATTTACCAGCACCACTGGCTGTTCATATCCGCCCTTGTATTCACAGATAGGAACGATCGTGCGGGCACGTGCCCGAGTAAAGTCAGCCACTTCGGCATCAGTGTACCGACTGCGGCTTTTTTCCATGGCATTGCCGATTTCTTGCCGCCTCTTTTCGTAGGGGGCATGATCGGCGATGTAGATATCGTTGGCCATGCTTGGCATTACGCGAATTACGAAGCACTTGCGATCAGACCAACGGTAGTGGCCATAAATCTCGAGGTTTTCGATCGGCGTTTCTTCTGTTACTTCGCCGATGCCACACCAGAGAAAACCTTCGTAAGCGATCTCCGGTACCGTGCCGTCATTTGGCGTCCCGAGTGACATCAGTCGATAGCCGCTCCCGATGATTCCGTAGTGGTCTGCGGCAGGGAGCCGACTTTTGTCGACCCTTCCCTGTTTGATCCGTTCTGCATCGTCATACTCACCGAAGCAGAAGATTGGACCGATTGACTTGGGGAACGGAATAGGCGCTGGGGGGGCCAATACATCAATTTTCTCCGCGGGGACAGGATACGACCTGATTGTCTTCAGCACGACGTCCGTGAGATAGTCCCGAAATTCCTCAATGACGTTGTTGGTCCAAAATCCTCGCGGTTGCTTTCCTACAGGGTTGTATTCACGACCGAGGTCGTTCGTGTGAACCAAATAAGGTGGGCGGCGGCCGGGGTGAGTGTGATACATTTGATACATCGCGGCAACGTCACCATTGAGTTGAGCCGTCAAGAAACTGATGGCATCGAATGACGCACCACTGGTTGCCTGACAATTGCAACCGCCCTTATATACGAGGTATGTCTTTGTTTCAAGATTCAGCTTGCTATTGACCTTCGAGCCATTCATGAACTTCTCGCGGTCTTTCTCCCAGTCGTTTCCGACGTAGAGATAGAAAGTTGGCCCCGATTCGTCTTCGTAGATGTGGAGCTCTTTTCTTGGGATTACGATCTCAGTCACGGCGGCGTTGTCGTTCAAGCGGCCTCCCGGTAACGTACTTTGCTTGCGGCAAAACCAAAGTTTGAAATCCTGACCCTTGATGTAATTGACGTGGCGAAACTTTTGGGCGCCAGAGCCGTAATTGTGGAAGTCCACAGTGATACCTGGGACATTCCAATTACGTTCTTCGAGTTCGCGTATGATCCGTTCGGATACCTCGTCGACAAGAAACTGTCGACTAGTTGGGTAAAGGAATTGCATTATTTTCTCCCTTCCTTGTTTTTAAGGAACTATTTGCCACGATTTCCTCATGGCGTGGTTATCGGTTCTC
Organism: uncultured Pseudomonadales bacterium; assembly: GCA_964509695.1. GTDB lineage: Bacteria > Patescibacteriota > Microgenomatia > UBA1400 > MFAQ01 > 2-01-FULL-50-23. The sequence goes on along the minus strand of CAZDXN010000025.1, from coordinate 8,279 downwards.
CTTCATTCCGACGGAAGTATAGTAACTTATTATGGGTTTATAGTCAAGCAAAGTACCCAATTCCTAAATCTTTATTACTGTATTTTTGTGCCGAGGAGAGGACTCGAACCTCCATGCCCTTGCGAGCGTTACCACCTCAAGGTAGTGCGTCTACCAATTTCGCCACCTCGGCATGATGTAGCTGTGGTGGGCAGGAGAGGACTCGAACCTCCAAGGGTTTCCCCACAGCGTTCTGAACACTGCGCGTCTACCAATTTCGCCACCTGCCCGATTATATAACAGCGATCTGCTTTATTATCTCACGTCCGTAGCCAGATTTGAAATATCTTTCGAGTCTTATAGCCTCATTTCTTGTTTGACACGTCTCAACATGAACTAACCTAAAAGGTCTTAGATGTTTAGTCGTCTGACATTGACCGTGTTCGTGCTCCTTTAGTCGACGGTCAAGATCTTGCGTGATTCCCTTATAAAAATAGCCTGTATTTAGACTTTGGAGTACATATAAGTAATACATTGCGTCTACCCCTGCCTGCCGGCAGGCAGGAATTTCGCCATCCTCCTGACGGCGGACAGGCCTGCCCGTGATATTAGAGAGCGGTTTCGGGCTTGATTATATCAAAAATAGCTTCATGGCGGGCGAGATTGTAGTATCGGGGGTAAAAAAGAAATAAGGTGGGGAGTTCTTCGTCAAAAGTGCGTTGGAAGTCGTTGTAGATTTGTTTTCTGGCGGCTAGGTCGTCAGTGCGGCGACCGTCTTCGAGGTCCTTATCAAGTCTTTCGTTGTTGGCGTGACTAATATTGTTTGTGCCGTGACTGCTATGCCAAAAGACGTATTGGTCCGGGTCAGCAGGAATTTCGAATAAGGTCAGAAATAACTGGTATGACTCGGGTTTACTGGTAACCACCTTGATGTTTAGATTGATCAGGTTTGGGTCAAGATTTTTTTTGATTTCTTCAGCGATAGAGAGATATTGAGGAATGGTAGCTAATTCTAGATTCAACGTCTGAGTTTTATCGGAAAGGGAGGCTTTGATCAGCGAGGCGGCTTTGACTGCGTCGAAATCATAGAGTTTGACCAATGGGTTAAAGGCCCAAGAGATACGGCTGATTGGGCCAATGGCCCTCTCTGAGCCAAAAGTTTTGTCTTTGATGGCGTAGGCGATTCCCTGCCGCAGACTCTTGTCTTTTAGGAGTGGATCTTGGTTGTTGAAAAAAAGAGCCACGGCTTGGTGATAGTTATTATTTTCGTGGATCTTTCCGTATTCGGTAAGGTTGGAGTTGTCTGCCTTTGGGTAGTTGTAAATAGCGTCAAGTTCACCAAGTTTGTAGGAGGTAAGAGCTTGGTTGGAACTTGGGAAAATGCGAACGTCGATGATTTGATCTTTTGATTGGAGTCTAATTTTCGTGAGTAATCCGTTGGAATTTTGGGTAAGAGAGACCTTAAAAGCACTAATCGTTAGCCCGACTTTGTTGGTGATAGGGATGGTGAGTACAGAAGGAAATGGGGAAAAGGTTTGGGGAAGGACGAAGCTGATTTGATTTTCGGAGGGGAAAGTAATATTGACATCGGGAATGTTGAGGGCAAGATCTGATGTTTTCAATGATGAGCCGTCTGACCAGAGAAGGCCTTTTTTCAGGCTAAAAGTATAGGACTTTCCACCATCGATAGTTTCCCATTTTTCGGCTAGATTAGGGATGACGGTTTGGTTTGGTCCAATTTTGGTTAGGCCCGAGTTTAGAATATTTTTGACGAGATTGGGGAGGGTCTGGGGAGTGAATTGACCGATCAGCCCGATACGAATTTCGCTCTGTTTTTGGGGGAGTCGTCTGATGTAGGTGTTGAGTAACAAACCAATTAGAATTGAGAAAATTATGCTTCCAAAAATGATTTGGTAGTATCGCTTCAAAAAGGCGCTGATAAGCCAGAACTGTCGGCGAAAGAACTTGGTCATCGATTGATAGTCAAATTGAGAAGAGACAACAAAACAAAGATTATTCCCAATACTATGGTTGTGATAAAGAGAGCCCGTTCGGCGCCTCTTTTGGTATGGTAACTGGAGGATCCTCCAAAAGCTCGACCGAGTGAGGTTCCCTTGGCTTGGATTAAAATTGCCAAAAGTAGAAGGATGGAGACCGCCATTTGTAGAATTAGAATTATGTTCATGGAGTTAATTATATCCCGTTTATGACCGTAATAGCCAAATCAGACTACTGTGGACAAGTGATAGGACCAAGGAAGTGAGAATGTAGGCGAAAAGAAGCGAGATATGCATCTGGGGAATGACAAAACCTTGATAGATGAAACCGGCGAAGGTGAAAGCTTGGATGGCCACTCCCTTGATGAGATATTTGAGCAAAAAGAGAGTGATGACATTGACAACCCAAGAGAAGAGGCCGAGAGTGATGAGGTTGATGGGTAAAAGAAGAAGCTTGATAATAGGCTTGACTATTTTGTTTAGGAGGGTCCAGACGAGAGCTGCCCAAAGGTAGGTGGTTGGTTCGTGGGTGATGGACAGACCGGGAAAGAAAAGCGTGACAATATACAAAGTAATTAAGTTGAGAAAGATGGCTCGGAGTATGGTCTTCATCAAATAAAGTATAGCTCACTGAAATGCTGTTAGACTACGTCTTTTTTTGTGGTAGGTGGTGGCGAAACGGTGGGCTTCGTCACGAATGGACTGGAAAAGTTTGAGAACGTTGCCGTGGAGAGGTAAGTTCAAATTGACGACTTGGTGGTTCTGGTCGTAGAAATGGATTGTTTCGCGTTTTTTGGAGAGGGCGATGACCGGGATGTCAGTTGGAATAATAGGACTAACTGTGGATAGCTGGGGGACTCCCCCATCAAGAATAATTAGATCCGGCCGGTTCCAGTCTGGGTGGTGAAGTCGGCGGGCCATGATGTGTTTCATGGTATGAGGGTCACCTAATTTATTTGTTCTGACCAGGAATTTGCGGTATTGGTCCTTGGCGGGTTGGCCGTTGATAAATACGACCATGGCGCCGACGGTGTTTTCTTGATTGAGAGTGGCCATGTCATAACACTCGATCCTCTTGGGAGGCGAGTTTAGTTTCGGGTGTTTCAAGACCATAACGGCCTGTTCGAGGACCTTGTCTGTGGTTGAGGGAAAGATGAGAAGTTGGCTATATTGGTGACTGCTAAGCGCGATTTGAAGTGCCGCCAGCTGAGTTTTCAATCTGTCTGCCTGTTCGAAGTGTTGTTTTTTGGAGGCGTTATTAATTTCTCTGGTGAGAGATTCGATTAAATTTTGGAAACGCCCCGAGAGAAAAATTTTAATTCGCGTCAGGTGTTTGGCGTAGGCGGTCGGTGAAATGGCCCCGTTACAGGGCCCCGGACATTGATGAATGTGAAAATAGAAACATGATCTTTTTGAACTATACGGATTTTGGCAGTAACCAAAGATGTGACGGACTTGTTTCAACACTATATTGGCGATGGTTCCCGTGGGATATGGGCCGTAGATCTGGGTTTTGGGCGAGGTGTATTCCTGAAGCCGGAGATCAGATTTGTGAAGAACTTTGATGGAAAACCGAGGAGAATTTTCAATGACGATATAGCTAACGGTTTTGTCATCCTTGGTGGCGGAGTTGTAGTAGGGCTGATAGGTTTTGATTAAATTAGCCTCCAGGATAATTGCGGCCAGATCACTGTCAACGGTTTGAAGGATTAGGGTTTTGGTTTTAGAGATGAAATGAGCCGCTTTATTGTCACGATTACGGCTGTTTTCAAAATGTTGACTGAGTCGGCTTTTGAGATTGATTGATTTACCAATGTATAGGGGCGCGCCGCTCCCGTCGGCGAAGATATAGACTCCGGGCGATGAGGGCAAGTCCGGTGGTGGTGAGTATGGCAATTCCGGATATGAGACCGAGAGGTAAATTGGGTTGGTAAGTGATGCTAAGGGTGGTTTTTTGGCCATTGACGTCGATTATAAGCGGTGCGGTAGTTGGGGACAGTGTTGGCGCCTGTTTGATGTCAATTTCAATGACACTGGTTGAGAATGGAACGAGGAGATAATTTTTTGCGACTCCTTTGACCCTTTGGTCTTCAATAATTGAGACGGCGGCGTTGGATGAGATGCCTGAAGTGTTTTTTAAGTTTAAATATAGGTGTTTGGCGTCAGTTGAGGCATGGTTGACTTCAAAAGTTGGGTTGGGGAAGGTAATGGGGTCGGTTACCTGAACAAAAACATCTTTACTACCCCCGCCGGTGGTTTTGTAGGACCCGGCAGGCAATGGTTGAGTGGAGTCGAGACCATGAATGACAAATACCAGATGATTCAGGTCAAGTTTGTTAAAATAGTCGATCCCGCCGGTGGTATTCCCCCAAGTTGGGTCGACCTGCATCCAAGTTTGCTTCGTTTGGTCGTAGTATTCAGGCCAGGCGTGAAGGACGTCCTTACCAAGGCTAAGTGGTTTTAGTTTGTCGTTTGTACTCATAGCAAAGCCTTGGTTCTCTCGAGCGAGAATACCGTTTTTTCGAGCCAGGGCGATAAAAAGATCGGTAAATTCGGTACAAATTGCATCTTGGGGATGGGTTAGTGCCCAGACTGCTCCAGTGCGGTTGGGAGTTGAACTTCCTCCGATGCGACCGTAGCTGTAGGAAAGATTACTGGTGACGAAGTCGTAAACTGATTTTGGAGTTGTCAAACCTGATGCTTTTGCGGCCACGTCCGGATCTTCATAGTCCCAGAGTTTCGTGGCTCTGGTGTAGAGGTCCCTATTTGGGGGTGGATAACTTTTTGGATTAAATGAAAGTTTGATGTAGAGTTCGGCGGTGACTTGAAGGTCGGTGTCGGGACTAATCACATAGGAGGCTAACCAATTTCCGTCAGGATCGACGGCGATATCTTTGGGCCGAGGATTAATATCCTTGAGGTAAACAGTTTGGTAGGCGGTGTCCGGAGGAATGGCAATTTGGGTGCTAAGGTTTTTGGCAAGAGGATTATTGAGATTGTAAGTAAGCCGGAGTTTATAGAATTGGGTTGTGCCAAAAACTGCAGAAATTGATTTGTTGCCTAGAGTAGTCGAAGTGAAGACGTAGCTATTATTTTCTCCCCTGATTGGTTTGGGGTCGATGTAGGCTGGTTCTCCAAAGCTTCCCGGGACTTTTAAGATAATCTTCTGGCTATTGGTATTTTCGTTTGATTCGAGTTTGGGAATATTGATTTCCCAGATTGAACCTTGTTTGGAGGCAATATCGGGCGAGTCAAATTGAATTAAGAATTGATTGACCTTGTCACGACCAACGACTTTGTCACCGAAATCGAAATTGATGTTGGTGACATTTTCTGTTTGACTTATTTGAGGACTAATTGGTCCGGAGGCGTCTTTGACGAGAATGTTTTTTAGATTGGTTTGAGAAAGACTTAAGGAAAAACTAGTGGCATAAACTGTGGACAGATTATTTTTCTGGCCAATATTGAAGGTGACGTGAGTTTGACCGCTCTGGCTAATATCGTAAGTGACGACATAGTCGGTGGAGAAAGATGCGAGGGCGTATATGGGACTTGAATTATGAATTATGAATATCGAATTAAGTATCAGAAATAATAGAATTTGACGAATAAGGCGCATGAAAAACAGTATACAGGAGCTTAAAGAACCTTTTTTAGTTCTTCGGCGGTGGGAGTGTTGAAATGTTGACTGACTTCCTTTGGAGTTCCGGCAGCAATGATTTCCCCTCCACCGTCACCTCCTTCGGGTCCCATGTCGATCAAATAATCACAGTTTTTAATTACATCCAAATTGTGTTCGATGACAATAACGGTATTGTCGTTTTCGACCAGTTCGATTAAGGTTTGCATTAATTTGCTGACGTCTTCAAAGTGTAGGCCGGTGGTTGGCTCATCTAGAATATAGACGGTATGTCCGGAACCGTTTTTGGCAAGCTCGCTGGCGAGTTTGACTCTTTGGGCCTCCCCTCCGGACAAGGTGGGAGCGGGTTGGCCTAGGCGTATATATCCGAGTCCAACTTGGCGTAAGGTGGTGGATTTTTTTTCAGCGGCGGGAACACCTTTGAAAAAATCGGCAGCCTGATCAATGGTCATGTCGAGAACTTGGGCAATGTTTTTTCCTTTGTACTCGATTTCGAGAGTTGGTTGGTTGAAACGAGTGCCTTGACATGTTTGGCAGGTGACATAGATATCCCCCATGAATTGCATTTCTATTTTTATTTGACCCTCCCCCTGACAGCTCTCACACCGGCCACCTTTGACGTTGAAACTAAAACGTCCCGGAGTATAACCGCGAAGGTGCGAGTCCTTGGTACCGGCGAAAATGGCTCTAATATAGTCGAAAAGCTTGGTGTAAGTGGCGGGATTGCTTCTGGGAGTCCTACCAATCGGACTTTGGTCAATTAAACTGACTCTTTTGACAACATCTAGAAATTTGACCGATTCAAAGGGAATTTCCTGACGTTGATGCTGGCGATTCAACTGACGGGAGAGGGCTTCGTATAAAGTGTCGACGATTAGGGAAGACTTGCCTGAACCGGAAACACCGGTGATGCCAATCAGTTTTCCTAAAGGAAGTTCGACCGAGATATTTTTCAGATTGTGATGGGTACAACCCTTCAGGACGATATCGCTATTTTGTATTTGTTTAGTTTGTTTCCTTATTGGAGAAACCTTTTTTTGGTTGCTTAAATATTGACCGGTGAGGCAGTGGCTTTTTTCGATTTGACTGACTGATCCCTGAAAAGTCAATTCTCCTCCCCGCTCACCGGCGTTGGGACCAAACTCGACCAGATGTTCGGCCGAGAGAATTGTGTCTCGATCATGCTCGACGACGACTAGAGTATTTCCAAGGGAGACCAAGTTTTTTAAGGTCTTGATTAGTTTTTGATTGTCGCGTTGGTGTAGACCGATGGTGGGTTCGTCAAGAACATAGAGTATTCCTGTCAGCCGGCTGCCGATTTGACTGGCGAGGCGGATTCGTTGAAGTTCACCTCCGGAAAGACTACCAGCCTCGCGGCTGATGGTCAAATATGACAGCCCGACTGATTGTAAAAATTCGAGCCGATCACTAATTTCTTTTATTATTGGAGTGGCGATTTGAAGTTCGATTGACGAAAGCTTTTGACTCAATTCTTTGATAAAGACGAGAGCTTTGTCGATCGAAAGAGCGGTGACTTTGGCGATATTTAAATTGTTCACGGTGACTCCTAAAACTTCGGGTTTGAGACGGTCTCCATGACAGGCGGGACAGGGTAACTTAATCATGTATTGATCGAGTTCTTCGCGGACATAGGCGGAACTAGTTTCTTGATAGCGTCTTTCGAATTCGGCGGCGAGACCCTTGTATGGCGTGTGCCAGATGGTGGACTTCCCTTGGGAATTTAAGCCGTGGATTCCATGGACGACGGTTCCGGTTCCCTCAAAGAGGACACGTTTTTGTTCTGAGTTCATTTTCTCCAATGGAGTTTTGTCATTAAAACCTGCATCAGCCATGATCTTGGTAATGAGACGAGCCATCCAGGTTTCTGTCTCAAATTGTGAGGCCAAGGGAACAATACCACCCTCACGGAGGGTGAGACTTGGAGCAAGAATTAGGTCTTTGTTTAGGGTAAGTTTTGAGCCCAAACCGGTACAGGTGGGACAGGCACCATCGGGAGAGTTGAAAGAGAAGTAGCGGGGCTCGAGCTTTGGTAAGGATATATTGTCGAAGGGACAAGCTAGATTTTCTGAGAAGAGGTGGTCTTCTAAATCCTTGGGGTTTTCCGGAAAGGAAAGGCTGGCATCAGTGACAATACTGGCGATGACTTCTCCACCAGCTAGTTTGAGAGAGACTTCAATGGATTCAATCAGGCGACTTTTGTCGGTTTGGGTTTGCTCCCCTTCCCCTACTTTACTGATGACAATCTTGTCGATGACGGCATCAATATTGTGCCGGTTATTTTTAAAGAGATTAAGAGGCGTATTAGTGTTGATGAACTTGCTGTCGACGCGAACAATGCCGATGCCTTTTTTGGCTAGATTGACCAAGAGGTCCTTGAATTCCCCTTTCTTGTTTTTGACTACGGGAGCCATAATCATTAGGCGGACTCCTTTTTGTTTGGTCATACTTTGATGTCCCTGAGTAAGTTCGTAAATCGCGTCTCGGATTTGGGTGACATCTTGGGCCATGACCTCGCGTCCACAGATGGGACAATGGGGGTGTCCAGTGCGGGCAAAGAGGAGTCGAAGATAGTCGTAGACTTCGGTGACGGTGCCAACGGTACTTCTGGGGTTGTGACTTCCCTGCTTTTGATCAATGAGAAT
>CAZDXN010000024.1:0-10092 GCA_964509695.1 uncultured Pseudomonadales bacterium | reverse complement strand
CATCTATATTTCTTCATATGCCCCATCTAACCCTACTTTTGACTGATACTTCAAGTAGATGATATGATTACATCAACCGATTTTGATACGCTACCCCGCCCCCTTGATTTGTTGACAAGGGAGGTTCATTAATTAATACTGTAGTAAAGGGAGACCCCAAGGGGGTCTTTTTTTTGTGAAAATACAACAAGGCTTGTCGTACGATGACGTCTTATTAATTCCGCAACGATCGGATATTAATTCCAGAAGCCAAGTAAGTCTGAAGACAAGGCTGTGCGAGGGCGTTGAACTGGATATGCCGATAATTTCTATAAATATGGATAGCGTGACGGGGGTAGAGATGGCTATTTCAATGTCTAGTTTGGGCGGAATGTCTTTTATGCCGAGATTTGACAGTACTGAAGATGAGGCAAAGATGATTGCAGCAATAGTGAAGAAAAAAGAAAGGGTGATTGCGGCCTTGGGACTGCGGGATGATTATCTTGATAGGGCGGAGAAATGTCTGAAGGCGGGGGCGGTTGGGTTGACGATTGATGTGGCTCACGGACACATGAGTCAAGTAATCAAAGCGACCTCAATATTAAAAAACAAGTTTGGGGTGCCAGTTTTTTCTGGAGTGGTCGCCACAAAGGTTGGAGCGCGTGATTTGTTCAAGGCGGGAGCAGATGGCGTACGAGTTGGAGTTGGTCCGGGGACAATATGTCTAACCAGAGTAGTCACGGGCTGTGGTGTGCCGCAACTGACGGCGATTATGGAAGCGAGTGGGGCGGCCAAGGAATTCAAAAACAAAATAGTAATCGCCGACGGAGGAATCAAAAATTCCGGGGATATCGTCAAGGCCTTGGCAGCCGGGGCAAGCTGTGTGGTGTTGGGATCGTTATTGGCGGGGACAGATGAATCACCGGGAGAGAAAATATTTATTAATGGGAAAGTTTACAAACAATACAACGCTTCAACCTCTAAGTTTGAGAAAGAAAGTCAAATTAAAAGAAATGGCAACAAAAAAAAGCATTTCAAGTTACATATTGAAGGGGTAGAGTCCTTGGTGCTGTATCGGGGGCCAGTTGAAATGGTAATTAAAGATTTGTGCGCCGGGATTCGATCTGGGTTTTCGTACTGCGGGGCAAAAAACATTTCTCAGTTGTGGAAAAGGGCTGAGTTTGTGCAAATTACTTCTGCCGGAATGAGAGAATCCGGCACACACGATGTTCTGGTGAGGTAAAATGTGGGTTAACTTGTACCCGTAGCTCAGTTGGATTAGAGCGTTCCCCTCCGAAGGGAAAGGCCGCGCGTTCAAGTCGCGCCGGGTACACCCGTTCGACTCACTACGCTCGCTCAGGGCCGTGGCCGTTCGACTCACTACGCTCGCTCAGGGCCGTGGCCGTTCGACTCACTTCGTTCGCACGGGGCGAGCCTTTTCGTCTGTGGTAGAATTTCGGGATGAAAGGAATTGAATATGACCCATTGATTCGCCAGACGAATGAGAAATTGGGAGAATTGGGGGTTAAGGGGGGATTGTTTGATTTGGACGACGCATTGATTTATACCTCGGAGATTTTCCGTCGTTTTATGGCGGAGTATGCGGATGCCGTGGCGGCGAGTAGTGGTGTTGACAGGACTGATTTTGCGAGGAGGTTGGCGGTAATTAATGATGAAGAGTATGTGACGGGGAAGGTTAATCCCAATCGGTGGAACAAAGTGGCGGCAAGGTTGGCGGGGGAGTTTTCCGCGGCGGCTGATTCTATAATTTCGAATCTTTCGATTCTTTTCAAGATTTATACGACGGAACCGAGATTAAGAAGCGGGGCGCTCGGTATTTTGAGTGGCTTGAGAGCCGGTGGAATCAAAATTGGAGTTGTAACTCATTCGAACGAAGATTGGGCTTTTTGGAAGTTGAAAATGACGGGAATAATCGAATATCAGGACGCAGTAGTGGTGGCTGATCAAGACAGGGATAAAACTAGTGAACATTGGAGGAAGTGCGCGAAATTACTTGGGGTGGCTGGTAGTAACTGTTTGGTTTTTGGCGATAATCTGAAGGGAGACATTATCAGTGGAATGTCGATCGGGGCGAGGGGAATGTGGATGCCTAGTCCATGGTTGGTTTATCGAGAGGGAGAGGTTCCCGAAGGTGTAGTTCAGATTGGGGAGTTGGATGAATTTTGGGACGGTGTTTCCAGATTGACTTAACGTTTCGAGAGTAGAAGCTGATAAAATAGGCATGCTTGGAGGAGTCGCCTAGTGGTCTATGGCGCTTGATTGGAAATCAAGTGTGCGCAAGCACTCGCGGGTCCGAATCCCGCCTCCTCCGCAACGTAATAAATTTTCACCGAAAATTTAAACGTTGCTGGAACGTAGAACGTACACCTTGCGAAGCAAATGTTACGTTCGTACGTTACCGCCATACAATTAATCGTGTTTTATTACACCTACATACTTCGGAGTTCAATAAATAACAGTCTATATATTGGCTATACATCAGACCTAAAAAGAAGATTCCAAAGTCATAATGCAGGATTGAATAAAGCAACAAGGCTGTTCATTCCCTACAAACTGATCCACTACGAAGCGTTTCTGAATAGAGTTGATGCTAAAAGACGCGAAACATACCTAAAATCCGGTTGGGGGTTTAGAAGTATCAAAAAGATGTTAAAGAATTTTTTGAGTTAGAATTGGACAGTATGGAGAATCAGGTTGAGGAGATAAAGAAGAAGTTAAACATTGTCGATATTGTTTCGGAGCACGTCGTTTTGAAGAAGAAGGGGAAGAATCACGTCGGTCTGTGTCCATTTCACGGCGAGAAGACGGGGTCGTTCATGGTGAATGAGGAATTGCAAATATATAAGTGCTTCGGTTGTGGAAATGGCGGAGATTGTTATAAATTTTTGATGGAAGTGGAGGGACTGGATTTTCCTGAAGCCTTGGAGAAATTAGCGGGGAAGGCGGGGGTGAAACTAATTGAGAGAAAGAATGAGAACAGAGACGGAAAGCGAGAACTGCTGGAGGTACATAGTTTGGCGACAGAGTACTATCACTATTTGCTGACGAAACACGCCGCGGGGGAAGTGGCCAGAAAATATTTGGCGAATCGGGGCATCGGTGAAAAATTAATTGAAACTTTCAAAATAGGCTATGCTCTGCCAGAATGGGACGGTCTGTCCAGTTACTTGGTAGAGAAGAAGAAGTATCGACCGGATGTACTGGTGGCGGCGGGATTGGCGAGTGCGGGGAGGGGAAAAATCTTCGATCGATTCCGAGGGAGAGTGATGTTCCCCCTTTTTGATATTTCGGGGAGAGTGGTTGGGTTTTCGGGGAGGATACTGCCCGAATTTGTAAAAGATGAGGAAGCGAAATACATTAACTCGCCGGAAACCGTGATCTATCACAAGAGCAGAATGCTCTTCGGACTAACCATTGCCCGAAACGAAATCAAGAAAAAAATGCGGGTGGTGGTTGTCGAAGGGGAGCTGGATATGATCAGTTCTTTTGCCGCCGGAGTGTCCGAAACGGTGGCGATAAAAGGGTCGGCTCTGACTTCTGAGATGATGGATATACTTTCGCGGTTGACAGCCAATTTGGTATTGGCATTGGACGCTGATGCGGCTGGAGAAGCGGCAATGAAAAGGTCGATAGAAGAAGCAGAAAAGCGTGGATTGAGTATAAAGATGGTAGAGATTGTCGGGGGGAAAGACCCGGACGAAATAGCCCGAAAGAAGCCGCACCAATGGGTAGAAATGGTCGAAAAAGCGGTACCAATTTATGAGTTTTTCTTTAACAAAGCCATTGGTCGTTGGGGCACCGAGTCGGTTGAAGGAATCGGAAAAATTGTGATGGAGGTGGTGCCGTATTTGGCGAAAGTTGAGAACTCGGTGATTCGAGAAGTTTGGGCCAAAAAATTGGCCGAGAGAATCGGGGTAGATAAACAAAGAGTCTATGAAGAAATAGAGAAGTCGCGAATGGGACGGCTAAGTATTATGACCGAAATGCCGAATCAGGAGCGGCATAGTAGTCGAGATGGCCTGGATTTAAAAGTGGTGGGATTGTTACTGACTATTAGCGGTGAGCAAGTGGAAAAGGTGAAGAAGATGCTCTCGGGCTTACCGTTGACCGGTGCTACCGGAAAGCTAGTGGGGCTGATATTTGAGATGGGGGAGGTTTCCCGACCGGATCAATTTATCGGAGAGCTTCCCGAGGAGTTGCGCGATTTAGCCTCGGAGGCGTATATGGTAGGAAACAGCGAGCAAACAGAAGACAAAGAGGTGGTCAAGCTGTTTGTGGCTTGGGCGAAGGCGGTGATTCACGAGGAGAGGGCCCTGCTCTCGGGACAGGTCAAAGAGGAAGAAAAGCGTGGGAATGATGCTATTATAGGCAATTTGAGCGAAAAACTGGTAAAATTGAACTTATTGGAAAGGAAGTTGGTGGCAGTATGAAGACAAAAATAGTCGTGAAGGAGTCCAAAAAGCTGAAGTTGCCGAAACTGATTTTGGACCTTGTCGAGAAGGGAAAGACGCAAGGATTTGTGACTCAGGACGAGGTTTTGGAAATTTTCCCGGATGCGGAAAAACGAATCGACGAACTGGACGCTTTGTACGATCAGCTGTTCAAGGAAGATGTTGATGTCTTTGAAAGCGTGATGAGTGGGCAAGATGCCGAGATTGCCGAGGCCAGTAGCGATTTGGAAAAAGAACTTGAAGAACTATCCGGATTGGAGGAAATTGCCATCAATGATCCGGTGAGAATGTATTTGAAGGAAATCGGTCGGATTCCACTACTGAAACGGGAGGAAGAAATTATGCTGGCCCAGAAGACAGAGGCGGGAGATAAAAGAGCGAAGGATAAGCTGACTCAGAGTAACTTGCGTTTGGTAGTATCGATCGCCAAGAAGTATATGGGTAGAGGGATGAGCTTCTTGGACTTGATTCAGGAGGGAAACAAGGGGCTGATTCGGGCGGTAGAAAAATACGACTGGACTAAGGGATACAAATTCTCGACTTATGCAACTTGGTGGATCCGTCAAGCGATTACCCGAGCCATCGCCGACCAGGCCCGGACGATCCGAATTCCGGTCCACATGGTGGAGACGATCAACAAATTGATCAGAACACAGAGAAGCTTGATGCAGACTTTGGGCCGCGAGCCGACTGATGAGGAAGTCGGAGCCGAATTGGAACTGACGCCAGAGAGGGTCCGGGAGATTCTGAAGATTTCCCAGAAAACGACCTCTTTGGAAACGCCGATTGGTGACGATGAAGATTCACTCTTGGGCGACTTTATTGCCGACGAAGGACAGGTCTCGCCGTATGAGGCGACGACCAAGCAGTTGATGCTCGAGAACGTCGAGGAAGTGTTGGCGACACTGACTGATCGAGAGGCGAAGGTCTTGAAGATGAGATTTGGCCTGCATGGAGCCAAGGCCCTGACTTTGGAAGAAGTCGGGCGAGAGTTTGGGGTGACTCGAGAGAGAATCCGTCAGATTGAGAGTAAGGCGCTACGGAAACTGCGCCATCCATCCCGACGAAAGAAACTTCAAGATTATTTGGAGTAGAATGACATTATGTTAATGACACTGATTCTGAATGCGATTGCGTTTTATGCGACGGCCTATTTGGTTCCCGGGGTGACGATAGCCGGTTGGTCGACACTTCTGGTAGTCTCGGTTGTGTGGGGTATCCTTTCGATTTTGGTAAAACCGGTCTTGATCCTGTTGACTCTACCGATTAATATCTTGACTTTGGGGTTGTTTACCTTCGTAATTAACGCAATGTTGATTATGTTGATGAGTAATTTGGTTCGCGGTTTCTCGGTGGCTAGTTTTGGGACAGCCTTGATGGCGGCGATTGTGTTGGCGTTAGTGAGTTTGGTACTAAACAAGTTGTCCTAAGACCTTTTTTTGCGGCGGGTCCATTTTTGGCGTTCGGATATGACCTCCTCATAATAATGGTTAAATTCGGCGACGGCTTCGGGATGTTCGGATGAACAATAGTAGTTGAGGTAGCTCTTTTGAACGACAAGGGCGGCGAATTCGTGCCAGAGTTTGGCGCGATAGGCGACAGGGTCATAACCGCTGTTTTGCCAGAGTTTTTCTTGTGAGCGGTGGTCGGAGCGTTTATTATGATTCGATCTGTGTTCTTGTTGGAGATGTTCGAGGTGGAGATGGTTTGCCTCTTCCAGTCCATCGATAATATTGGAAATATAAGAAGGCATGGTGACGAAAGGGTCTCCGAGGATTTCGACCTCATTTTGGGGATTAATATTGAGTTCAGATTCGGCCTCGGCTAAACCGAGATTGTAATAAATTTGATTATCTAGAACACCTAGGTAAATCGGAAATCTCGGTTTTCGAATGAGCTTTATGGGAGGCTTCCCGTTTTCCGGAAAGAGGGAATGGTGGCTGACGTGGTTGTAGAAATAGACGCCATAATAGAAGGCGAGAAGATTGAGAGGGAGATTCCTTTTCCCTTTGAGATGAAGTTTTTCTAGTCGAGTGCGGATTTTTTTTAGAACAGGATTATTTTTGTCCAAAAAACTATATCGCAATTGAATTTCCTCTTCGACGCTGGGAAAAACGCCGGTGGGGTGAGGGATTATCTCCTTGGAGCTCATTTTTCGTATTGTAGACCAATGGCAAAAAATAGCCTCAAAGGCTGGTATAATGTGAAGGTTCGTTGACATTCCCCTGTAGTCCGCCAGCCGGCGGACGCCTCGCTGATAAGATGGGTAAGTGTGGTTCGTTTATGTTTTATACAATCTTGTGGCCAATAGAATTTATATTGGTGAAACTAGTGATTTGGAGAGAAGATTAAAAGAACATAATTTGAAGAGAGGTACCCATTTTACGGCTAAATATGAAGGGAAATGGATTCTGATTTATTCAGAGTCACTATCGTCGAAGACTGAAGCTTTGAAGCGAGAAAAGCAGCTTAAGAGTTTTAGGGGCAGAGAGTGGGTAAAGAAATTTATTCCCCTGTAGTCCGCCAGCCGGCGGACGCCTCACTAAGTCTATGACGAGGGGATATATATTCCCCTGTAGCTCAGTTGGTAGAGCGCCTCGCTGTTAACGAGGATGTCCGTGGTTCGAGTCCACGCGGGGGAGCCAGATGGGACGCAGAGGCAAATTGAAAGAATGATTTAATTCAATACCACAATCGCTGTATTCAGCATGGTGGCAAAGCTGACCCACAAAAGATATGGTACCAGTAAATAGAAGGCTAGCCTTGATAATGGATGGAATTTCTTCATCGTCAGTACGATCAATGCCCACATCGCCACAATCACGATCAATCCCAGCAGAGGTGCTTTCAACCCAAAGAAAATCGGCGACCAGACAAAATTAAGTCCCAGTTGTGCTAAAAAGAATAAACCGGCGGTTTTCACCTTCTTTTTCTTAAGACCTTGTTTCCAAATCAGATAAAAAGCCACCCCCATCAATAAATACAACAATGCCCAGACTGGTCCGAAGATCCAGTTTGGTGGGGCAAAGAATGGCTTGTTCAAGGTGGAGTACCAGATGGGGATGGCCGAGATGGTAAAAGGAGTTCCTAAAAATCCCACTAATTCACAACCAATCATGGAAACAAGAAGTTTGGGCAAGTCTTTCATCTGCGTTTAGTATGAAACAAATTCGGCAAGAGAGCAATTACGGAATCTATACAAATAGATTCCCGATCATGCCGGGAATGACAAGGGAGTTATTCAACAACCTCGGTAATAGGGTTTGACAAGCTGCTATTATTATAGTGTGAGCAAGAAACTTGTCAGCGGGTTTCCACCGTTCGCTATTTTGATTATTGCCTCTGTTATTTTGGCCAGTGGTGGTTTGTATCTGTCTTATGACAAAATCCCGTTTCTTCAAAAATTAATTACTGGCATTGATAAAACTGATTCCGATTGGAAGATGGTTTATTGCAGTAGGGAACTAGCCAAGCTTCCCGGCCCTCCATTTGCCAATAAGGGAAAATCAAATGTTACGAGGACCAGTCCAACTTTGTACACAAGGAAAATGATGCCTGAAAAACTTAAATACTCCGAGATTTCAACTTGTTCGTACTCGTATAAGTATGAGAATAAGACGGCGTGGCCTTCGGTCGGGGTTGAATACAGAAATCACATCGATAATGCAAATCAATTTAGTGATACTTCATCGGCTCTATTTGTCAGTTCTGTTGATTCGAGCTGGAAAAAACTTCCACGGGTTTCTAGAAAAGATTCCGGAACGCCAGGCTACACAACTGATTCTTATCCGCTTGTCTTTACTCGAGAGAACCGTGCGCTTGGAACGGTGGAGTACTTGGATGTATTCCCTGCGGTGGATTTTTATGTAAAATTAACCGTTTACGAAAAGTAAGCCACGCCTGATCAAAAGTCTTTTGTGATGACGCCGGTGGTTTTGTTGACTGAGTACCAATTGAAGGTAGCGGTGTGACCGTCCTTGGTTTCGTAGACGTGAATGACATAGGTATTGGTCTCGCGGTCTTCGTGGTCGAGTGTAACGAGACCAGCCGGGACCTCTCGAAGATATTCGATAACTTCGGGTAGGGTGGAGACTTTGGCGATGGCGGTGTTTCCGGCACTTTTGTTCCAGTAAGAGAGGCCAAAAATGCCGGCCACGGAAAGGCCAAGAACTAGAGAGAAGATAAGTCTGCCGCGGCGGGAGGGGGTCATTTGGGGTCGAAGGAAATGGTATTGAAACTTTTTTCGATTAAACTGACAAATTCCGGCCAAGCCCATTCGTAAGTGTAGGCGGCGATATCGATAAAGTAGCCATTTTTGACGCTGACGATATCGGTGTGGTGAATGATGAGCCCGGATTTGCCCAAGATTCGCTCGACGTTTTGGCTGTCTTTTTCTAGAACTGTATTGTATTCGAGAAGGTGGGCGGAGAAACCCTTGATGGTGATTGGTTTGTCGGTGATGAATTTGTGATCGACGGCGAATGCGCCGATATCTTTTTTGGCTCTGGCGACTTCGCCGGCTAAATTGAGTTTGGTTGGAGCGACTCCGGCAGAAATGACGGCGCGGTAGGTAATGCCTTTATTGTCTTTGTCTGGAGAGAAAGAAAAGAGCCGTTCTTTGTCCTTGACGCCAAGGTCGCGATACCAACCGTCGGGGAGCTTGAGGGAGAAAGAGGGTTCTTTTTGGTTGATGACATCCTCGTAGACAAATAAGCTGGAGTACACCTTCGGACTGGTGGATTCTTTGGGTTTGTTTAATTTTGGGAAGAAGATAACAGAGACTAAAATAGCAGCGCCGATGAGTAAGAGGAGAAGGAGGCGAGGGCGGTCCTTGGTCATTTGAATTTGAAGGAGTCAAGGGCGGATTGGATTTCTCCTGCACGGGTATCCCAGGCGGCGTCGGAAGCATAGCCTTTGACTAAAAAGCTAATACCATCTTTGAAAAACAGATAATCCAGTTCGTGAATAGTAATATCGTTACCATCGATTTTGGTCTGAAATTTGAACTCCAGTTTGTCATTGCTTGAACTGAGAAGTTGGTAATTTTTGGCCTTGGCACCAGAGGCTTTGTAGTCGATGGCGAAACTAGTCAGACTATCATAACCATCTGTTGCTCTGATGATAATGACTGCATTGGAAGTAATCTCGCCCCCCTTGACAGTTTCAGTGTCGATTTGTTGAGATTCGAAGCGGGCAAGCATGGTTCCATTGGTTGGATATTTAACCCAACTTGATGGGGCGGAGATAGTAAAAGAAGGAACGCCAGCTTTGGTGGCAGCGGCATCGGGTTTGTAAATGTAGGGCCCCGATTGGATGGTCGCTCCAGGAGGAAGTGTCGGAGTAGGAGTGGGTTTTTTGGTGGGTTCCTGCTGCCATTGGCCAAGCTGTTGGGGGAGATTTGAGGGAGACGGGGCAGCGAGGAATTTTTTGATTCCAGAGGTCATGTTTTCCCAGAAACCAGTTCCGGCGCCGAAGTAGGCGCCAACAATGAACAATGGCACGAGAAAGAAAAGAGGAATAAAGATGATGCCTTTTTGATTGGTCCGGTCCACTTAATAAACAGTAACTGACGGGGATAAGGTTGTCAAACTGTCTAGGACACGATAGATACAGAACGGTTCACTAGTAAATGAAAGGCATC
>CAZDXN010000023.1:0-11392 GCA_964509695.1 uncultured Pseudomonadales bacterium | reverse complement strand
TGGATGGCACTGGAGACAAATCTAGTCCCGTCTCCCCGTAAGTAGTAGGTGCTGGTGGCGGTATCGTTGATTCTGATTCCAGAACCAGACTCGATGTTTATATCTCCAGCGACCTGGAGTTTTTGGAGGGGATTGGTAGTACCTATTCCCAGATTGCCGCTGATGTAGGTATTGTGAGCCACAATCCCGTTCCCGACGAAGTTGTGGGTGCCGGCTACCTCGATGTCATAGACTTGCTCACGGCTAAATTTCTTTAGAATGACTATCGTTTCCCAACCAGCCAAGGTGGCGATTTGCATACCTATTTTCAGCTCGGATACCTTCTTCCAAACAGCTTTTCTTGACAAATCTAGGGTTTTGCGGTATTCTCCAGTTACAGAAAGATCGCGTGTACTGCCAGTCTGGTTTGAAGGTATCAGAGTAACAGTACCTTGACCAACTCCTTTGAGAGTGTCGCGGTCTTTTTTGTGTATAGTTAGCATGGGTTTGGATTCTCCCTTGAAAGCTCTGTAAGCAGCAAGATGTGCGTAAGAATTTATGTTGTGGCCGACGCTTATATATTCAATTTGAATTTCTTCCACCTCCCGTCTGATAATTTCATTTATTCTGTTTTCGTGACCAGAATAATCTCGATCAATTTGAATTTTGGCGTCATGGATACCGGCTGCTCTTAGAAGCATTGCCACCGACTTGGCAAAGACGTCTGTACCATAATATTTGGATTTATTATTTTTGTTATACACGGCCTTGAGTAGTAATTTATCCCTTTTGGAGATTTTGGCGACAAACTGAATATGTTTGTTAGCCAAAGCAATATAACTATCCTGAGTGAGTGTCTCCAGCCGTGGGGACTGGTCTATTTGATAAGTTCCGCCTATGATCAATGCGGTTGGTTTTGCTGACATGGTCAAATAGGGGTGCTGGGCGGTGGTTCTGATCTGTTTGCCTGATTCGGTGATGAGAAGATATGTTTCTTGGACGCCCATATCCATCAAGCCCTTGATTTTTTGGGTGACAAACTTGCCGGTTGTTTCGTCTAAGGTTAGGATTTCGTCACCTTCTTGAATTTCATCAATTCTCACATCTTCCCAGTAGTATTCTCCATTGTCATGCTGAAGTTCTTTCAGCATCTCATCCGGATCAGGAGATCCTGAACCAAGTTCAGGATGACGATTATTTTTCTTCTTTTTGCGTCGGCGACGTTTAAGAAGAGTGTCTCCCGTGACGCACTGGCCTTCGATGTGGAGCTTGGCCTGGGGAGCGGTCGTCCCCACGCCCACATTACCGCTACTGTTGACAAAAAGGCCTGATGTACCTCCAGCCACTCCTCGGAGCCAAGCAGTTCCGGCGACATCCAAGAGTGAGGCGGGGCCAGTAGTGCCGATGCCGACGTTGCCAGAGGAATTGATAATCATTTTTTGGGTTAAACTACCAGCACCTTTTGTATAGAAATTTAGAGTTCCAGTGTCAAAACCACCAGTATAAGCATAGCTACTAGATATTTCAGAATCTTGTACAGTACCGGCAAAAAATTGTATCTTTGCAGATATACCAGTTGCAGCAGAAGCGTCAGTTAATCTGAGAACTGGTGTTGTAGCACTTACATCAAGTTTCGCCCCGGGTGCCGTCGTCCCGATGCCGACGTTGGCGCCAAAGTAGGCCGAGCCGGACTGGGGGAGAGCGGAAGCGAGGACTGAGGAACCAACGGCTAGGGAACCAACCACATCCAGCTTGTTGACGGGGGAGGAAGTCCCTATCCCCACGTTATCTGCCGAGGTAGTCAGGTAGACAGACGCTCCACCATCAGTCCAACCTCCAGCTGAGGTAATGGTAGGAAGGTCACCGACCTGGATGGCACTGGAGACAAAGTTGGTGCCATTACCCCTAAGGTAGTTACCGGAAGTGGCACCATTGGCGACTCTGTATCCGGTCAGGGCATTGATGACGCCGTTGACGTCCAGGGTAGTGGCCGGAGCAGTGGTGCCGATGCCGACGTTGCCAGTTTGATTTTTAATCCTCATATATTCAGTTAATGAGTTAGCTGACGCGGCTCCCTTGGCACTAAATACTAGATCTCCGATATTGATACTAGTGCTGGCGTTTACGACCAATCCGATGCCGGCAAGATCTTTAGTGCCAGTTGTGGTGTTGTCGTTACGAAAAATTAACTGGGAAACGGTCGAATCACCAGCTGCGCTGCTATCTTTGCCCGTTACAGCAATTGTTGAGTTTGTTCCATTTTTATAAACATCAAGGTTATAGGAGGGGTTCGTCGTCCCAATGCCGACGTTGCCATTGGACTTGACCATCAAGGCCTCAACTCCATTGGCGGCTACCACCCGGAAGGGGTTAAGAGAGGAGGAGTTACCAGTAGAGAGGTTTAGCATATATCCTGTACCAGTGTTAGAGGCAGTATCGGTTAAGTTAAAGAGATTAACTCCTGCACCAGTAGTCGCTCCATAGGTAAAGGTAGAGGTGTAGGCACTCATAGCCAGAGACAGATTGCCAGTGGGACTAGTCAGACCCGACCAGGGAACAGATGTTGCACCAATGGTACTTGTCCATATGGGAGCACTTGTCCCTTGGGAGATCAAGAACTGACCGGTGGTACCAGATGAACCATTGGGGAGTAAGGCTTGGGAGAATTGAAGGTTACCAACAACGTCCAGCTTCTGGGCTGGAGCAGTGGTGCCGATGCCAAAATTTCCACCAGTGTCGATTGTAACTTGCGGCGTTCCTGATTTTTGGATTTGAAAAAGATTTTCTGTACCATTTGGTCGAGCGTTAAAAGAAAATACATTTGCATTAGTGGTATTTAAGATTGATGTAAAGGCAAAGGACTCGGTTGCTCCATTTTGTATATTTATGGAGCCACCCGACGATCCGCTTATAGTTGAATTGCCTGGTGTTCCAACTCTTACATTTTGAAATGTTCCATATCCAGAATATGAGCCAATGTTTCCTCCTGCCATAACATTTCCAGCATAGTCAACATAAAATTTCGGATAGGTGGGATATGAGGCTGAAAAACCCGACCCCACTTGAAAGGCATAAATTGGATTTGTTGCTCCTGTGCCGGTCATGATATAGACAGGACTATTTGTCCTTAAATTCCCGTTAATCGCTAAATCACCGGTCGCCTCGGTAAGGGCCTTTATGCTAATGGATGAAATAGTTATTCTCAAGCCAGTAGCAACGGGGGTGATAATCAATTTACCAGTCGTGGCGGCGGTGATGTAATCGGTGTAGGTCGTGGCGGCGGTAAGGGCAGTTCCTATTGCGCCACCTACGGTGTAAGTGGCCGTGCTTCCGGAAATGGAATCAACGGTAATGACGACCATGTAGGTAGTCCCGGCGACGATATTAGTCGCTGCCGTTGGGGTTGCTGTTCCAGTTCCGTCGGCGTTTTTATCCAATCTGTTGGGGACAGTAAGATACTGCCAACCAGTTCCGAGGGTCCAATTCCCTGTTGTCAGGGCAGGAGCAAGTTCGGAACCGAGAGTGGCATAAATTTTGGCGTTTTGGCCGGCAGTGTTTGAACCGATATCAAGACCATTGACCGGGGAGGTAGTGCCGATGCCGACGTTGGTGCCGTCGTCGTAGAGGAGGGAGTTGCCCAGACTATTGGAGTTGGTAAACTTGGAGATGTAGTTGGTCGTGCCGGAAATAGAACCTCCAGTGGCCAGAGTGGTACCGTTCCAAGTAAGAGATCCACTGTTGTTGTAAAGAGCGTAGGTGGTTGAGGATGGCACACCGGAAGTGAGGTGAAGGCCACCGCCATTGCCAATGTCCAGAGTGTTGGCTGGAGCGGTGGTGCCGATGCCGACGAGGGAGGCAAAGTAAGCGGTCGACCCGATTCCCAGCGTGCCGGTGGTTTGAAGTTGGAAGGTGGGAGCGGTTGTCCCGATGCCGACGTTGCCGTTACTTTTGACCACGAATTTGGTGGTTTCGGAGGCGCCGGAGGAGAGGTCGAGGAGATTGCCAGTGGCGGTGTCGTTGCCGACGTAGCCGCTGATGAGATTGCCTGAGGTGAGATTGGCATCGGTGACGCGGAGGAAATTTCCGGTAGTGGTGCCGCCGATGGCGTTGACCGCGCCGGTGCCGTCGGGAGCGAGAGAAATATTACCGTTGGTGGCGGTGGCGGTGAGAAGGCTTAGGGCCTGACCCTTGATGGCGAAAGTGCCGGAGGTGGATTCGATGGTGGGGGAGCTGGAGCCGAGGATGATGTCGCCATCATTGTTCATAATAGGAACGGTATTTTCGACGGCAGACGCTGACGCGGGATACCCCTGGAGGGTTTCGGAGTTGAGGGCGTAGCCAACGGTGGCGATTGGTTGTCTGGGGGTTAGGGTCTGGGCGCCGACTCCGACCTCGAGATAGAGGGAGGCGTTTTCGGAAAAAATACTAGCGCCGATTTCGGCGCCGCAGGTGCCGTCACCGATGACGGTATTGAAAATGCCATCGGAGTCGGGGGAGACGCTACAAGTGCCGGAGCTATAGAGGGAAGAACCACCGGTGAGGGCACTAAACAGTTTGAAGGTGAGGTTGGTGGCGGTAATGATAGGAGTATCGGAGCTGTCGGTCAGACGGCCTTGGAAGGACAGCTGGCGGGTGGGTCTGGTCAAAGAAGTCGGATAGGCGAGTTCGGGTTTGGCTTGCTTGATGACTTGGTCGTAGGCGAAGAGACCCAAGGCGGTGGTGAAGAGAACGAGCAATGCGAGGTGGAGGTAGGGAGTGAAGGGGAGAGAGTTGTAGCGCTGGTAGAGAGACCTCACCCTTTCGTCCCTCCCCTTGATAAGGGGAGGGAAAGAGGGAGAGGTTTGGCGATTGAAGAAGGCGAGAGGTTGATTTGAGATGGATTGCCGCGCTTCGCTCGCAATGACGGAGGGGGTGGATCCCCGCGTTCCCTCCAGAGGCGGGCTTTCGCGCGAGGATGACATGGAGGTGGCGAATTTTACGAACTTGTTGAGAGCGGCTTCACGGCGGTGGGTGACACTTGATTTGATGTGTGATAGTTTGAGATGGTTAAGGTAGGCGGGGATAGAGGAGGAGGTCATCACCTCACCCTCGCTCCCTCCCCTTGATAAGGGGAGGGATGGGGAGAGGTTGGCAGTCCAGGTCCAGTAGTGATTAAGGTCTGAAACGTAATTTTTGATTGTAGAATGGCTCCTTTTTTCGTTTATCAAGTATGACTTGAATTGGGAAGTGATCTTTTCGACAGTGAGTGTCTCCGTTAGTGGTGGGGTAACCAGATTGAGTTGATCTACTTGAGGTAGATTGATGCGGTATTCGATCGCCAGAAAGCTAACAAACTGCCTCATAGAGGCTAAATAGCGCTTGTAGGTGCTGGAGGGTTTTGAATTTTGGACTTGCGTTAAATAATCATGGAGATGTTTGGGGGTGACGAGGCGAGCGGAGGTGAGCTTCGAACTAGCTAGAAATTGCCTCACATCGGAGACATAGTTCTTGACGGAGATATGGGACAATCCAGATTCATCTAAGAAAGCTTGGAAGTGGCGAAGTAGTTCCTGGGCAGGAGTTGAGTTCATTACTTGGAGAGGATGAATAGGGCGAGCACGGGGATAATGAAGATCAGGGAGGCGGCGAGGAGCTCAAGAATTTTGTTTGGGTGTGATCCGCCCGCAACTTCGTAGCTATGGCGGACAGGGTAATCGATGATTTTCATATCAGGTTCAGATTAGACTTAATTAGACGGTCTTATACTAATTTAATAAGTGGGGACAAGCCTGTCAAGAGGGGGTTTTGGATTGAAGTTTATTGGTATAGATTCCGGGTCAAGCCCGGAATGACAGTGAATAAATACCGAAATGAATGCGGTAAATAAATTGAGTATGCGGTAAATGAGGCTATCCGATGATATTTAGCTGCGTGATATTGATATTTATAATTAGATATCCACAAAATAGGGTGATGATGTGGTTTGATGTTGCGGGATATTGATTGATTTAAAATGATTGGGAAACGTTGTATACCCCCTTTTGCCGAGTACGGCTCGTTCCCCCTTCGAAAGAGGGAAAGTGCGGAGAATCCAGCTACTGCGGGAAGGGGAGTTTTCTCTGGGTGGATGACTCAGGAAACAAAGTCTTTGAAGTTATTTTGATTTACAACTTTATAAATTGCTTCTTTGGGATAAGCGAAAAGCCAAGCATTTTTATTTTTAGATTTTGCTTTTGAATTCCATTTGAATTCGTATCCGTATAATTTTCCATCTCGCATTTCAACCCAATCTACCTCATTTTGAGCCCAGGTACGCCAGAAATAGTTATTTGTATATATTGGTTTGTAAGCTTGTTTCTTAAGTCTTTCAATGACTAAAAAATTTTCCCACAAAGCGCCAACATCATTTCTTTGAGAGATAGAATTAAAGTTTCCAATAATGGTGTTTCTAACTCCAAGATCAAGGAAGTAATATTTGTTTTTCTTAATAACTGATTGACGATGGTTCGTAAAATATGGGCGAAGCGGGGTAATAATATATGTTTGTTCAAGCAAATTAAGATATCTGGCGACTGTTTTTTTGTCGATGCCTAGCGAGCTTCCCAGTTCGGAAAGGGAGACTTCGGAGCCAATTTGAAACGCAATAAGACGTAACAGATTCAATAATGTGGCAGAGTTTTTCAAACCCTCGAAAATCAGAATATCTTTAAAGAGATATGAGTTGGTAATTTCACTGAGAGCTTGAACTCGTTCTCTTTTGGATACTTTCGACATAACTTCAGGATAGGAGCCATAAACAAGTACTTTTTCAAGTAATCCCTCAATTTCAAACCCGGACATTAACGGTTTAAGCTCCAAAAACGAAATTGGGTAAAGTAAATATGTAAATTTTCTACCGACCAACGGTTCCCCAATTTGATTTGCAAGATCAAACGAGCTACTACCGGTAATAATAATGCGAATATCGGGTATGTTGTCGACAATTATCTTTAAGTTAATACCAATATTGGGAATTAAATGCGCCTCATCTATGACAATAAGCTCGTTTTCTCCAATATATTCTTTGAGTAGATTAAGCCTTTGAGACCCAAGAATCTCGTGAATGGCAATATCGTCACCGGTATCATATCTGTAACGGAAGTGTGTTTCTTTTAAGTATTCTTTAACCAGCGTGGTTTTTCCGGATCGGCGAGGCCCAAAAATAGCAAGCACCTTGTTGGGTTTTAGGAGTTTTTTTAAGTTGTAGACGCGGGGAATGGCAGTGGCATTGTAATCGTTCATAATTTTAAGTGTATACTATCCCCGTAATATGTCAAGTATGGGGGGTTGCGATCCCCATAATAGAAGTTTTATGCCTGCGTGGATAGATGTATTCGGAGAAGGTGAGGGTGGCCGCGAGACCAAAGTAGAAGGCAACGGGGAGTGAAGGCTCCAAAATTAGAACGACTAAACTAGTGAGATCGGCGATGATTAAGGGCAGGCCACGCCAACTAAGGGCAAAGGTTTCTAGCCTTTCTAGACGGCTTGGATGGTCTTTGGGCTTCAATTTGATGACAGTTCCTTCCGGAATCGCGGCAGTTGCCATGAGAAGGCTTTGTTTTTCGTACCCCGGGCGGGTGAGTTGGAGGAAAATTTGTTTGGGGTTAGGGAATTCCAGAGAGATCTTTCCCTTGATGTTGCTGACCCAAGAGAAAAATTCGTGGGACAAGTTGGCTGGGTCAAAGATGGCGACGGTGGCGAAGAAGGGATCGATTTCGTAGGCTTTTTTGCCGATGAAGGGGAAGCAGAGAGTGTAGAGGAAGCCGGGAAGGTGACCAAAGTGGATGCCGGCGCCATAGAAGGTCATGGTCAGGTGGAGGAGGAGGCCAAAGAGAATAAATGGGTATAGATTCCGGGTCAGGCCCGGAATGACGCCCGCCTTCGCTGGCGCTACGGCGAGGCCTTCGCGCGGTGCGCTCGGGGGGGGTGGGGCTGGGGGGAGGCGGAAGGCGGGGACCCCCATGTCATCCTCGCGAATGCGGGGATCTATTTGAATAGATTCCCGATCGGAGTCGGGAATGACTGGAGATGGGGTGGGAATGACCTGCAGGGCCTGGCCCTGCAGGTAGGTGATGGTGAATTCCGGAAAGGAATTACTATTGCCGGCGGCGTCGGTGGCGGTGATAAATACGGAGTAGATGACGTTTTTGGTAAGATTGCGGAAGCGGTGTTCCCAGTTGCCGTCGGCTTCGTAGACGGTAACGGTTTGGCCACTGCTGAGGGAGAACTTGATGTTGGAGTTGGCCTCGACTTTGCCGGAAATGAGTGGGTCCGATGTAGTAACGATGAGTTGTCGTTGTTCCCACGGGGGGATGGTCGAGGGATCGTGGGTCGCCCAGTACATGGTATTTTTATCGACTGATTTAAGGATAATGTCAGGGATGGTGGTGTCGACGATAAAAGTCCAGGTTTCCGAGGAGGCAGTATTGCCCTCACTGCCGACGGCGATAACCTTCCAGGTATGAGCGCCTTCGGAGAGGATCGCCTTGAAGGTTAGATAGACGTAACTGCTGTCGACACTGGCAGTAAAGACAGAAGTGGCCTGTACGTCCGCGTGGGTGATGCCATCGGCGACGATGATGTCATCGCGGTAGACGGTGTAGTGATCGATGCCGGTATCGCAGGTTGAGCGTTGCCAACTGAAGGGTAGAGAGGTGGAGTTGGTGGTGTAGGCGCCGTTGCTGGGGCTTTGAAGATGGGGGATAGAAACGGTGGAATCGGGGATGGTGGCGGAGTTTACGATCTCGTCGGAAGACTGGGGGTTGGTGACGGCGAAGGCGATAGGAATAGGTCGTATAAGACTTATAAGACCAATAAGACCTATTAATGAATGGAGGGGCAGGCGTCTCACAAATCTAGTATAGGAGATTTTATTTTATTTTAAACTCCTGATCAACCTTTTCACTTAAAAATACTTTCATCAGCGATTGGTAGGGAACATCTTTCTTGTTGGCCAGCTGTTTAATACGGACCAAAAGATATGAGGGAAGACGCAAGGAAATCGACTCGGTAGTTGGTTTGAGGTTAGGAAAAACAGTCACGTCAGCTTTTGACCAATCAACATACTCAGTTGAGTCATGACTAAGCCAAAAGTTCCTTTCCTCGGCCTCGGATTGAAACTTGGGAACAACTTTAAAATTTTTCATATTCTTTTTTCTCCTTTTTGTTCATATTTCTAATTGAGATAATCCTAACTTTGTTGTTTCTGATGGTAAATGATAAAAATAATGGTCGGCTATTATTTGTTTTACCTAGAGCCTGAAAACGCGGCTCTGTCATTGAATGTTTGGCATCTGCAATGACGACGATGGGTTGGTTGATAAAAACTTCTTCAGCTTCCTGATTGGTGACAAGATGCTTTTCATAGTTTTTATTGGTGTTACCAGCGTCCCACTCAAATGATAGTGGTTCTGGTAGTACTCTCATGTAATTAGTATATTACTGTAATATACGTCTGTCAAGTGGTTTTCCTGGATATTTTTAGGATGGTGATCAGGAGGATTAGGCCAAGGAGAAATCCGAGAGTGACTTTGATGGGGAGAAGAATCAGAGTCAGTTCGCTGTGGCTACTGCTGTTATCGGCGCGGGTGTCCAGCTCGACTTTGTGGCTGCCGAAATCGGTTAGGCGGGGAGTGAAGATAATTGTGCCTGAGGGCGAAGCCTCGATTTCGCGAGCGCTACCGGCGAGGAGATTCGCGGGGACTAGACTTTGGAGAGAGACGGCTTGGTTGTTCTTCGAGATGCGCACCAGCCCGCCGATTTTGGTCAGAAAACGGCCGGCGTTCTCGGCCACAGCGCGGAAACGGATGGGGGAGAGATTATCAGCAAAATAGACTTCTCCGTATCGATAAAGGATGTCTTCGGGGATGATGGTGAAGTCTTTGATGCGGACGAGTGTGGGTGGATTGGCCTTGGTGTTGACGGTGAGAAGGAGGTTGGCGCCGATGGTGGTGTTGACGACGGAGTTTGTCACCCCAGAGACGGATTCGGAGGGCTCGGTGTTGGTGGACAGAATCAGGGTGGCGTAGTAATCGGCTTCCTTGGCGTTAGCGGGGATGGAAATAGAAAGAATCAGCTGGTCGGTCTTGCCGGCGGAGAAATTGAAGGGTTGGCCGAGGGTGATGATGGAGTTGGCGAGGGAAAAATAGGAGAGCCAGCTGGGCTGAAAGTTGGGTTTGAGGAGGGGGGAACCGTGCTCGTCCTCGGGGACAAAAGGAATGACGCGGGCGGTGACGATTTTGTCTGACTCGGAGAGGTTTTGGATGGTGAAGACTTGGGTGATGGTTTTGCCCGGCTTGATGACGGTTTCTAGGACCGGGGGGTAGATGGAAAAGCCGATGGACTGGGCGTGAGCGGTAATAGGTCTCATGAGACTTATGAGACCTATGAGACCTATGGTTGAGAGAATTGAAAATTTCATTAAAAGGAGGGGATGGCGAGGTATTGAATAATGTTGCGGTAGGTTCCGGCCGGCTGGGTGGGCGAGACGATCAGCTGATAGGTGACGGTGGCGACCGAGGCGCGGGTGACACCGGACTTGCTCATGATGGTGACTGGGTTTTGGGCCAGACTGTTGGCTGGGAAGGGCCGAAAGTAGGTTGAATTGACGAAGTCGCCGGTGTCAGTGTCGTCACCACTCATGTTGTAGCCAAAGCCATAGGACAGGGTGGAGGTCCAGGGCGTTGCGTCGGAAAGGGAGCAGGTGAGAGCGGGATCGCAGGTGGTGTTGGGGATGGTCGTCGAACCACTGCTGGTGAGGAGCTGATTCTCAATGGCTTTGACGACGTAGCCATAAGCGCCGCCGGCGTGGACGGTGAGAACGTTGGTGTCGGTGTAGATAGTACTGGGGAGGACAGTACCGAAGTTGACGGCGATTTTGTCGACACTGAAAGTGAAGGGGATGATCGAGTGAATGTATTGGAACCCAGCCCGGACGCGGTAGCCGGCGACGTCGAATTGGCCTTGGGCGGTTTGACCGACGGTGTTGGCCAGCTTGAAACCGCCGCCAGATTGATTGCCGCCGCCGCTATTGATCGTACCCATCTGGATGCGAAAATCACTGGAGCGGAGGTTGTCGGCGAGAGCAACGGGAGGAATAATCAAATTCCAAATTACAAAAAACAAACAAGTTCCAAATATCAAAAGTGTCATTCCGGCCCTCGAGCCGGAATCTATTTGAATAGATCCCGGATCCCCTCCAGAGGCGGATCCGCCCTTGGCGGAAAGTCCGGGATGACGGACCTCACCCTTACGTCCCTCCCCTTGATAAGGGGAGGGAAAGAGGGAGAGGTGTGGGGTTCGGGATGACAATAGGAGGGAGAGGGGAATGACGTGACTGGGTTTGTTAGAGAGAGGGGGCATTGTTGATATAGTTACTGTGGATATTGTTATAGTT
>CAZDXN010000022.1:0-13352 GCA_964509695.1 uncultured Pseudomonadales bacterium | reverse complement strand
TAAGGGAGAGGGTTTGAAGGTATCAAAGGCGGTTTTGGAGGAGTTGGCCTTGGGATTGGATGGTAGTTTCCGAGAGGGTCATAAACTGTTGGAACAGCTAGCCAATCGATTCAGTGAAATTACGGTAGAAAATGTTCGAGAGACCTTGAAATTGATTGGAAATAGTCAGGTGGAGGCGATTCTAACGGCGGTGCGAAACGGGGATACGAAGGCAATCGTGACGGCGATGGAGCAGATGGAGGCGGAGGGGATCGAGGTCGTTAACCTCGTCACTAAATTACTTGAAAGTTTGAAGCTTTCGATTCGAAAAGATATTGCAGCGGGAAAGTCCCCTTCGAAACAGGAAACAAGGCTGGTTCGAAAAATTATCAAAGTCGTCCCGAAGATAAAAGTGTCGCCCTTGCCGCTACTGCCTTTGGAGTTAGTGTTGGAGGAAGCGGCGCTTAGGTCGAGATCGGATAGGGAGCCAACGAATTTACGAAGTTACGAAGGCACGAATTTAGAAAAGAAAACATTGACGTCGGAGATACGGACTGAAGTGAAGTCAGACGTGGGGTTTGATCAGGTGGTGAATGGCTGGCAGGACCTGCTTTCACGATTGTCTCCGAAGAACCACTCGGTGGCGGGGTTACTGCGAAGCGCCAAGCCGAAAGAGATCAAGGATAAATTTCTGACGATTGAGGTGTTTTATAAATTCCACAAAGATCAGCTGGAACAGGAAGCGAGACGAAGAATCATCGAGGAGGAAATTGCCAAGATGTGGGGGCCGATCTCGGTGAGGTGTGTGCTGGGGGAGAGAGAAACTCAAAAACTCAAGGAACCAAAAACTCAAAACGTTTCGGTGTTGGGGAATGATGATGGGGTGGCGGCGGCGGAGGAAGTGTTTGGGATATAATCCTAGGGTATGGCAGTAGTTATTATTGATGACAAAGTTACCTCGGAGCAGCGTATAGCTAATCTGAATTTATCGACGGATTTGCGAAGAATTGCTTTGTGGATGGTCGATGGGGATGAGGACTTAGCCAAAAAATTTGTTGAAATAAATAAGAAAAAATTTCAAAGAGATGGGAGCAAAATTGGGAAGAAGAAAATATCTGTTTGGATGAAGAGGATCGGGGATTCTCAAAAAAGGGATTGGAAGTCGGCGGAGGATGCGTTGACCCTGTCAGTTTTGCTCAAAAACAGATTCGGCTAAAAACAGCCTTGGCCTATAGTAGCTTGACAGGGGGAGGTGGGGGGGGTGATATAATTGCTTTATGTCCCCTTTAGTTATTCAAAACGAGATTCTGGACATTTCTAGACAGTTGACAGGAATCTATGG
Source organism: uncultured Pseudomonadales bacterium (assembly GCA_964509695.1). Taxonomy (GTDB): domain Bacteria; phylum Patescibacteriota; class Microgenomatia; order UBA1400; family MFAQ01; genus 2-01-FULL-50-23. Next base: position 12,031 of record CAZDXN010000022.1, on the reverse strand, counting down.
AGCCGAAAAGGTTATTCTTTTTGGATCGGCGGCCAGTAACCCCCAAGTCGCCAACGATTTGGATTTTTTGATAATTAAGACGGATGTGCCCGTAAGCGGGTTGGATCGAATGCGTCAAGTGAGGAATATGATAAAAAAAACTGTGGCAGCAGATTTTATTATACTAACGCCGGGTGAACTGGAAGATAGGGTAAGACTAGGTGATCCATTTATCCTGCAGATCACCAATTTTGGAAAAACTCTTTATGGTTGATTCAAAGGTTTATAAAAATTGGTTTGATTTGGCTGAGGAAGACTACGGTTTTGCTAGCGCCAATTTGGCTGATTCGGACACACAATATTTCGGCTTAATTTGTTTTCACTTTCAACAAGCCGCTGAAAAGTATTTTAAGACCTTCATCGTCGCTCATGATTTGAAATTTGAGAAAATCCATGACTTGGGTGTTTTGTGTCAAACGTGTATTACGAAGGATAATAATTTTTTAAGTCTTGAGGATGACTGCAATCTTTTGAGTGATTTCTACGTGGAATCCCGTTATCCTGTGATTATTCCTTCACCAAAAACACGGGAGATTGCCAGCCAAGCAAAAGAGTCTGTGGAAAGAATAAGAGAAGTGGTAAGGAATAGCCTTGGCCTATAATAGCTTGACAGGGGTAGGCGGGGGTAGTGTTGAATTCGGATTAGAATTTGCCGACGTGATAAAATTAAGGAATGGGAAGTGGAAAACTACCGGAGTTTTTACGATCGGTTTTGTGGAGTTATGACCTTTCAAGTTTGAATAAGGAGAGGGATTGGAGGTTGATAATTTCTCAGGCATTGAACTATGGAAATACAGAGGTAATTGAGTGGGTAAAGGCGAACTACAGTGACGATAAGATTAAAGAGGTTGTGGTTCACCCGCGTAGGGGTATTTGGTTTAGAGAAAAACTACGGAAATGGTTGGGATATTTTGGAATAATGATAGATCCGTTGGAATTCGAGATCGCGATAATGGAGATGGGTCCGAAACCAAAATTAATGAATGCATTTTGGAGTCGAAAGGGACTCATGTAAATGGATTTATCTTTGCAAATTCTAAATAAAGATCAAGTAAGTGTAGCTAATAAGCTGGGATTCTTGTCGTACCCGCCATATTACCTTGGAGGAGGAACGGCATTGGCGTTACAGTTTGGTCACAGGACATCTCTTGATTTTGACTTTTACAGTCAAGGTAAACTTGATGTGGGAAAATTACTTGAAACCATAAAAGGTAGTTTTGAAAAAGTGGAGGTCGAGTCTCAGTCGGAGGATACTCTGTTGGTCATTGTTGACGGGGTTAGGTTGTCGGTATTTTATTATCCCTACCCATTAATTGATGGTCTTTTGGAGTGGGAAGGGAAAAAAATGGCAAGCTTGAAAGATATCGCTGCTATGAAAGTGGTGGCCATAGTTCAACGAGCTAGACAGCGAGATTTTATAGATATGTATTATTTGATTCAGAAATTGAAGATAGAGGAAATAATTAAGTCTGTTTACAAGAAATACCCTTGGTATGAAGAAAATAATCGAATTTTATTTACAGCCTTGACCTATTTTGAGGAGGCTGATAGTGATCCCGAAGCGGGAAAAATAGCTGTAGTTGATCAGTCTGTAACTTGGGAAAAAGTAAAAGCTAGTATCAAAGATTCAGTCTCGGAATATTTAGCCTCCGGCCTATAATAGCTTGACAGTCCTGGCCCATACTTGAGTCTCAGGCTGATTTGGCCTATGATTTCGACATGATAAAGCCGCCAAGATCTTGGAATAGTAGAAAACATTTGACCTCAGTCTTATCGTCGGAGTGGTACCAGGCCCTCGGTAAGATTCAAAGCGAGGTTGTAAAAATATCAATCGAGTTCTTTTTCAAAAATCGTTTTGATTTTTTACTTCTGCCTATAACTACCGGGTCAGTTTCAAGTCCAGTGGGACTTGGGAGCGACTCCTTACCAGTGAAAGTCTCTATCGGCGGAATTGACTCTTACCTGGCGGACTCGATGCAATTTTATCTTGAGTTAGCCTGCAGGGTTAATAAAACGAATACTTTTTACATTGCCCCTTCGTTTAGAGGCGAGGAGGCTGATCGCCGCCATCTCTGTCAGTTTTTTCACATTGAGGCGGAATTTAGTGAAAACTTGGATGGTGCGATGGCCTTGGTTGAGGATTATCTTCAGTTTTTGACACGAAAGTTGTATCGATCTTTTAAGAAGGAAATCACCAGGTCGTCTGGGACCACTGATCACATCGAACATTTTTTGTCTTTAGGTGAGAAGAGGTTGCCGAGGTGTACTTTTGATGAGGCTTGCAAAATTCTAGAAGTTATAACTACTAGTAACTTAGTTACCAAAAAGAATGGATTCAGAGTACTCACTTCTGATGGCGAAAGGAAGTTGATGGAACATTTTGGTGGTTTTGTGTGGATAACAAATTACGACCACATCTCGGTTCCCTTTTATCAGAAGTTCGCCGACAAAGAAATGAAAACCGCTTCAAATGCGGACCTACTGATGGGTATCGGGGAGACTGTAGGACTGGGAGAGAGGCACTCAACCGGGAACGAAATAAGGAAAGCTCTCAAACTTCACAAGGTTTCTGCCAGGAGCTATGCTTGGTATATACAAATGAAGGATCTTGTAAACTTGCCAACATCCGGTTTTGGAATGGGAGTTGAACGCTATCTACTTTGGCTATTTAAACACGATGATATTAGGGATATGCAACTGGTCCCCAGATTTAATGGAGTAAAAGATGTACTATGAAGAATCCAAGTGATATTACCGTTCTGGAAATTAATGATTTGTCTTACATCGATTTTATAGCCTTAATTAGGGAGACAAACCGATGCCCAGGAGGCAAGGATACTATCAGACGAGTGGTCCAAAATTCATTTATTACCCGTAAGAGTCGGGTTTTGGAAGTAGGTTCAAATACAGGATTTACCTCATTGGAAGTGGCTCATCTGGTTAAATGCCGGGTTGATGGCATTGATATATCTGAAAACTGCGTACTTGAAGCAAAAAATAAACTTAACCAAGACACTGAAGAGATAAAGAAGTTGGTGAACTTTTAAGTTGGTTCAGCGTACGAAATTCCATTCGATAACGATACTTTTGATCTGTTAATCGGAGGAGGGTCGACTTCGTTCATGGACAGGAAAAGCAAGGCGGTATCTGAGTACGTCAGAGTGGTCAAACCCTGGGGATTTATTTCTGTGACGCAACTGTTTTATGCTAAGAAACCCCCGACAAAGGTGATTGATGCCGTATCGGAAGCGATCGGAGTTAAAATTAACCCGTGGGGAAGGGACAAGTGGTTATCGATATTTACAGAGCAGACAAACAAACTTGAAAAATACTACTTTTACGAAGGAAGCCTGACACATCGTAAGCCTGAAGGTGTAGATGAATACGTCGACCACTTTCTATCAAAACCCCATATTCAGGAACTTAAAACCGATGTTCAAGAGTCGATTAGAAAAAAATGGAAAGGATATCTGGAAGTATTTAACGAGAATCACAAGTATCTAGGCTACTTTACGCTACTACTTAGGAAAACCCATTACGATGAAGAACCAGAGCTATTTATTAGAAAATGAGACCTTCTGTTGAGCGAAACGATTACGAATGTCCCAAGGGGACGAAAATCGCTTTTTTTCAGGAACTATTTACTGCCGGAAGGGTTCCGGAACTCAGGAGAGCAATCGGCGACTCATTTTCTGATTATTTTCGGGCGAGAGCATACCATGAGAGGCTCGCTGCCCCCTTGGTTTCAGAACAGGATAAATCAGTGTTGTTTACCGGGGCAACGATATCCGCGATAAAGGACATTCTGGTTGGGCAGACGTATCCGGAAGGATCAAATGGGGTATTTGTTGTTCAGGAGTGTTTGAGAACAAACGCTGATAAATACCTGTTTAAAGATGATTGGATTCCGTACGGCCAAATGTATTTCAATATGGTATCAATACTCTCGAGACCGGGAAGAAGGATAGAGGTGATTGCGGAAGCCGTGGACCATATTTGTCGTGATCTTGGTGTAGAACCCGGACGAGTCAAGCTTCTGTCCACTACCGAGTTGGGTGAAATTCCTAATGAAGACATTGGTGGTGTGCAAATAGAATATGACACTAGAGCTCTTGACTATTACCACTGGAAATATGGAATCAGGGACGTAATCGGAACGGGAATGACGGTTTGTATTTTCAATCCGACAACAGAAAAGTGGTTCGAGGTTGGAAATATCGTTACCATCTTCGATCAGGATGGTAACGAACTGGGTACTGAGTTTGGATATGGATATGAATTCTTGCTTGCAGCTTCTTTGGGAGTTGATCAACCCCAGAAGTTATCCAGAATATATGAATTGCACGATTTTAAAGTTGGAATGGATCAAAAGTATTTAACCACTCTCGAAGCGACAGTAATGATGAGGCTGGCGGGGGCGCGTTCCCTGCCTCGTTCGGGCGGTGTCCACGGTGTATATCGAAAATATCTTCGGGGCATCGCGCACATGGCCGAACTCACATCAAGAAGCATTGATGTGGTGGTTGAAGATATGAAGGGACTACTCACTCATTTGGGAAGAGAAGACTTAGTGTTTGATGAAGAAATAGATTATTTAAAAAAGCACGAGAACTATCGAGCAGGATTTGCGAGTATTGTAAAAGGGGTTCGAAGACAATTGATCGCGGAGAGAGATGGAAGAAAGCCTAAGGGGACGATTAAAAACCCCGCCCAGATGCTAGCCAGGTACTTGTTTAGTCGAGGGGTTGATCCTGCCGAGGTGAGCGGGGAACTTGAGAGCCTGGTTCCTTTTGGTATAGTATTACCTCATGAAGAAAGGAAAAAAGATGTCTAAGATAGGTGTTTTCTGTACATCTGACCCTCTAGTCAGGAGCAAGAAGGAAACTGACTATTCTTATCTGAAACAGAAAGGGTTTGAGGTAATTGAGCAAGACCAGGTTCGAAAAAGAACCGGCCACACTGCCGGAAGCATACAAGAACGGGTTGAGGCGATTAGTGAGTTGCTTCAAGACGAATCTGTGGATATATTGATGGCATATTGGGGTGGGGCTAATTCCAATCAGATTCTTCCTTATCTTGACTACGATTTGTTCAAAAAGTTTCCAAAACCAATTGTTGGTTTTTCAGATACTTCTGCGTTACTGCTGGCGGTAAATAAACTATCGGGCATAAAAACATATATGGGTCCGGCTGGCATTACTTTTGATAAGCCTCAACCATTTGATTACACCTTCGATTATTTTTGTAGAACCGTTGTCAACCAAGAAAAAATCGTTGAGATTCAAGACTCACCAACATATGCTGATGATTTATATTTTTTACGAAAGGACTCCGATCATAGGATCATTAATGATAATGGTGGACGGAAAGTCTTCAAGGAAGGCAAAGCCGAAGGAGAGGTTTGCGCGTCCAATCTGCAGACGCTGTTGGTGTTAGCCGGCACGAGATTTTTCCCGGACTTCAAAGACAAGATTTTATTTTTGGAAGAGTCTGAGGATGAAAACCCGTCTATGGTTCATAGGTTTTTTACTCACTTGTCTCAAGTTGTTGACTTACGCTCTCTTCGAGGGATGTGTGTCGGAAGGTTTGCTGAGCAAAGTGGCTTCAAACCTGAAAACTCGGAGGAAATGATATACGAAGATTTATTTGGAGGCTTAAACATACCTATCGTTTACAATCTGGATTTTGGTCATACCGATCCGTTATTTACTATTCCCTTGGGGGCGACGGCGAGGATTGACACCAGAGCCAAACTACTCGAGTTCGTTTTGTAGATCACCTGCGGCAATTCTCCCCAGTCTTTTCTTAAAGAGTCTTTGCAGAGATTTCTGTGAAAATACGCCGCGAGATTGGTTGGCATCAAGGATCTTCGTTACGAGTTTATCTACCCTCTCTTTGTTTTTCAGATAATACTCTTTAAAACCAGGATACTTGATGTTGTAAAGAATATGGAGTTCTTCTTTGTTTAATCCTTTGCCAAGGAGCTTGTTGCTGATTTTGTCTTCAAAGGCCATTTCCCAAGATGCATATTGTGCCCGTCGTCTTGTTGTTGAGGCATTTCCACTATGGACTCGATACATTACCAATACTTCGGGGATGACCTGAAATCGAGTCTTTGTTGCTAGATCTAGCCAGAAGGCAAAATCTTGAGCAAAGTCGTATTTTTGGTTATATGTTATTCCGTGCTTTTGTAGCAACTCTCTTCGATACATTGCGGTTGGGTTGGCAATCGGTGATTGGAGTAGAGACGACGCAATGAGGTCATCGTGTTCAATCGGATATGTCCAAATGTCGTTTCCTTGATCGAATTCCTTCATCCAGGTTCCACAGACTCCGATCTTCTGGTATTTTTCTAAGAAATAAAACTGTTTATTGAACCTGTCTGGTAAAGATAGATCGTCATGATCCGTGTAAGCGATGTATTTCCCCGTCGCTTTGGACAGGCCGAGATTAAGAGTATTAGAAAGACCCTTTTCAATGGTGTTTTGGAATAGCTTAAATTTTACGGTAGTTGATCTTATGAAGGGTTCTACGACAGACAAAGTGTCGTCTGTTGAATAATCATCAACCAAGATTACCTCGAAATCGGTGTAGCTTTGACATATTAGGCTCGATAAAGTCTCTCTAATAAGATCTTCAGAGTTATACAAAGGTATAATTACGCTTATGTTGGCACCCATTACTATGCCTATTCTACCTCTCCATGAATGGGGAAGTTGATTTCATTACAAAAATTCTGGGCAATAAGTATCCTGGAATAACTTTTGTTAACAAAACTGACACGTCCTATGTCTTTAGGTTAATGGACCTTGCGGTAATAGTTAGAAAAGCATCACCTTATTTTCCTCCGAAACAAGAGCTACGGCGACGAATCTACTCGTCGACTAGCGCAAAAAAATCGCTGGGGTCGTTAATTGGTGTGACTCGCCAATTCCTGCTCAAGAGTGAGAAAATCAGCCTATTGGTAAAAGAAGCTCCCTGGATCGAGAACCTAATGCGATTAAATGAATACCATCTTGGTTCAATCCTTGCTAACCCCGGTATGGTGTCAGACGTTAGAAGGTTATATCGTTTTACTTTGGCGGCATTTTTTGCCACTGGAAGAGTGTATGACTTTTTGGGAAAGTTTAGAACTAGAAATCTCGTTCCCAATCTGATTATTTCGGACAATCTGTATGTTTGTAAAGAGGGAACAGATCGTCTGTATGTCGATGCGGATTGGTATTTCAAAACATCCGATACTGCTATTACGGGGTTTCCTTTGTTATCCTATTACAAGAGGATTTTAATCGGATTGGCGACCTATGTTTGTGGGTATATATTCTTTTTGTTTGTACCCCCTGTCTATCGAATTATCAATATAAATAAATCCGAAGAATGAAAGTAATTCAAATAACAAGTGATTATCTACCCGATCCCTTGTGGGGTATGGGGTGGCACGTAGCCCTACTCAGGGAAATTCTCATTGCAAAAGGAGTAAGAGTTTCGGTTGCGACAGCTTTTAAGAGTAAGGGGTCCCACGAGAACATCATCACTACCGATCTTGCCGATGATACCGAATTACTCTCATCTGGGAAATACGAAATATTTAATGACTTTCGCAAGTTTGTTGCCTGGCAGGAGAGACTCGCAGATAAGGTTGTCCAAAGAAACGAGCACTTTGACGTTGCCCATGTCCACAACTGGATGTCGTGGTTGACGGCCAAAAAGCTGGCCCGAACGGGAGTTGTAAATAAAGTTTTAGTTACTTTTCACTTTTTACAGAGACAATACGAGAAGATGATCGAGAACCCCATTCCATCTTTTCATAAAGAAATTATTGAAATAGAAACTGAGGCGATGAGATCTGCTGATGGAGTAGTGTTACTGAGCGATTCTCAACTTCGCTTGGTTGAGGCTGAGTACGGTAAAGAATTTCTGAATAAGACTAGGGTTATTCCTCACAGCGTGAACTTTGACACAAAAAGTTACGGGGAGATACAAAAACTCAAGGATGCTAATACCTATATTGATATTGTCTACGTCGGAAGAATTGAGAAGGATAAAGGTATTGAGGAGGCGCTAAAGGCTTATTCTAAATTGGGATCGGGAAACCATAGATTCAGCGTTGTCGGCGATGGTCCGATCTTGGAGCGATTGAGGGCGGAATTTTGTGATAGGAACGTCGTTTTTTGGGGATACCAAAGCAGAAAACAAATCGAAAGCATTCTTTCAGCGGCTCATATCTTCTGCATGCCAAGTACATCGGAAAATCTACCCCTTTCGGTATTGGAGGCAATGTTTTTTGGAGTTGTCCCAATATTTACACAAGGGGAAACGGTTCCAAACATATTTACCGACCAAATTCACGGATTTACGGTCAAATTGAATAGAGTCGGCAATGTTTTTTCAGTTGACGACGACTCGCTATTTAATGCCCTAGCATTATTAGCCAATAATGCTGGTTTGAGGAAAAAAATGTCGAAGGCAGCCTACACTTACGCCGTATCTAATTATTCGAAGGAGGCAATGACAAAAGAGATTCTTGGCTTCTATAGTGATGTGTTGGCTATAAACAGCCTTGGGCCTATAATAGCTTGACAGGGAGAGGTGGGGAGTATATTGTAATGGTATCGATGGGATTTAGAGAAAGGAGGTGAATAAATGTCCTTGAAAATTGAAGCGAAAATGATTCGAGCTGAAGTAAGGTTAGTTGAGAAATTGAAAGGTGAACCCATGGTTGAGGTTTTGGGGAAAATGGGAAAATTAATGAGAGGAAAGAACGGCGGAGGTGATGCAAGCCCTACAAAAAGACAGTCGTAGAGGTTGGTGCGGGTTTGGGGGGGTGGCAGAAGGCCACCCCCCCGATGCTGTAGAATCAAAAAATGACTTATTCTGTAAATAAAGACGCCATAATTTTCCTAGATATTGATAAAGAAAATAATTATCACACCATCGCTTATGATTACAAATCTGATGATGTGGTGGCTATTAGACCTGAGGAATATTGGCTGTTGAAATATGTGTTTGAGAATCAGCCGGTAAGCGAATACCAACTGCATAAACTTTTCGTCAATAATTCCGATAGAAACGGGTTTGAAGAATTAGTCTCTAAATTAATAGATAAGAATATTTTGCTGACTAATGAATAACGATTTTATTACTAACTTGAATACAGCTGGGATTGACGAGGTCGATTTTTATGACCAGTTGCCCGATATTGGTATTCCCTACAAAATCAATCAAGAGGACGATCGTTATCAGTTAACGGGATATTTTATTAGTTATGAAGATTGGATAAATGAGAATGATTTGTTGATTGAGATTGAGACGAATGGGTTTAGAAGAATTGTAAATAGTAATTGTGAATTTTTATTGTTTTTGTTTGACAAACAAAGGAAAATTCTTTCTGTTTGTGTCGACCAGTTTTTTAGTTTCGCCTGTTACTTTTCAGTCCTTAAGGGCTCGATCGTTTTTTCATCAAATTTTTCTAAGCTAAAAAATGAAGTCAAGACAGAACAAAAATTAATCGGTGATCTGGATGGGCTATTGACAGGTATACTCTGGACGTGGCACATGACAGAAAAAACGTTGATAAAGCAGATTAAGGTGGTGCCGGCAGGGTCAGTCGTGGAATTTGACTTGAATGTTCCTCCTTCGTATAAAATTAGGACGTTGGTTGACGTGGAGGCTTATTTGAATTCGATAGGGGAGATTAAATATAGTTCCTTGAAAGACTTTGCATCAGATTGGGTTAAGGCCGTCACGGAAATTGTTTGGCGGCGTTGGTCGAAAATTCCTAAGGGAATAGGTGCAGGTTGTGATATTTCATCAGGTTTTGACTGTACCTTGATTGCGTATTGTCTGAGCAAAGTCGCAGGGTCGGATGCTTTTACTTGTTATTCTCGATATTCAGATTTGATGAAAGATGAAACAAATATAGAAGTGGTTAAAATATTTGCTGACAAACATGGCTTGAGGTTGAAATCGGTAGATGCTACCAAGCCTCAGTTGCGTGACACAAACTTTTCAGAAGAATGGTCAACGGACGATCCGTACCAAATTGCTACTCATGAACAACAAGTCTATCTTAACTTACTGAAAGACAATGGAGTACGTATTGGTTTTACAGGTGAAGGTGGAGATGAGGCATATATGTTGAAGGGTATGGATTTATTTTTGAGATTCAATAAACAATACAATTATTTCATGGAAGTCGACATCCTAAAGAAATATGGAACAAAAGCTTTATTTACGCCAAGAGGAATTGAGATGTTTTTGAGTTGGGATCGGTACAACCAAAGAGGGACATATCCAATGATTGTTTCGGAATCCGGAGTTTTTGGTACATCAAATTCGCAGGAGCAATATAACGCTCATGGATTAAGACAGATGAACCCATTTTTAGATACCAGATTGATCGCTCTAGGAAAAAATATGCCTGATGTGCCAGGAAAAAAGAAATGGGAACTAAAGTTGGAATTAATGAAAGAGCTCAAAGATATTTTTGTAAAGGAAATGTTTATTCCAAAAAAAGGAAGCCCGGAACATACATTTATAAATTTTGCCAAGAACCAGAGACCGTTGATAAATTCTGTTTTGGGCGGTTCGGTTTTGGCAGAAATCGGAGTGATTAGTCCCAAACAGATAGCTAGTCTACTAGACGATCCTACTAGTGAATTATATAAGGAGCCGAACGTCGCCATCGGCCTAGAAACCCTGATTAAACTGGATTGGTTTTTCCAAAAGAATGACGTTGGCCTATAATAGCTTGACAGGGAGAGGTGGGGGGGCGGATTTCACGAAAAAATTGACGGAACGTGTATAGTGTGAGTATGGGTAATTATTAACTAATAGACAGAAAGGGGGTGAGAAGTAATGGTCGGCAAAATTGAAAGAAAAAGAAAAGGTGGGGATGGTCAAAAGGAGATTGGAGTCAAGCCTGAAATCGTTAAAGTTGCAGAAACTCTTGGAAAGTTTACTAGGATGACTGCCAAAAACGGGGCGGGGGACAAAAGTGGTATATATGGACATTAATTAACATGTATTACCAAGTCAATCCCGAGTCCATAATTTTCTTAAGGACTGATTTTGTGTGTGGTTTTAGTACCATAGCTTATGATTGGACCAGTGATGACATATTTTTTATCAAACCCTCAGAATACAGGATTCTGAAGTTCATCTCTGACAATCAACCGGTTAAGATTGATTCGCTCATGGATCTACTTGATGATGATGGTGAAAAACAAACTCTGATGACAATGTTAGAAACATTCACTCAAAAAAAGATACTTTCTTCCTATGAATAATAATGTCTGGCTGGAAGTCAAATCATCGAACAACATTGCAGCCGCTGTTCAAGATGCGGTATTTCCCGAGATAGGTCTACCGCATAAAACTGAACAGTCAGACGATGACTTTATATTAATTGGATATTTCACCAGTTTCGAAGATCGGTTTAGCCGTGTTAACTTGTTAGATGAAGTGAAAAAATGGGGATTCAAACGAGTAACTAATAGCAACTCTTTGTTTTTGTTATTTTTCTTTGACAAACGTAAACAAAGACTTCGGGTTGCTGTGGATCAGTTCCTGAGCTTTTCCTGTTATTTTTCGATTTTTGAAAACAAGGTAGTCTTTTCATCTGCTTTTGGCCCAATCAAAAACGAACTGGGTAAAACTCAAGCTTTGAGAATAGACACCGACTTTCTTCTGTCACATCTACTTTGGGAATGGCCAAACAACGATCATACTTTGATCGGGCAGATTAAGATGATACCGGGAGGTTGCCAGGCAAGTTTTGATTTGAAGGACTTACGTCTCGAAAGCATTCAAACTTTAATGGACATTGATGCCTTTTATGACTCTATTAGACCAAGGAACTATGCTTCATTGGAACAATTTTCGGCAGACTGGCTCAGTCTTCTCACTGAGGTTGTTGAGCGACGAGCCAGCCAAATCCCAAAAAGTTTCAAAATTGGCTGTGACATTTCGTCGGGGTTTGACTGCACTCTAG
>CAZDXN010000021.1:0-13651 GCA_964509695.1 uncultured Pseudomonadales bacterium | reverse complement strand
TAGATGCCTTTCATTTACTAGTGAACCGTTCTGTATCTATCGTGTCCTAGACAGTAGTTATAGGGTACTAATTATTTCAGCCAGATGAGGGCAAGTGAACCATCATCTCCGTTGTCTGGAGAAAGAGAAAGTAATTTTCGAAAGAGGGAGTTAGTGTCAATATTGGGAGTTTGTATCAATTCCCGAGCGATTCTCTCTAGTTCCTGACCGGGCTTTTTTCGAAGGGCGGCCAGAAGACTGAGGGAATCGTAGCCGTCGGTAGCGGAGACGACCAGCGAGCCTGGTTTGAGGGTAATCTCTTGCCATGAGGGGAGGTAACCATAGTCTCTCTTGCCATGATAAATCGGAACATCCTGATCGACTTCAAGTCTGATAATCTTCCCCCTTGGGTCGATGATGAAAGTCTCGCCCGGTCTAGCTCCATGCTTCTCGCCCAGTTGGCAGAAGTGGAGACGATAGCCTCTTTCTTCCTCGGTGATGGTGAAGGAGGTAAGGGTCGAGGCGCCGGCGTAAATGGGAGCATTTTCTAACCCCGGAGTAGCCGGAAGGCTGTTTAGCCAGTGGGCGGCTTGGCCCTGAGACAAAATTGGTTCAAGATGGCTGACCAGCTGGTGGGCATAAAGGTGGGATCGAGTTTCGGGATAAATTTTGACTCCGTCGGACATATTGGTGGCGCCGTCGGCCTTGGTGACGGTCACTGCTCCTGCCTCGGTTCGGAAGCCAATCGCGTCTTGGGGTCGGTGGAATGATTTCTCGGCCGGTCGATAGGCGACGGCGATTCTGCCGAAGCCTAGATCTTTGACGATGAGAGCTAGACCATAAGGTTGGTTAAACTGTTCCCGTCCGGCAGGGGTCAAAACTGAGCTAAAGCCTGTAGTTGTTTCGGTGATTCTTGTCTTTTCGGGAGAAACACCGATCAATTCTAGTTTGGGGATGGTAATTATTCTTTCACTCATAATTAAACTCCTAATGAAACTGTTTGTTTCAGAATTTGCGAGAGTTGATAATGATCGACTGCTGGGGAGGCGATTGGTGGTTCTGGAAGTTTGACGCGCATCTCTGGTGGTAGGCGGCTGGGAGCGAAGGAAAAGATCCGCCTGCCAATCGGATTAAGCGATGGATCTAGCTGAACTAGTTTGCCGGCGACAAGCCCAAGATCCTCGACACGAAGGTCGCCGTTGATATAGCCTTCCTGATGAAGCAGGGATAATTGGGCGGCTAATTCTTGAATATGAAGCGCCTTCTCGGCTTCCGGATAGCTATTGAACTTGGCTAGATTCAAGGGACCACGACGATGGAGAGTGTCAACTAAAACGACATCGACTCTCTGCATGGCCATGAAAAATTTGTAGTCTTTGGATATTCCGAATTCGTAGATGTGGGGAAAAACTTGGGGAATGGCTACTGGTTGACCGCGGACTACAAAATGGCTGTTGGCGGCGGAGTCGTTTATCTTCCTGACTAGATTGTATTTTCTGGCTTCTGTCTCACCGTAGGCGGCGGTTAACCCCAGATAGAATTCTTCGATTTCTTCGGTTTTGGTTGGATATAGAGACCTGAATATTTCGACTAGGGCGGCCAGATTGACGACGGTGTCTGGGAAATCTTGGTGTTCTTCTCTGAATTGAGTAGTTAAGACAAGTGGCGGGGAGAGCCTTAGCCACAAAAAAGCGAGTCCGGCTTCTGTCAGATAGCCTTTTTCTTCCTTCGGATCGCGTTCTTTGATGACTTTGATGACAACCTTGCTGGCGGGAACTTCGGGGTGACCGGGAACTCGGTAATCTGCTGGGGCTTCATAGATCACTGATTCTCCCCCCACGGCAATAGAAGTGAGCTTCTCTGTGTCAAGCTTAGATGTTTTTGAGGTGGGGCTAGTTTCGATTTCGAGTGGCATCTTAAATTAGGGAGTTTATTTGGTTCGAAGTTAGGGATTTAACAATTTTTTCTAGGAGTTTGACCAGATTTTTTGGGTCGTTGGTAATCTCGATTATTTCTTTTTCTGAGCGGTGTTTGTCACCCCAAAGAAGCAGTTTGATGACAATTTCAGCTTTGGTTTCTAGGATGTAATTAAGAAGGAGGGGGGTCAAATTGGGTGACTTTTCTTCGACTGTCTGGTATAGATAATTAAGTCTTTCTTCTGCCCCAGCCAATTCGGAGAGCTTTTGTTCCTCTCCCGGTGTAAGTAGATCTTGACCCTCTTCGATGAGAAATTGAGAAACGGCTTTTGAGGACAGCTTGTTGGTAAAGGAATCAATGGCCAACTGATCGCCTGGAAATATGATGGCCGGAAGATCCAGGTGGGTGATTGAAGTGAGGCTGTCGTTGGGCAGTGACATAATTAGCTAGGATTGGGGGTATTGGGAATAATTTGAATATCGGAGAAGTAATCTGTTGCCCCTTGAGGAGCAAACTCGGCTCGATGTAATTGTACATCCGGATGGGATTCGGATACTTGGTTGGCAAGAGCGGCTCCTCCAAGAAGTGAGCCGGTCGCAATCGCCTCGGCGGTGATAACTTGCCTAATCGCCCGTGACTGGCGGTCAAGTTTGCTATAAGTAACTGCCAGAGAATCAAGCTGTCTTAGAGCTTTCTCAATTTTGGATGAGTCCGAAAGGTCAACGGAATGACCGATAAGAGCGGTAAAGAGACCATTGACGGAGCTACTGGCTAGTTTGTTGGCTGTTTCCAGTTTGGCTATCTCTTGTTGGTTGACTAGGAGTCGGGAGATGAGGGTGGGGTCAAGGTGGAGGTCGGCCAGTGAAGAAACCAATTGTTGGCGGGATGATTGAAGCCAGCCTAGAGTTGATTTGAGCTTAACTGCTCCTGCTCCGAGGTCTTCCAAAGCTTGACGACCGACATCAATTTGGGCCTGCAGGGCTTCGCGTTGCTGGATAACTTGAATGGTATTGTTGACTTCGTTGGGGATGGCCAGTTGGCTGGATTTACGGAACCAGTGAAGGAGGTCGTAAAGTTGGGCTCTAGCCTTCTGATTTCCGCCAATGGCGAGGTTGGCAATTTTGTGAATTTGGTCGGTATTTACGACTCCATCTGGTGAAACAATGTTTAAGTCCTTGAAAGTGTTGAGGGATTTTATGGCGTCGGCAGGTCCATGGCCATGTGAATCGACAAGAGACTGAGCAATATCTCGGCCTTGGGCGAAAAAGTGAGCGTTGTGGTCGGCGAGGTGATTGGCTGCTTCCCCCAGTGTTTGCCATTCGCCGTGTTGGGCGGTGTAATATGGTGCATCGTGGTAGAGGGCTTCGAGATATCCGGATCCGGTTGGTAAGTCGGTTGGTTGGTGGAGTTCGAAGCCGGTGGCGGGAGTGATAAGCTGTTCGTGAAGAGAATCTTTTGTGGCCTGAAGATTGGAGATATGATTGGCGATTGATTGGGAATTTTGATGATTGCTGACGATTTCGTGGTTGAGTCCGGCAATACCTTGATCTTTTACTTTGATTTGATCCAGTAGTGATTTTGCCTTGTGAGATAGTTCCCCGACGGAAGTTTCTAATTGATTTTGGAGCCTAGCTGCCTCCTGGTGTAAGGTTTTTAGCTGGTCGTTGTTGTGAAGCATGTTTTGAAGATGTTCTTTCGCTCCATTAATTTGACTGAGAATTTTTTTGACTGTTTCGGAATTGGTAATTTTCTCGGTGAGACTCTGAAGATTACTTTCGCTGGCGTTGAGCCCGATCAAAGAAACGAGGCCAAGTTTGACTCCGTTGACTAAAGATGTGGCTAAGATAGTGCGGTGATAGGTTTCTTGGGCGGCAGCTTCGGCCTTTTTGTTTAGTACTATGATTTCGTCTTCTTGTTGATTTTTGGCTATTTCTTCTAGTTTTCCTCGCGCCCGCTCGGCTAGTTCTTTGTCAAGGTATTTGAAGTCACCGGTCAAAAGCTGGACTTGACGGAGGACTGTGTATACCGAGTTGGGATCTTCGGAGCCTAGGGCGGCTTCAATTTTTTTCTCGGGGGCAATAATCATTCGTCCAACTTGCCGTTCTGGAAAATTGATGAGACGGCCAATTAAGCCATTATGTTTTTCCCAGAGGTTCTTGAAGGCGGCGATGCCGAGATGTTTTTCTTGACGATGACCGACGAATAATTCCTTTGAGGTGGCGATAACACCAACGGCAACTGGTATTAAGATGTTGGCAGCGGGGAGGGCCCCTCTGATCAAGGTTTCAGCGGCTCTCTTTAGACCGTAGGCACCAAACCCAGCTGCTCCTGTTTCGAGGACGCTTTGAATTTGGGGAGCGAGGGAGGCCCAATCTATCTTTCGGGAATGTGGTTGTTTCTCTGCTAGAACAGTCATAACTTAAATTTAGCAGAATATAGCACTGAAGGGGGTAGATATCAAGCTATAGGTTATTAAATCACTCTCTTCGGCCGACTTGAGAGTCGGCACCGCGCTCAACCAGTTCGCTTGGCGTACTTGAAGATTCTGACGGGGGAGTTCCAGAGTTCGCACGGAGTGTATAATTGAATCGTGAGTCAGACTGAAGCGATCAAGTATTGGATCGAAAGTGCCATGGAGGATTGGGATGTCGCGGTAAAATTGTTGGCAGATAAAAAATACCACCACGCTTTGTTTTTTGTCCAACTTACACTGGAAAAATTGATAAAAGCGTTTCATATAAAAAATAACGACGACTCTCCGTTATATGTTCACAACTTAGTGCTTTTAGCCCAGAAATCGGGAATCGAGCTCACCGACCAGCAAGGAGAAGAACTGAAGGAAGTCTCGACATTTAATATTACGGCTCGGTATGATTCCTATAAAAGGGATTTTTACAATAAGGCAACGCCTGAATATGCCCAGAAATGGTTTGATTTGGCCGATAAACTGAGACTGTTATTATTGGAGAAACTAAAATGAGTGATATTGACGCCATGGCCTTGGCCAAAAATTATTTGAGGGTGGTGGAACAAGCGGGGATAGAGGTCGAGAGGGCGTATCTTTTCGGGTCATTTGCAAAAGGAAAAACGTGGGAGGGAAGTGATGTAGATGTATGCATTATTTCCCCTCAATTTGGGGTAAATTACTTCGAGGAAAAAAGTAGATTAAACAAACTAGCCTTGAAGATCGACTCTAGAATTGAACCTGTGCTTTTTAACCCTAGTGACTTCGGAAATAAGTACGACCCGTTGGTGGCAGAAATTAAGAGATTTGGTATACAGATTTAAGTTATCCGCTTGGCGTACTTGAAGATTCTGACGGGGGAGTTCCAGAGTTCGCAGGTGTACAAGATCAAGTTGGCGGAGTAGTCGCTGATTTTGTCGCCAGTTTCGGAGGCGTAGATTTCGTAGATATATTTCCGTTGATTCCAAATTACTTCGATTTGGTCGCCGACGGCTAGTTTGGGAAGGTTGTAGAAAGAGTTGAGGGTGCGGAAGGAATTGGTCCAGGTGACGTAGCCCCAGCGATGGGCGGCGAGAATCATTGGTTG
The DNA here is from genome assembly GCA_964509695.1 of uncultured Pseudomonadales bacterium. GTDB lineage: Bacteria > Patescibacteriota > Microgenomatia > UBA1400 > MFAQ01 > 2-01-FULL-50-23. The sequence continues at coordinate 8,204 of CAZDXN010000021.1, read as the reverse complement.
ACGACTGTCTTCGGGGATACCAAAGTCAGGGACGCGCCAAACGCCGGTCTTGAGGATCGCGTCCCAGTCATCGCCCTCGTGGATCTGACCGCGAACGCCGATCTTGTCGATGATAATGCCGTTATCTTCGGGGAGGGAGGGGTCAAAGGGAGGAAGAATTTGTTCCTGCTTGGGATTGGTCGAATTAGGCAAATTGGACAAATTGGTCAAATTGCCGATGGTGGAGGCTAGAGCATCGGAAGTTCCCGGGGAGAGGCGGTAGAAGACGTAGGGCCAGATTGGGGTGACCGCAAAGATGACGGTCAGGATCCAAAGACTGATGCCGAGGTAGACGTAGGTTTTTTTGGCCATGATTTAAGTATATGTCATCGCGGTTGACATTTGGGGGTGGGGTGTGATATATTGTGCACCAGTTTGAGATCGTCGAAGGTGAAATGGGTTTGCGCGGGGAGCGCTCGCAAAACTGCGCTTCAGAGTTGCCTTACGCGTTTCACCCTTGACAGTCTTAATGAACGTATTTAAGATATAGATAGTTTAATAAGTTCCCTGAAGAGTTCCATGAGTAGTGTTCCTTACGTAAAAATGATTAATGGACGTCCCGCCAGTATTGTTCCGGAGGCTATTGCTAGGCCGGCTGAAGTAATGCCAATCGAAGATTTTGGAGGAATTTTGGAGATTGCTGGTGCTGATGGTCATGGCGTGGTCCGGCCGGAGTTTCGACCTTCGGACAATGATGTCTACATGATGAGTAGCGTGGTTCGGGCCAATGGTCTGCGTCCCGGCGACTATGTTACTGGCAAGGCCAGAAAGCCCCGTGAGAATGAGAGATACTGGGGATTTGTCGGAATTGAAACAGTCAATGGTGTTACACCCGCCGAGCTTGTGGGTAGGCCCAAATTTGAACGGGGGACGCCAATTTATCCGTACCAAAAACTAAAACTTGAGACAACTAAGGAAGTTCTCTCGACGCGTCTTATAGATCTCGTCGCTCCGATTGGGCGAGGTCAACGGGGCTTGATCGTGTCACCACCGAAGGCGGGGAAGACGACCGTCATCAAGGAGATTGCTTCTGGTATCGCCGCCAACTACCCCGAGATTCACATTATGGCGGTACTGGTGGGAGAACGCCCTGAGGAAGTCACCGATATTGCCCGTCACATAGCCACAATCACGAAGAATAGTAAGATGCCCGGCGAGGTGGCCGCCAGCAATTTCGATGAAAAGGCCGAGGATCAGACCTTGGTTTCTGAGGTCGCTTTGGAGAGAGCGAAGAGATTGGTGGAGATGGGTCAGGACGTCGTGATTCTTCTTGACTCGATCACCCGTTTGGCCCGTGCTTATAATTTGGCCATTCCAACTTCGGGGAGAACTCTGTCTGGTGGATTTGATCCGGCGGCTTTGTACCCGCCCAAGCGTTTCTTCGGGGCGGCCCGAAAGATTGAAAACGGCGGTAGTCTAACCATCATCGGGACGGCCTTGGTCGATACGGGGTCGCGGATGGACGAGCTGATTTTTGAGGAATTTAAGGGAACAGGGAATATGGAGCTTAATTTGGATCGGAAGCTGGCCGATCGACGGATTTACCCGGCGGTAAACGTGATGAGTTCCGGAACCCGTCGCGAGGATCTTTTGTTTGACTCGATTGAGTATCAGAGCATCATTCTAATGCGCCGGATGCTGGATATGCTCAATGACGGTGAGCGAACCGAGGTCATCGTCGAGAGACTGACGAAAACGAAAAACAACAAAGAATTTCTAGCCTCCCTCAAAGAAGGGTAGGTGTAGGCACTCGCCCGTCATCGCGAGCCCCTCGGGGATACTCGGGATAAACTCCGCGTGGCGATCCAGTACCGTCATGCTGAATCCTGATTTTCATCAGGACAAGTTTTATTTCAGCATCGATCTCTACGAGCCTGAGGTCTCTCAGAGCCGTGGGCCCGAAACGAGTTCGGGATGACAATGAGTCCTGGATTGCTTCAGGGATTTGATCGTCTGGCGAAGCCAGATCTCGCTTCGCGAGACAATGACGGGGAACGAAAAATCTGATACAATCCCAGTCATGACATTACAAACTGTAGAAGCAAGGGCGGATCATCATCCAATTAGCCATGAGGAGAGTTTGGAGGTGTGTTTATTCCTTGCTAGTGAATTTGCAGATTCTGCTAGACAAGTTGACGACACCTTGGCTCCTTGGATGCGAATGGCTGTGGAGGAACTTCGGGCGGGGGGGTCCGTTTCGACAGCTCGTATCGAGGAATTACAGAAGATGGGGACCGTTTAGGTCGCCGAATGAGAATCGAAGAGGGTTTTTCTATCGTTTCAGTTGAATATTCTAACAGGGGAAAGTGTCTGGAGGCGGCGAGGAAGTTTGTGGGTTTGGTGGGAAACGAGATAGAGAGAGTTTTGATAATTAATTTATGGGCGAGCAGAGAGGATAAGTTTGAAGTAGAATCTTGGCCGTTTCATGCGGTGGCGATTGGTTGCGACGGGGAAAAATGGTTCGCTGGAGCGCCGGGATCGGGTGATCTTCACTTTGCGGTGGAGCTGAGAGAATTGCTTTCATTGTTGGCGGCGGAGTTCGGAGGACTGTGGCCAAGAGAGGCGGAAATAGAAAGGGCGATGGTGGAAGGTAAGAAAGAATTGGCTGTTTATCCCGAAGACTGGGTTTGCTAGAGAGGAATATTTTCAGAAAAATTGGTTTCCAGTGTTGTGGAGGAGGATTGGCCGAAAAGGTTGATTTCTTGGGGGGAGGATTCCAGACCATGTTGTTTGAGAAGATTTAGTTGATAGGAAATTGGATAACCTCCCAGGTTGTCCAGAGGCAAGTCATAGGAAAGTTGAACGGCCGATTTTGTGCCGGCGGCGGTGAGGTGGAAAAAACCGACCTCACGAAGGCCGTAGTTGTCTTTTAGGTCGAATGATTTTTGATTGATGCCATCGAATGGAAGCGGATATTGAGTAAGAGTTTTGGGTAGAGTTGGTTGGGCGGTCAGACGGATGTTGGTGGCGTTTTCGGGGATATAGAAGCGAAGATATGAGATGTAATTCCCTCCATAGAAGCGAGGTGGATCAGGGTTTTCCAAGGGAGATTTGTTGGTAAGGGTTAGATTAATTAAATGACTAATGACGAATGGCGAATGACTAATGGTGTGGATCGTTTTTCGTTCGATACAGCAATTGGCCTTGTTGGCGCCGAGATTGGTTTCGACGAGGAGAATAGTGTCGGTTAAGCAGTTGGGCAGTTGGCAGTTGGCAGTCGTCAGTTGGCCGCCCCAATCTTTGGAGAGGATGATTTTTTTGACGGATTCGTTGGTACTGTTGACGAGTAGATTGCCGTGGTTTAATTGGTCGAGAACGATTTTGGCTAATTGAACTAATTTGTCAAATTCAAGATGCGAGAGTTTTTTGATGACGGCGTGACCGGCGGCGGTGATGACGTCCTTTTTCTGGGTGGAGCCGTCGAAGGCAGCTATTTCTGACTGGTTTTGGAGGAGGGCGTAGAGATTGTCGTGATTGAGGGTGAGGTCATACTCGGGGATGTAGACGTCACCAAGAACGGCAATTATTTTTTCGATGGTCGACAGATTTAGGGTGATGAGAAAATCGGGGTTTATTTCGTTGCCCTTGGTTAGAAACCAGCGAATGGTCGTGGCGGCGGTGGGAAAGTCCGGTTCCCAATCTGCGTCGCGGAGTTTGAACCAACCCTGTTTGAAGGCGGTTTGGATGGGGGCGGGGGGTTCGACGTGGCCGACCAGAGCGCCGTCGGGGACGTAGATGTCTTGGAAGTCAATTTTCAATTTTCCATTTTCAATTTTCAATTTGGCGTAGGAGCCGAAGAAGCCGCCGTTGGCGCGGAGTTCATAGTTGTTTTGAAGTAGAACGAGATAGGAAGTAGGTTCGTTTTGGCCCAGAAAGTAGTCGAGGTGGGGCAGGAAGGGCTTGAATTCAGAATTAAGAGTTAAGAATTCAGAAATAAGGGGAGAATGAAGAAAATAGTTGGCGAATTTGAGTTTTGGTTCGAGGGAGGGGAGGGAGGAGAGGCATTGAATTCCGGTTTCACCTCGGAGGAGTCCCTGCGGGCCACCGTCCGAGGAGAAACCTTTAAGACAGGGCTTGGCCGAGGGGATGAGGAGGCCGATTATGAAGATCAATATCTTGGTGGACATAGCTATATCTTATTTTATTGTCATCGCGAGCGATAGCGTGGCGATCCAGTGTATGTCATGCTGAATTCATTTCAGCATCGATCAAAGAGATCCCGGATCAAGTCCGGGATGACAGACCTCACCCTTACGTCCCTCCCCTTGATAAGGGGAGGGAAAGAGGGAGAGGTGTGGGGTCCGGGATGACGGGGGGGTAATGACTCATACCTTTTTTTGGGCGACGATGAGGAGGTGGCTGCCGAGAGAGGGGAATAAATCACCCAAGGCCATACAAAATTCCTTGAGAAAATTGGGAAACCAAGATTTTGTAATATACGGACACAAAAAATTTGGAGAGGTGAACTGAACTACTTGTAATTTGTGATTTGTAATTTGGAATTTTATGGTGGGGAGGGTATAGAGGTGGATGTGGCCGGCGCCGGAGCGGCTGTATTCGAGATATTTGGGGTAGCCGCCAAAAAGAAGGCGAAAGCGGTTGGGGAGAGAGGCGAGATTGGGGGTAGAGAGGATGAGGAAGCCTTTGGGTTTTAGAATGCGGTGGATTTCCGACAGAAACAGATCGGTGTCAAAGAGGTGCTCGATGACCTCGAGGGCGATGACCAGATCGGCCGTGTTTGCCTTCACTTTCAGAGGTTTTTCAAGATCGTCGCCCTTAGTGAGGTCCAGTCCGAGACCTTCGCCGTTTAGTCTTTTTTTGAGTAAATTTAGAAAAGAGTCATCGGCAGACCCCAGCTCGACGATTTGGGGTTTTGTGGGGGAAAATCTTTGGGCGAGGCGAAGGGCTTTGAGCTGATAGATTTTGTTGGCTAGATCAAGACTGTGGTAGTCTGTGTATTTGGCGATTTGGTCCTCGGTCAGGTTGGCCATGACCTTAAGTATAAGACAACGAGCCTCGGCGTGGTAGAATAGTCACTGCAAACGATGAAAAAAATGGGACAGTTTTTCAATCTATGGGTTCTCGATTTTTTCCGATTTATCAGACTTTTTGTTGGACATATTTTCCGGGTATATTTGGCGCGACTTTTTAATGGTTTTGAGGGGGTCAAATCAATAGCGGTTGTAAAAATGTATCAGCAGCGGGGGAAGTATGCCACCATTTTTGTTCACGCCGGAGTGGTGACGGTGATGGCGCTGGGAGTGGCCTTGGGACCGACCTTGATCGTGGACACAAATCAATCTCGAGCGATGATCTCCTCGGCCTTGGGAAATAGAATTGTCTTTGCCGAAAATCAGGATGGTGCCGCGACCCTCGGAGAAATAGTTTCCGCTTCAGATATTTCGACTCTGACTCAAGTTTCGGAGAAACCGCGTTCTGAGGATATTATGTATCCAATTCAGGATGGTGATACCTTGGGCTCAATCGCGGAAAAATTTGGGGTTAGCCAAAATACGATCAAATGGGCAAACCAGGGGGTCGTCCAGTGGAAGACCTTAAAAATTGGTAATACTTTGACCATCCCGCCGGTGACGGGAGTGATCCACACTGTAAAGAGCGGAGAGACGATTTACTCGATCTCCAAAAAATATAAAGCCGACGCCCAGTCTATCGTTGACTTTCCTTTCAACACTTTTACGAACGACGAGACCTTTGCTTTGGCTGTTGGTCAGCGTTTGGTGGTTCCGGACGGAACCATGCCGGCAGAGGGGAGTTCATCGCAAGCGGTGACGCCTTTGGCTCGGACTCCGGATGCCGGCTCGGTTTCGGCTACGGGAACCTGGATCTGGCCGGCCTCGGGAAGACAAACTCAGCCGTATCGGTCGTGGCACAAGGGTGTCGATATCGCCAACCGTGACGGCGGACCGATTTTGGCGGCTGACTCAGGAACTGTGGTGATCGCTGGTTGGGACCCGTCGGGATACGGAAATAAAGTGATGCTTAACCACGGAAACGGGTATCTAACTCTTTACGCGCATATGAGCCGGATTGATGTCGTCAACGGTCAGCGGGTGAAGCGAGGCGACCGACTGGGAATGATGGGCTCGACGGGTCGTTCGACGGGGACGCACCTTCACTTTGAGATTAGAACCACGAAGGGGAACGTCGACCCGCTGACACAATTAAAATAACAAATTAGTCAAATTGGTCAAATTAGACGAAGATTTAAGAGCAAATGGTAGATAGTGCGAAAATTACGATCAAGGCGGGCGACGGGGGTGACGGGGTCATCCACTTTTATCGTGGCCGTTTTGTACCAAAAGGCGGTCCGGATGGTGGTGACGGAGGCAAGGGCGGCAATGTCTATATCGAAACCGATACCAATCTGGCGACTTTGGATCACTTTGCCTTTCGACAGAAGTTTGAGGCTGCGAGCGGGAATCGGGGTGGGGAGAGTCGCAGTAGTGGCAAGGCGGGCGAGGATCTGCGCATCAAGGTACCGATTGGAACAATACTCAAAATTAGACCAATTGGACAAATTGGTCAAATTAGTCCAATTGAAGAAGAAAAAGTAATTGATTTTGATAAGGTGGGGATGGAGGTGTTGATTGCGAGGGGGGGCAAGGGGGGGAGAGGAAATTGGCACTTCCGGGGGCCGACCAATACGACCCCAATCGAGGCGGAGCCGGGTATCGAAGGCGAGGAATGGCAGGTAGAGATGGATCTGAAACTATTGGCTGATGTGGGTTTGGTAGGGCTACCAAACGTGGGAAAATCAACCCTGCTTTCGATCCTTTCGAATGCAAAGCCGAAAGTGGCCGATTATGAATTCACGACTCTGGAGCCGAATTTGGGGGTCCTTCGGCTACGCTCAGGACAGGCTCAAGATAGGTCTTTGGTGATTGCGGACATTCCGGGTTTGATCGAAGGAGCCAGCGAGGGCCGCGGTTTGGGGATTCGCTTTTTGCGACATGTGGAGAGGACAACCCTAATTGTCCACCTTTTGGCCTTGAAAAATGGCGAGGAGGATCTATCGGTTCCCGAGGCGGTGAAGAAATTGGCGGGAAACTACAAAACGATCAGAAAAGAATTGGGATTGTATGTTGAGGAGCTGACTAAGAAGAAAGAAATCGTGGTCCTAAACAAGGTGGATTTGCTTCCGGCAGAAAATTTGCCCGGCATTGTGGCTGGTTTGGCCAAAAAGAAAATCAAGGTGATCGCTCTTAGCGCGGGGAATCTTTCGGGATTGCCGGAATTGAAGAAGGAGCTGACGCGCTGGGTGAAATTGTCATCCCGGACTTGATCCGGGCCCACGGCTCTGAGAGGCCTCAGGCTCGTAGAGATCTATTCAGATAGATTCCGGCTCTCCTCCAGAGGCGGATCCGCCTTTGGCGGAGGAGGCCGGAATGACACTTGGGGGTATGGGTTTAACAGGGAACTGTGATTCTTGATGTTTGATACTGCGGCAGATGGGGCAGTATTTGGGGTTGGCGAGGCTTTTGGAGGCATAAAAGGATTGTTCGCCAGCGGAAAAGACGAATTCGTTAGTGCAGTTTTTGCAAATTAAGGTTTGATCGGACATGTTTGTATTTTAACCTATTGATGATAGGATGGTTATAGATATGCTGACAGATAATGACCTAACTAAGATTGATGGATTGATTGAGAAGCGGTTGAAACCTATCAAGAACGAGGTAGCCTCTCTGAGTCAGGTGATGGACGAGAAGATGGAGAGGAGACTGTCTACGTTCGGGAAGGAGGTTGACGAGAAGATGGAGAGGAGACTGTCTACGTTCGGGAAGGAGGTTGACGAGAAGATGGAGAGGAGACTGTCTACGTTCGGGAGGGAAGTCGACGAGAAGATGGAGAAACGTCTTAAACCAATTAAGGACGACGTTGCTCACATTCGGAAAGATATAAAGACAATGGTTGGTTTTTTTGATCGAGAGTACTTGGATTTGAGAAAACGCGTCGAGAGGATTGAGGGATACCTCAAATTGTCAGTTTCATAAGATCGGTGGGTGGGACGTACAAAATTGCTTCGCAATTTTTACGCTCCTAACAACGTTTAAATTTTGCATTGCAAAATTTATTACGTTGTGGACTCGGGGGGAATTGAACCCCCATTTGTGCAATGCGAATGCGCCGTTCTACCGTTGAACTAC
>CAZDXN010000020.1:0-14652 GCA_964509695.1 uncultured Pseudomonadales bacterium | reverse complement strand
TCGACTCCAAGGGTCAAGGGAGTGACATCAAGAAGGAGAATGTCCTTGACATCACCGGCGAGGACGCCTCCCTGAATGGCGGCGCCAATGGCGACGGCTTCGTCGGGATTGACGCTTTTGTTGGGTTCTTTGCCAAAAAATTCCTTGACAGCAGCTTGGACGGCGGGCATTCTGGTCATGCCACCGACGAGAATGATTTCTTTGATATCACTCTTTTTTAGCTTGGCGTCCTTGAGGGCCAGTTCGCAGGGCTTGATGGTTTTCTTGATGAGGTCATCGACTAATTCCTCTAGTTTGGCGCGGGTCAACTTCATGGTGAGGTGAAGTGGTTGACCTTCTCGGCTCTGAGTAATAAAGGGTTGGTTGATCTCGGTTTCAGTAGCCGAGGATAGCTCAATCTTGGCTTTTTCGGCAGAATCTTTGATTCGCTGAAGTGCCTGTTTGTCATTGGCCAGATCGACGCCGGATTCTTTTTTGAATTCGGTGAGGACCCATTCCATAATGCGGTGGTCAAAATCGTCGCCACCGAGGAAGGTGTCGCCGTTGGTGGCCTTGACTTCGAAAACGCCGTCGCCCAGTTCGAGGATGGAGACATCGAAGGTACCACCACCAAGGTCGTAAACAACAATGGTTTCGTTCTTGCCCTTGTCCAGGCCATAGGCGAGGGCAGCGGCGGTGGGTTCGTTGATGATTCTTTTGACATCCAGTCCGGCGATTTCACCGGCTTGTTTGGTGGCCTGGCGCTGAGAGTCGTCGAAATAAGCCGGAACGGTTATGACGGCTTGGGTAACTTTTTCCCCGAGGTAGGCTTCGGCATCGGCTTTGGCTTTTTGAAGAATTTTGGCGGAGATTTCTTGGGGAGTGTAGACCTTATCACCAACCTTGACGTCAGCCAGACCATCCTTGCCTTTGACGACTTCAAAGGAGACGTGCTTAGTGACTTTTTTGACGTTTTCAGAATCGAAGCGCTGTCCCATCAAACGCTTGATGGAGAAAATGGTGTTTTTGGGATTGAGGACCATCTGGCGTTTGGCGACATCACCGACGAGTCCCTTGACGGGTTCGACGATTGACGGGAAGATGTTCCGGCCTTCGGCGGTGGGAATAATCTTGGCCTTGCCGGCCTCCATAACAGCGACGGCGCTAAAAGTAGTGCCCAGATCGATACCGATGATTTTGCTCATATTAGTTTATTTAAAATTTATAATTGCTCATGGCTCATTTGGCCGTCGCCGACTTCGACGCGGGCGGGACGAAGAACGACTTCTCCGAGTTTGTAGCCGGGCTGGATGATCTTGACAACTTTATCTTTTTCTCCGGCGGCCACCTCGACACAGTCCATTGACAAAGAATCGAACTCACTCCCCTTTTCGCTGTCAATTAAGCTAACTCCTAGTTCATTTAAAACTTTTTTGAACTCTTTTACCATCATTTCGGTAACGGGATCCTTGGTATGCTGATGAGTCAGCTCGAGGCCATCAAGTAGAGGTAGGAATTTGGAAATTATTTTGCCTTTTTCCAGCAACTTTGATTGGTGCTGGTTTCGCTCTAGATTTTGGTAGTCGGCGAGGGCACGTTTGAACTTATCGTCAAGAATAGTGAGTTGTTTTTGGAAAGATTCCTCTAAATTTGGTTGGGGGGTTTTAGTTTTTTTCATTTTTACCAGGGTTCGGAGATTTGATTAACGAGGTTGGCGACGTAGCGGACGAGCGGAATGTTGTGGTCGTAGGCTTGACGGCAAGGACCGATGATGCCGATTTGGCCGCGATGATCACCAATCTGGACGTCAGCGAAGAGGCAGCCGACCGGTTCAAAAATATCGACGCCGATATCACGACCGATGAGAAGATGAATGGGTTGGGCGCCAACAGCGCGGGCGAAAATCTCCAGTAAACGGCTGCTGTGGTCAAGCATGTCGAAAATTTCGCGGGCAAGGTCGATATCGAAGAATTCACGGGAGAGGAGGAGGTTGGCGTAGCCGGAGTGGTAGGTACGATCCTTGTCGATAGTGGCAAAAGAGAGAGACTTGGTCCGATCGGCGAGGACGCGGACGGACTCGCGCAGAAGATTGTCCGGATTGCCTCGATGGTCCCAGACGTTTTCCTTGACGGAGACTTGCTCGGCAACAGAGAGATCACGTTCCTTCATCAGCTCGTTGACGTAAAACTTGATGGCGATAGCGGTGGGAATGCGGCCGGCAGAGGAGTGGGGTTGAGCTAGGAAGCCTTTTTCTTCCAAGACGGCCATTTCGTTTCGGAGAGTTGCGGGGGAAACACCCAGACGATATTTGTTTTCGAGGGTGACGCTACCGACCGGTTCCGCTGTGGCGGTGTATTCTTCGACGACGGCTTTGATGATGGCAGTTTGACGTGCTGAAAGGTCCATAGTTCGGCAAGCTCACTACTTTAGTATTAGCAGTAGAATAGCACGAGTGATAATGGGTGTCAACTCTATGGTAAAGTTGAAAGGAGATGAGATTTAAGTGGCGGCAGTTTTTGCCATTAATTATTGGTTTGGTGGGAATTATTGTGGTCGTGGTGGTGATTCCGGTGGCAGTTAGATACGTGGGACGAGCTGGTGGGGTGAACGCAGATTTGGTGGTGGACTACGACGGAGTTCTCGGGAAGATGCCCACGCCCTGGCGAAACTTAGCCCAAGGCGGAGAGGAGCCCAAGGCAATGCTTGGCAATATTACCAACGAAATAAAGGCCTTGCGGCCAGAATATATCCGTCTGGACCATATCTATGATGCCTTTAAGGTGGTGGCGAAGAACGGAGGCCAGCTTTCTTATGACTGGAGCGGTCTGGATGTGGCTGTGAACGAAATATTGGCGACCGGAGCGAAACCGATGTTGTCTCTTTCTTATATGCCACCGGTGATTTCCAAGGGGGACATTATCGACCTGCCATCCGATTGGGGAGAGTGGGGGCAGGTGGTGCAGGCGACGATCGAGCACTATTCGGGTAGAAAAAATATGAATATAAGCGGGGTGATTTATGAAGTCTGGAACGAGCCGGATTTGTTTGGTAGCTACAAGACCTATGGCGACAAAAATTACCTGACGATGTATGAGGTCTCGGCCCGAGCGGCAATGCGGGCGGGGAACGTGAATCAATTCGAGTTCGGGGGTCCGGCGGTGACGGCACTTTACCAGAATTGGCTGGAGAGATTGATTAAATTTGCCGATGAGAATAATTTACGTTTGGACTTTTTGAGTTGGCATCGATACTCGACAGATTTGGATAGGTTTGAACAGGACGCAAATCAAGCGCGGGAGTGGGCGGCCAAGATCCCGGCATTGGTAAACCTAAAGTTTTATATCACCGAGTGGGGGCATAATAGCGAGGTTGATGCCGGTTATGACAATAAATTCGGAGCGATCCATACAATTGCGGCCTCGCGGGTAATGATGGCAAAGGTCCAGCGGGCCTTTGTCTTTGAGATAAAAGACGGACCGGGAAAAGACAAATTGTGGGGGAGATGGGGTCTTCTGACTCACGAAAACTTCGGGATACCTGAGGAAAAGCCCAGATACAAGGCGCTTCAATTGCTGAATAATCTAGGACCGTTTCGAATTAGTTTGGCTGGCGAGGGTAGTTGGGTGAAAGGAATTGCCTCGACGGATGAAGCCGGAAATATCAAACTGATGGTTGTAAACTATGACCCGGCCGGAGTGCACTCGGAGGGAGTGCCGATATTGTTTGATAATCTACCCAAGGGAAATTTCAAATATCAGAGGCGAGACTTTTTGGGGAGTACTTTGACCCCGATTCAGGTGGCGACTTCGGCCGCATCTTGGAAAACAACCGAGTACTTCGCACCGAATTCGGCAGCAATGATCACGCTTGACTTCTAAGACAGGGGTGATTATTATCCAACCTCAAGATGGCTAACGAACAGGACGGTAGGAGGAGAGCGCAGGGATTGCTTGATTCTGCCCGGGTGTCTCAGAAGGGTAGCGAGGCCAGAGCAGCCGAGAGAGCGTTGGAGGAGAGTAGATTACGAGAACAATCTTTGAGAGTAATCGAGCAAAATTTAGATTATCAAAAGGTGATCGAGGTGATGAGGGATCCAACGCTTGATCAGTTGTTGCCTCTTTTTTGGGGAGTCTGGAAACCAATCGAAATGGTTCCGGAGAAACGAATTGAAGAGAGACAGATAAAGATCGGAGGAAGAGTTTTAAGAACAATTAAAATAGGATACTTTGAGGATGTGGCAAGACCAGTGCCTTTTCCGGGATTAAGAAAGATTCAGCCGCTTGATCCAGTGGAGTTCATTAATCAATTTCCAGCCGGTGGAGCAAGGTTTGGAAGGGAATGGATGGCTCCGGTAACGGCCTATCTTCAAAGTATCGGACTGACGACAATTGAGGCCGAGATAGCGCAAAGTTTTTCACGAGTAGGATCTCACTCAATGGATCAGGAATATTACAGGAAAAGAGTTTCTGAAATTCGGGCGACATGTTCTTCTTATGGCATGGGTAGTTGTGGGGTGATCGAGTTGACGTCTCCCCCGCCTCCGGGGTGGATGGGGAACCAAGGCAAACTACAAATTGTAGCCGGGTATGATTTACAAAGGGAGGGTTTTCGAATTAAACTTGATCTCTACTCTCCTTATACGAGTGTAGCCGAGACTTTCTCCGATCTGACCGGACTTCAGTTTAGGTTGGCGGAGATACTGGTAGAAAAGGGTGTTACCTCTGTGGATTAAAAGTTTATTAATTCTGAAATGGGTTTAACTGCTGAGGATCTACAACGAAGAAGACGATCGGATTCGGATCAAGGACTAGGCGATGGCTTGACGGAAGTAGGATATCAAAAAAAGATTGAGGAGGCGATCTGGCAAAATCCGATCTTCCGGCAAACAATGGCGGTGATGGAGGATCCCGAAATAGATCGTCTGTTGGCCCGGTTGTGGCAGAGTTGGAGACAGGAAGTATCTCTACCGGGAGCAAACAAGGTGATGCCACTTAATCCGTGGGAGTTTGCAGTAGGATATCCGCCCCACGAAAAGCTTCCCTATTTCGACCAATGGGAAGACCCGATAACTGCTTATTTGCATAGTATCAGTCTGAATCGGATTGAAGATGAAATTTGGCGGGTATTGCCGGTAGTTGACAAACTTGTCTGGAGCGGCGGAGCGACTGGAGAAGGGCGCATCGATTGTGACAGAAATAGTTTTCCTAGATATGAAAGACTGGGTAAGGTATACACCCTAAGGGAATATTTTCCAGCTTACGGTGGGGCACATTGTGGGGTAATCAGGTTAGAAACTCCGTTTGAGATAAAGGGAGGAAACAAGTTACTGATTAGAGTAGGGTACGATTTTCAACAGAAGGGTTTGTTGATCAGACTTTCCCTGTCCGGTCGAGTTGGAATGGAAAAGACTCTGTACAGCCTCGAATCATTGCGGGGAAAATTGGTCAAGGCTTTGGAGCAAGCTGGGTGAGGAACTTAGTCCCCGTTTTCGATGATAAAATGATTTTATGACTGATAAAGGTGTGGTGAAACAGCTCGAAGAGTTGCTTGCGCCAATTAAGAAAGACTTAGGCGGAGTAAAAAGAGATTTGGGTGGTGTAAAAAGAGATTTGGGTGAAATAAACAAGAAGTTAGAGCAACATGACAAAAATTTCGCCGAATTAAGAGAAACTTTGGATGAACATGGACGAAAATTGGACCAGCATACCAAGATACTTGGTCAGCACACTAAGAAATTGGACCAGCACACTGGAGCTTTGGTAAATATTGAGGATACGATAAATGTGTATGGCGATATGTATCAGGTCAACAACGATAACGCGAGGAAATTGGAGAAAAGAATCGACGTGCTTGAGAGTAACGGGGGCATTGTCCCGCCGCAGGAATTTAGATTAATTGATCTCTAAGGGGGAATTGCTCCCTACTACTTCATTTTTGCCTCCTATTTTGAAGGAGGCTTGGCTTGTTTCAATGAGTCGGCCTTTATGGGGCCATTCCGTATCGGTTTAGAACACGGATTTATGCTCGGAACTGGTGCCTTTCGGCCGCTGCTATTCTCGGGCAGCCATCAGGGTGCCAACCCTGAGCCAGACACATACCCGTAGTTCTTGCGAACCAGAGGGGCTACTCAAGTGAAACATGCTGCGGTTACAGGCGCTTGCGCGCGCCGCAGGTGGTACAGAACTTGTCGCTGGGTGAGCCGGTGTGCGTCTTGCACGGCTCGGTTCCCTCAACAGGGAGTTGCTGGCGTCCGCACAGACCACAGTAGTTGTCGGTTTCGGCAACTGTGTGGCCGCACTTGCACCTAATCAGTTGTGCGACACGATTTTGCTGGATTTTGTCCAGCTTTTGGCCGAATTCTTCGGCCATTTTGCGGATTGATTTGGGCATTATAGCCTCCAGCCCGCAGTGAATGGCTGCGGGTAGAGCGAAATACCATATCTAATATTCCGGTTTACCCGCAGACGTTTGAAGTAGTAGGAAGTTAAAGAGCGAACAATGGTGATATTACCATATATAGGCTAGTTTGTCAATGTTATGGGGTATTTCCCCCTGCTACTTCATTGTATTTGTCGAACCTTAGGGACACTTACCTCCGCCGAAAGCGGAAGAAACACGCGCGAAGTGTCTTTTTGGCGATACCTAAACATCGCCGAGAAACCTAAAGTCCGAACTGCTTACGACTACGATACGGATTGGGCTGCGCCGCAGCGGGGGCAGAACTTTGCGCCGTTGTGTTTGCGGCCGCAGTTGGGGCACCTGCAGATGGTGTCGTGCAGGTCGAGAACTCCGAGTCGGTAGACTATGACTGCGGTGTTCAAGAAGAACAAAGCCCCGCCGACGGGGATGACCAAAATGCTAGGATCAATCCCGAGTCGCTTGGTGACGCCGATGAACAGGGACACCGAAAGCAAGACGGGGGCCCAGACCATCCAGGCATAGACCGGCACGGAGAGGGCATTTTTCCACTTCGCCCCAAAATCCATACTGACCGCCCAACCGAGCGCAAGATAAAACGAGCACAGAACAACTCCCGAAAAGAAGTCTTCGGCGCTACCGCCTTTCGCCCCGATCAGGACCGTGATGATCCAGCTGGCGATGGCGATCTCCCAGACGATGAGCGTCCAGGTCGAAATTACCTTGGGTAGTACTGGAACTTGTTTTTGCATTATTGGCCTCCTAAGCCTTTGATTATCGCCTGGTCTACTTTCTCAATTGAAGTAGCAGGGAGAAAGATGAACCCTAGATTGGGTGCATTTTTCTCCCTGCAATGACTTGTCAAAGAACAATTGTTATATACCACAAAATATCACCGTCGTCAATGTTATGGGGTTATTTAGCTGACGTGAGGTGACGCATTCGAACATCAACTCAGATTTGAAATAATTTTTTAAGCTTTCTTCTCACTTCCAATATTTTATTTTTGGGCAAGACGCCGATTTCACCCCTCAGGTTTGAGGATTCGAAATTCGTCAATTTAAAAAGTCTGATTGTCGATTTTTTGGTAAGTCCTGTTCCTTTTAGCTTGTCCAAAATAACATCTCCATCTAACGGTTGGACCTCTCTTGAAGTAATATAGGCGGCTATTATTGTTTTATATCTGCCTAGTGGCTGACTTAATTGCAACACCGGTCTGCTCTTTTGGCTCAAGTTTTCCGTAAACGGAAAATCTGCTAGAAAAATTTTGTACATTTTAGAATTTAACCGGTTTCAATTTACTCTCGTCCCAAAAAGGTTCTTCGTCCCCTTCTTCATCCAAACCCCACACCCTAACAGTATTCATCATCATCTCTTTCACGGTGGGGTCGCTGTCATTATACTTTGACCTGCGCGACTTCACCGCCTGAGCTCCCACAGTCACTTTCACAATCTCCGCATCGGTCAGAGTCGGATATTCCATCAGCCGCAAGTAATCAATCTCCTTTTTCAAATCTGCTGTCACAGTTAGTCTAATTGTGTTCATAATAGGCATTATCTATCCAAAAGTGATAGTTGTCAAGGACCTAGTCTGTTCCGGCGCGGACAGCGGCCAAAAACGCTTCTTGGGGGAGGGCGACCTTGCCCATCATCTTCATCTTGGCTTTGCCTTTTTTTTGTTTCTCGAGGAGTTTTCTATTTCTGGTCATGTCGCCGCCGTGGAGCTTGGCCTCGACGTCTTTTCGATAGGCTTTGATATCCTCGCGGGCGATGATCTCGCCGCCGATGGCGACCTGAATCGGAATCTCGAACTGCTGGCGGGGAATGGCTTCTTTGAGTTTCTTGGCCAGGGCGAGGGCGCGGGGGCGGGCTTGAGTTCGAAGACAGATAATGGAGAGGGGCGGGGCCTCTTCGTGATTGAGAAGGACGGTAAGTTTGACGAGATCGGCTTCCTGCCAGGCAAATGGTTCGTAGTTAATTGAGGCAAAGCCAGATGAGGCGCTCTTGAGCCGATCGTGGAGAGAAGTGATGACCTCGATCATCGGGATGTGGTAGCGGAGCTCGACCAGTTGGTCGAGGTAGACCATATCGAGGAGAGTTCCCCGAAGTTCCTGACAAACGTCCAAAACCGGTCCTAAATAATTCGGTGAGACGACGACCTCGACCTTGGCGATGGGTTCGCTGGTTGATATAGTTATGGCGGGATCGGGAAAATCATTCGGAGTGGTGAAAGATATATCCTGCCTGCCGGCAGGCATGGCCTCACCGCTTCTGAGTTTGGCTTGGTATTCGACGCTGGGGGAGGTAGTGATGACGGGGAGGTTAAATTCGCGCTCGAGGCGTTCGCTGACGACCTCGGCGTGGAGCAGACCAAGGAAGCCGACCCGGACCCCCTGGCCGAGAACGATGGATTTGATGGCCTTGGTTTCGAGAGAAGCGTCGTTTAATTTTAATTTTCCGAGGGCATCGAGGAGATCTTGATAGGCGGCGTTGTCGATGGGAAAAACGTCGAAATAAACGTTGGGGTGGACATGACGGAAGCCGGGAAGAGGAGCGACACTACTGTCGCGGAGAGTGACGGTATCGCCAACCAAAACCTTCCTTATATCTTTGAGACCGGTGACCAGGTAGCCCACCGAACCACCGTCGAGATTTTCCTGGCGGACACGGAGAGGGCTAAAGACACCAATCTCGGATGGGGTAAAGACTTCGTTGGTGCTGACAAATTTTAGTTGATCTTTGGATTTAATTGAACCGGAAAAAAGGCGAACGAAAGCGATGACACCAAGATGGGGATGAAAAGTGGAGTTAAAAATGAGGGCTTGAGTCCCGCCTTCGCTGACGCTTCGGCGTGGCGATGGGGCGGGAACTTTCTTGATGACCAACTGAAGAAGTTCCTCAACCCCCTGACCGGTCTTGGCAGAAATCAAGAGAGGTTCTTCGTCACTTTGGAGAAGCTGTTTGACTTGACGAATGGCGGCCGGGATATCGGAAAGTTGAGCGTCGATTTTGTTGATCGCGGGGATGACAGTAAGTCCGAGATTTTTGGCGAGGTGGTAGTTGGCGACGGTTTGGGCCTGGACTCCTTTGGTGCCGTCGATGAGAAGAATTGCCCCTTCGCATGCCTGAAGAGCGCGCTCGACTTCGTAATTGAAGTCGACGTGGCCGGGAGTGTCGATCAAATTGAGCGTAAAGCGCTCAATTTGCGGTGACACAGTGGCACCCGCCTGCAACGCTTGATGCGTAGCATTTGCGGGCAGGCAGTGACACTGATAACTCATGGTGACGGGGGCCATTTTGATGGTGATTCCCCGCTCCCGTTCAATCGGGTTACTATCAAGAAGCTGTTCCTGCATATCCCGCAAGGCCACGGTTTTGGTGAGCTCCATCAAGCGATCGGCAAGCGTTGATTTGCCTGCATCGATGTGGGCAATGATAGAAAAGTTTCTAATGCAATCCATCTAGTTTTCGTTGAGAGGAGGTTCAATTACCTCATCGGTTTCTCCCAAGATACGGCGCCAGTTGCCCAACTTCTTGACTAGGGCGGCGACGTCGGAGAGCTCCTCGATCGCCAGCATTTTACAGAAAATAAGGTAAACAAGAAAGCCGACGATGCTAACGATGAGGGTAAGGCCGATCAGGGGAAGAGTTCGAGTGGTGTCAAAAACGTATTTGTCGAGGAGACGCATCGGCCCCCAAAGGGCGAGGGCGGTGGCGGCACTGGCGATAAGCATTTTAAAAAGACGAGCCGAGACATGAATCGGACCAATGCGGTGACGGAGAAAAATATAAAGAAGAATAAAGTCGAGATAATTGCTGAGGCTCATCATACTAGTGATACCCAGGACGCCGTAGCCCATTTTGCCGGATAGGTAAGAAGCGGAAACGGTAAAAACGACCATAGAAAAGGCGCCAACGTAGAGAGGTCTACGGGTATCTTTGAGGGCGTGAAAGGCGCGGGTCAAAACTTGAGTGACGGCGAGTGGAGCGATGGACAAGGAGAGAAGGGCGAGGGCGCGGGCGGTGAGAAGGGTGGCGTCCCATGGAAAGGAACGAGCTCCAAAAGCCAGGCGAACCAAGGGGATACGAAGAACCAGAACGAGAACGCTAGCCGGGAGGGCGAAGAAAAAAATTTGGGATAACGATTTTCCCAAAGTTTCTTTGAATTTGGTGAGATCGCTCTCCCCGGCTTCATCGGAAAGAGTGGGGAAGGAGGCCTGAGAAAGCGAGACGCCGAAGAGCGAAACGGGCAGGGCATAAAGTTGGCGGGCGAAACTAAAGATGGAGAGCGAGCCGGCGGCCAGAAGAGAAGTGAGGTTGACGGCGACCCAGCGTTCGATTTGGTCCAGACCGAGAGCAAGCGCACGTGGCGGCATCAGCCGGAGCATGGTGATGACGCCGGGATGGCGCGGTTTGAAGACTAATTTCGGGGAGAAACCGAGGTGTTTGACCAGAGGAATCTGGACGATGACGTGGAGAAAAGCGCCAAAGACGACCCCGAGAGCGGCGGAGTAAATTCCAAGAGACGATGAGAAAAAGTAGATTCCGATAATACTACCTAGATTGTAGAGGAGTGGAGCGATGGCTGGGATCAGGAAACGGCGTTGGGATTGGAGGATCCCCGTGAGAAAGGCGGACAGGGTGAAGAGGAGTTGGGCCAGAGACATAATACGGATGAGGTTGGCCATTAGATCAAGTTTTTCGGGAGAATAGTGAGCCATCAGACCGGCGATCGGGCGGGCAAAAATGATAAGAACGACGGTAACCAAAGCAAGAATCATGCCGATGGTGGTGAGAGCGGCGTTGCTCAAGTAATGGGCCTCCTCTCTGCCCCGGTCCAGATGTTCTTGAAAAACCGGGATGAAGGCGGCGGAGACGGCGCCGACGACAAGAAGTTGGAAGATGGTGTCCGGAAGAACGAAGGCGGCGAAGTAAACGTCAAGGTTGCCCTCGAGGCCACCGAAGAAACGGGCGGCGAGGAGATGATTCCTGACCAACCCAAGCATGGCTGAGGCCATAAAGGAGGCAGCGATGACGAAGGCGGCGGAGAGAATGCTCTTGTGTTCTGTCTGGAGAAATTTCCGGCTGTGATTGATTAGTGATTGGACCATAATTGTTTTCAAAGTTTGATTATATTCGGAAGCTTGGAATATAGGAAGATACGAAGATACGAATTTACGAACCATTGGGTGTGGTAAAATTGCAGTTAGTTATGCCAATCATCAAATCTGCAATCAAGAAACTCCGGGCTGACAAAAGGAGACAGGAGATCAACAAGTCGATCAAAAGCAAGGCTGTCAATTTGATTTCGCTTTTTCGCCGCGAAAAAAAGAGCGAAGGTCTTGCCGGAGTCTTCTCGGCCATTGATCGGGCGGCCAAGAATAGAATTTTTCATCCAAAGAAGGCGGACCGGCTAAAATCACGTCTGGCTAAACTTTTGAAGAAGTAAAAGCTATACTGAAGGTAGCATGGCTGCTGCAAAATTCGGAAAGATTAACTTGCTTCCCAAAGACTCGTTTGAGCTCTCGGTTTTGGGGAAAATCCTCAAATGGGCGCTGACTTCGGGGAGGATTCTGGTGGTTCTAACGGAGTTTGTGGTGATTTTGGCCTTCGGTTCCCGTTTCTATTTTGACAAAAAACTTAATGACCTAATTGAAGTAATCGGTCAAAAGCAGGCGGTAGTGGAAAGTTATGTCGATATCGAAAATAAAATCCGTGACCTACTTTCGAGACAAGCGGTCGTGGATAAATATCTGAAGGAAAACTTGGAGATAAGTGAGGTCATTAATCAGATAAAGAGGGTGACTCCAGTGGACGTTAGTTTTACCGAGATTTCGGTCGACGAGGCTGGGTTCTCGCTGACGGGAATGGCGGGATCTGAGGGAGGTTTGGCCAGTTTGTTAGTCGGGGTAAACAATATTTCAAGTGTAACTGGAATCAGTGTTGGCTCAATTGACTATGACCAAAGGCAGGGGGCAATAAACTTCAAGATATCAGTAGTAGTAAATAAAACATGAACGCACCTTGGAGAAACGAAAAAATTAGGATAGTCTATGAGCGGCCGGAGATCAGGGCTTCGGTCGAGATTATTCTGTCGGTATTTACGGTGACATTTCTACTGACCCTGGCGATCAGACCAACGCTGGCGACAGTAGCGACTCTACAAAAAAAGATCGCCGATCAGGTGGTAGTGGACACCAAACTTTCGACCAAAATTGGTCAACTGGCCAAGGCAAGCGCTGATTTGGGAACGTATGCTGATCGCATTTCCGATTTTTCGGCCGCAGTGGCAGATGTCCCCGATGAGTCTGGGGTAGCCAAGAGGTTTTCGCTAATTGCGAGTGAGAACAACGTAGCCATACAGGGCCTTGCCCTTGACGCGATACCGCTGATCGGACAAAAAATCAAGTTGGCGGACAAGGAAAAAGGGGGGGTCATGCCTCCTCTGGAAAAGGGCGGCAAGGTGGCTAGTTTTTCGATTAATTTTGATGTTTCGGGTGAACCGACCAAGGTGATTGATTTCCTTTCCAAAATTGAAAATATGGATAGGGTGGTGCTGATCACGGCGATCGACTTGAAGAAGGAGGAGATCAAAGCTTCGGGGACTTTGATCGACCCGGTCAATAATTTGCGAGCGGTTGGCAGGGCGACTGCCTATTATGTTTTAGCTCCCCCCCCAATCCAATGAAACTCAAGAGAGCCAGAAGTAGTTATGTCTTGCTGGTGGGAATTATGAGTCTTCTGCTGGTGGGGTCTTGGTTGGCTTACCAAATCTATGTATCACTCACCAAAACTCAGATCACGGACAGACAACAAATTGCCATTACCCCGCTCGATGGAAGCTTTGCAAAGGACGATCTGGCCAACTTGGCCGCGAGGAGGAAGTTTACGGCGGCGGATTTCTCTGCCATAGTATTAGATATTGATGAAAAATAATTTATTTGCCAAAAGGATTCCAACTTTTTTTGGATTGTTGATCCTTGTCGGCGGGTTGGTGGCGGGAATTGTCCTGGTCGGTCAGAAACAAGGCTTTGGAATCAAGGCCGGTCCGACAGCGACGCCAAAGGACGTAAAGATCAGCAACCGAGGGAGCACGGGCTTTACGGTCAGTTGGGATAGCGATGTGCCGGTCACCGGTTTTCTCAAGTACTCGGACAACCCCACCAATCTGACCTTACCCGCTGGAGATCAGCGCGACCAGATTGCCGGAAGTACGAACCAGTATACGACCCATTACGTGGACGTCACCGGACTTTCGGCGGACAAAACATACTATTTTGAGATCGGTTCCGGTTCCCAAACGTACAACGACAGCGGAAAACCTTATCAAATCAGGACGGCACCAAGCGCGGCGGCGCCGGTGGAGGACGTCGTCAGCGGAAAAATTGTCACAGCCGGAGGGGCGGGTAGTTCGGGAGCGATTGTCTATGTGGAGATAACTGGCGCGGAGACGCTCTCGGCTCTGACAAAGACCGACGGCAGTTGGAGACTGGCGCTGTCCAATGCCAGAAATATTAATGGAGATTATGTGGCCTATGACAAAGCGGCCGAAACGGTGACCATCTTCATACAGGCGGGAACTGCCGGAACGGCGACGGCGATCACCAATACCGCCAATGACAATCCAGTGCCGGAAATTACTCTAGGGAAGACGCATAATTTCGCCACGGGCGAGGTGTCGCCGGTCATTTCCGATCTGACGGGAGGAACGGCAGGTTCTGGTTTTGCCACTTTGGCGGATTTGGGTCAATCCCCAGAAGCGACTTATTCGGTTAAATTAGTTAACCCAGCTACGGAAGGAGATAGTTTGGCGACCCAGTGGCCGGAGTTTTTGGGGACGGCACCGGCAGGGACGACGATCGGTTTGCAATTGGACACGACGGGGCAGTCGGGAACGGCGACGGCTTCAGCGACGGACAACTGGTCTTGGTCGCCATCCATAAAATTATCATTGGGGAATCACAGCATCAAATTGAAGTTTTTGGAGAACGGAGCGGAGACGGAATTTAGCCGAGGGTTTGTGATCGTCGCCGCCGGAGTAGGCGGACTTCCCGCCTTCACCTCGACGCCATCGGCAACCCCGACCGATGGGATCACGGTGTCACCGACCCCGGCTGATGGCATGCCGGCGACGGAGGGTGGAGTCCCAGAACCGGGGGTGTTGACACAGACCTACGCGTTACTTATATTGGGATTAGGTCTATTTGTTTTCGGTATTATTTGGAGACGTAGACTATTTGCAATATGAACAAGAAA
>CAZDXN010000019.1:0-17186 GCA_964509695.1 uncultured Pseudomonadales bacterium | reverse complement strand
CGGGTTAATATACCCCACATCTTATAGACAAACAATATACACGTCAAGCCCCTGTCCTGGTCCGATGAATTTTTGACAGTTTTCTTTCCTCTGCTTGCCACTTGGTGAAGGAACCCCCAATTTTATTGAGCATTCGAGGATCGTGTTTTTTAATGAATTCGTCGAATTTAGCTAGCCACTCGGAGGGCGTCACAGCAGGTGCCAACCGTTTTCTACCAAAGTGATAGACGACAAAATCTCGATAAAGCTGAACATTAGACTTTCGAATAAACGGGGACTTTCTTTTTACCAACTGAATTAAGCACGAGTCAACTTTAGGTTTTGGTTTGAAGTCGCTCCTTTGAAATGTGTGAACTATCTTGATGTCAAAGAAAGGATAAAAAATAACAGCCAACATCGTGTTGCCACATTTTTTCCCGACAAATTTTTCAGCCGCCTCTCGCTGAACAACCAGATAGCTATCTTCCGGGGGGTTCGGGGAAAATAGTAATTTCTTGACTATTTCCCCAGTAATTGAGAAAGGAATGTTTGAAAACACCTTAAACGGCTCAGAAGAAGGTAGGGGATAATCGAGGAAGTCACAAGGAAGAAGTTGAAGGCCCTGTTTAATCGGAAGATTTTCTTTTAGAAAAGAATGTAACCGTCGATCAGCCTCAATTGCCGTGAGTTTTTGACAAATACCCAATAGCTGTTCGGTAATGATTCCCTTGCCCGACCCAATCTCCAATACAGAATCGTTTTGAGAAACAGAAGAGCCTCGGATCAGCTTATTTACTAGCTCCCGATTCCAAAGAAAGTTTTGTGATAGAAGTTTCCGCGCTGTCCTTGACATAGCGGCTCCTTCCAAAGAAGTTTGCACCCATAATCACTATATTCTATCAAAAAATCGAGGCCACCACAAATTATAGGCTTTTGCCGGCATTACAGCTGAATCTATTTCTGAATAATTCTCGAACTGGATCGGGAAAAAGGTTTTCAAATGTAAGAGACAATTCTACCTCCACCCAGGTTGGCTCATACAGATCCTCAGGGGAGTTGCGCTCGGTTTCTGGACCTCCCAGAACAGGTTCTCCTGATGAGACTTGGCAAATTACCACCGCTTCGTGAGTTCCCCACTTAGGATTGTCATAAAAAATGACTTCTCCAACCTCTGTAACATTCAAACCGGTTTCCTCCAGTATTTCCCGACTTGCCACTTCTGGCGGTGTCTCACGTTCCTCAGTGTGACCTCCGGGGAAAACCCAGTAGTCAATTTTATCCTTATGACGTCGTATCAACAATACCTTGTCATTTTGGACAACCAAACCGCGACAAGATGTGGCTTTTTCAATCATACGGCTATTTTACGCCGTTTTATCATTCGCGGCGACTAGTTGGCGATGTCAACAAGTTTATGTTTTCTAATAAATGCCCTTCCTGATCCAGATTTTAGATATTTTTCAAAGTTGAAGGCGGTATATTTGTTGGAAAAAGCAAAGTATGAAACAAGTTTTACTGGCAGTATTGGTTTGGTTGCGGGGACATAACCTTTGTTATGCCTCACCAACCTTTCTTTCAGATTATCGGTACATCCAACGTAAGATTGGCCGTTAGTAGAAGATAGAATATAAACGTAAAACATCTTATCAAGCGGGTTTCACCCGCCGAAGCTCTGACTGGCGAGGCGAAGCTCGCCTTCGCTGAAGCTAAGGCGGAGCGAAGGCGGGGCCGACGGGACTCGAACCCGCGATTTCCTCCGTGACAGGGAGGCGCGATAACCAACTTCGCTACGGCCCCTTAAACGCACAAATTAGCATCTTGTGCTTGCATATTATATAATACCCGTAGCTGTTATTGGGGATTCGGAGGTTTCTTCCAGTAGAACCAAGACGCGGGGTTAAATCATCTTAGCCGTTTATTTGAAGGAAAGAGACTAGAAGTGATGATCGCTAGTCGCAAGAAAGGAGCCAATCATGGCTATGCGTTTGTACGTAGGGAATCTTCCCTATACCGTTAATCAAGCTAAACTGGAAGAGATCTTCTCCCCGTTTGGTACTATCGTGAGTGCGTCCGTAATCTCGGACAAATTCTCGGGCAGAAGCAAGGGCTTCGGCTTTGTCGAGTTTGACAATGACGATGCTGCCAAGGAAGCAATTGCCAAGCTCGATGGTACTGACATGGAAGGCCGACCCCTTCGCGTCAATGAGGCTAAGCCTCGCGAAGAGGGAACTGGTGGCTCATCCTTCGGTGGTGGAAACCGCGGAGGATTTGGTGGAGGCCGTGGTGGATTCAGTAGCGGTGGAGGCCGTGGTGGATTCAGCCGTGGTGGATCTCGCTAAGACACCAAAAACAAGTAACTAATATTACTTTCCAAATTACCCCGACCTTGCGTCGGGGTTTTTGGTGGAGATTTGTGTTAAACTAATATTATGTCCATACCACTAATTCTCTTGCTTGTTATCGTCCTTTTGTCTTTTTATGCCATATCTATCTACAACTGGCTCCAGACAACCCTGACACGAATTTCTGCCAGCATTCAAGAAATTGGCAACCAACTCAAGCGTCAAGCCAATCTCATCCCCAACCTTGAAATTTCGGCCAAGACCTACCTCAAACACGAGAAGGATATCTTCAAATCTCTCACTGACGCCAGAAAAGCGGTTGAATCAGCCACCGGAAGCAAAGACATGGCGGATATCGACAAGGCCGCCGACAAAATTTCCGCCCTACTACCAAAGCTTAATGTCTTGGTCGAAAGTAACCCCGAGTTGAAAGGTGAGAAGGTTATCAGCCGTCTCATGGACGAGCTTCGGGATACTGCCGACAAACTGACTTACGCTCGTCGCGTCCTTATCGATCTTTCCGCTGATTTCAATGCCAAGATCATCACCTTCCCCAGCAACTTGGTCGCCAGTTCATTTGGATTCAAAACCGCCGTCGGCCTCTCGACCCCAATGAACGGCTCCCACCTCACCGTCTCTGATGAGGAGACAAAAGATCAAAAAATTTCGCTATAGTGGTGAGCTGGTCGAACCATGAAGAATTACTACGAGTTGGTCGATGCCAACAAAACCAGAAGCAATCTAGTCATTTTGGGTTTTATCAGCTTTATTGCTGTGGCCGCCTATTTCATCGGCTACGCCCTTGGCTACGGTTGGGGCTTTGTCGGTTACGCTCTAATTCTTTCGGGAATCATGAGTTTCGCCAGTTTCTATTACTCCGACAAAATCGTCCTTTCCCTGAGCAACGCTACTCCCGCCAACCCTCGTATTCACTTTAACTTCTATACCGTTACCGATAACCTTAGCAAGGTCGCCGGTATTCCCATGCCCAAGCTCTACGTTATCGAAGACACCGCTATGAACGCCTTTGCTACCGGAAGAGATCCAAACCATGCCGTCATCGTCGCCACCACCGGGATATTGGCAAAACTTACTCGCACCGAGCTGGAGGGGGTTATCGGCCACGAACTCTCTCATGTCAAGAACTACGACACGCGCCTTATGGGCATCGTCACCATCCTGATCGGAGTAATTACCCTTCTTGCCGATTTCCTCCTCCGTTTTAGCTTCTTTGGTGGCCGCCGTCGCAGTCGCGATGACGGAGGAGGACAGCTTCAAATAGTTTTTTTCCTCATCGGTCTCGTCTTGGCCCTCATCTCTCCTCTGATCGCCAACCTCATCCGGCTGGCTATTTCCCGTCGTCGTGAATTTCTGGCCGATGCCTCGTCGGCCCAATTTACAAAATACCCAGAAGGGTTAGCTCGGGCGCTCGAGAAACTTGCCGCTGATATCGAACCTCTTGAAGCCGCCAACAAAGCCACCGCCCATCTTTATCTAGTCAACCCCTTCCATTTTGATTCCGCCAATATCGGGAAGATCAAAGATCACAGTTCCGTTGGTTGGTTCGCCAATCTTTTTAATACCCACCCCCCAATCACCGAGCGCGTCAACGCCCTCCGAAGCTAATTTGTGGCATAATCAGAATGTGAATCTTGATTATAAGGGGCTGACTCAAATCAAACTTGATCGAGTCCTACCTAAATCTCCCAACTCCTGCCGCTTGAGTGTTTTGGCCAACGCCATCAATTTTTATGCCGGGGAAAAACTTTTCACCCCCGAAACGATCCTCGAAGATATCAATTTCCAGAGGCAATCAAAGGGAAAGTCCGCCGTTAATCTGACCAAAGAAACTCTCCAGGATGTCGAAATCGATGCCACGCGAATTAGGTTGGCCCCGAATCTTAGCGTGATTCGCGTCAATGGTGCCAAATATCTAAACCCCGCCCTTTGGAAAGCTCTGCTTGAGAAGCAATTTTTTTTGATCATCGATCACCAGCTCGTCTATTACGATCCTCTCAATCCGGAGAAGAACGAAATTGGTTATCTCCCGACCGACTTAGTTAAGCGCCTCGTCAACGTCCCGGAATTTTCATATCAAACCTTCACCGACCTATATCGTTATTATCTTCATCGTGCCAAAGCTGTCAGTGAGGGTCACGTCGATATCGTTCTGGATCTGGTCGAGGTGGACGGAGTCGAGTCAATCATATTGTCCAACATGGCTTCATATGGGAATGAATTTTTGATCAAACTTCCCTTCAATTTTTACAAAAACTATCTCGCCTTCGATTGGACCAACGAAAAAGCAATTACCGCTGTAAATGAACTTCCCACTGAAACCGAATTCAAAGCCCTTCAAAACATCGGTTTTCTAAAAAACGACAATTTCCAATTCCTCTACGGTCTAATGGAGATTTACTATCCGATTGATGGTCGAGGCGAACTCGACCAAATCCTATGTACAACCTAAAGATCAAAGCACTAGTCAAACACTACAACGAACCTCTTCTCGAGGGGATTGATCTTTCCCACACCGGCAAGGGCATTATTGCTCTGATTGGCGACAACGGCTCCGGCAAATCCACGTTATTGAAAATTCTCGCCGGGCTGGAAGAACAGGATTCCGGAGAAATCATTTGGGACACGACCCCCACGATAGGTTACCTGACTCAGGAAATTACCGATTACGAATCACTTTCCGGAGGCCAAAAGAAGATTGCCAAATTGGCCGAATTTCTTTATTCCAACACCTACGACGTGGTCATTCTCGACGAACCGGACAATCATCTCGACCTAGAAAACAAAATCTGGCTCGAGGATGCCCTCTCGGTTTTCGACGGCCTAGTCATCATGATTTCCCACGACCGCACTTTTCTCACCAATGTCTCGACGAAAGTTTGGTTACTCGAAAACCACAAGATCAAAACCTATCCCTTTGGTTACCAGAAATTTACCCAGATCTATGCGTCAGAGGAGGCGGCCGCCGCCGATCTTCACCGGACCCAAGCGAAAGAAGAGAAACGACTCCGGGACATGGCTCTAATCTTTCGTGACAAAGGTTTGATTGGCGCCTACCGCAACACCCAAAAACGTCTCGACCGACTTCAGGCCGATATGGTCATCGATCCAAATTTAAAGAAGAGAAAAATTATCATCGAGTCCAAACTAGAGAACAAAATTATCAAAAACAAAACCGCTATCCTGATCAAGGATTTGGTCTTTGGTTATGATGGTGAAAAATTGTTTGACCACACCAACCTTCACCTCGCGGTCTCCGACAAAGTCGCCCTCCTATCTCCAAACGGTACCGGCAAGTCAACTCTCATCAGTTTACTCCTTGGGAAATTAACCCCCGATTCCGGAGAAGTCAAAATCGGTCCCAATATCAAGGTCGGCTACTATTCTCAGGAACATTCAGCCACGCTACCCCTAGAGGAATCACCTCAATCTATTTTTGCCAAGACCTACCCCCTCTTCGACTACGAAATTGAGGCTATTTTGAGGAAATTCTTCTTCACCAAGCAGAACATGAGAAGCAAGGTCTGGACCCTTTCCGGTGGTCAGAAATCCCGTCTTCAACTCGCCCTTTTTCTTCACACCAATCCCGACCTTCTGATTCTAGACGAGCCGACGAATCATCTGGATCTAAAATCCATCATGGCCCTGGAAACTTTTTTGAAAGAATTTCCAGGCACCATTCTTCTAGTCAGCCACGACCGGGAATTGGTAAAAAATACCTGCACCAAAGTCTATACTATTTCCGATCATCACTTGGTCGAAACATAGGCTAGAATAAACCCTAGATGGTCAAAATTACAATTACTACTGATGACGTTGCCAAGATTGGCGTTCTGGCCAACCTTCCTGTCAGCGAAGATGAAAAGAATCTTTTTGCCGATCAGTTTTCGATGACCATCGATGTTATTGGAGAACTCAACGAAATCGATACCAACGGAATCGCCCCCACATCTCAGGTGAACCATCTTGAGAACGTCACCCGTCCCGATGAAATTGACTCAGACCGGATTCTCACCCAGGCCGAAGCTCTTTCCGGGGCCAAAAATGTCCATCAGGGTTTCTTTGTTGTCAAACAAATTTTAGAAAAAGACAGTGAATAAACAAATCCACGAACTATCGGTGATTGAATTGCTCCGCGGTCTGGAAGACAAACATTTTTCAGTTGTCGATATCGTCAGTCACTATCTCGATCGTATCAATCGTTTCAACCCCTTACTCAACGTCTATTTATCAATCAATGAAAACGCTCTTGGCCAAGCCAAACTAGCCGATGAAGAAATCAAAAAAACTGGTCTCACAAAACCCCTCATCGGTATTCCGGTCGCCGTAAAAGATAACTTTTTGACTTGTGGTTTACCGACGACAGCCAGTTCGCTGGTTCTGGAAGATTACTATCCCCAGTACGAGTCGACCGTTACCCGGCGCCTCCTAGACGCCGGGGCTATCATTTTGGGGAAGACCAATATGGATGCTTGGGCTCACGGTAGTTCGACCGAATCCAGCCAATATGGCCCGACGCTCAATCCTTGGGATTTGGGTCGTCTTCCCGGTGGCTCATCCGGGGGTTCTGCCGCTGCCATTGCCGCCCAGTTGGCCCCCATCGCCATTGGTTCTGAAACCGCCGGTTCCATTCGTCAGCCTGCCGCTTGGTGCGGAGTGACTGGCTTCAAGCCCAGTTACGGCCGCGTTAGCCGTTACGGGGTTATCGCCATGGCTAGTAGCACCGATTCTCCCGGTCCGATCGCTCGATCTGTCGAGGACGCCGCCCTGATCACCTCGGTTATTGCCGGTATCGACAAATACGACGCCACCACCTCGCCGAGGACGGTCGAACCATATCACCAGCTTCTCAAAAGAAAAGATCTCAAAGACATAAAGATCGCTCTGGTCAAAGACTACCTTCTGTCTTCCATGAGAACCGAGGTCAAAACTTTGATTCACAACGCCGCCAGACATCTGGAAAGTCTCGGAGCGATAGTTGAAGAAATTTCCCTCATGGATCCAAAATACTCCATTGGTGTTTATACTGTTGTTCAGCGAAGTGAAGTTAGTAGCAATCTGGCTCGCTACGACGGCATTAGATTTGGTCACGGCCGGGAGTCTTTTGGCGACGAGGCCAAGCGCCGCATCATGCTGGGAACCTACACCTTATCCGCCGGCTACTACGATGCCTACTACAAAAAAGCCTTGGCCGTCAGAACCAAAATTGTCGAGGAGTTTGAAAACACCTTCAAACAATTTGATGCCTACATTGGCGCCGTTTCTCCGGGACCGGCCCAAAAGCTTGGCGCAACCCAAAACGAATCCATGTTCGGAGAAATGGCGGACGTCCTTGTCAATCCCTCTTCTATTGCCGGCTTGACCAGTGCCGGCGTTCCCTGTGGTTTTGTTGATGGTCTACCCATTGGGCTCCAAATTACCGGCAATCAGTTCGAGGAGGTTAAGATTCTCGATATCGCCAATCTCTACCAACAGACCACCGACTTTGTTAAATTCCCGTCCAAATATCAAATCTAAAATGTCAAATCTCAAATCTCAAATCATTATTGGTCTTGAGGTCCACGTCGAGCTGACGACGAAATCAAAGATGTTCTGCGGTTGCCCGGCCGACCACTTTGGCAAAGTCCCCAATACTCAAACCTGCCCCGTCTGTTTGGGCCTGCCCGGAGCTCTGCCGGTCCCGAATCAAAAAGCCATCGAGGACACGATCAAAATCGGTCTAGCTTTGAATTGTCAGATTAACGAAGTCAGTCACTTTGATCGAAAAAATTATTTCTATCCCGACCTCCCCAAAGGCTATCAGATTAGCCAGTACACCGAGCCATTCTGCCATGATGGTTTCGTCACCTTGGATTCCGGCAAAAAAATCAGAATCGAACGGGTTCACCTCGAAGAAGATACTGGAAAGCTACAACATACTACTTTAAATGACGAAAGAGTTTCTCTGATCGACTTCAATCGTTCCGGTGTCCCTTTAGTCGAAATCGTTAGTCAACCGGATATTGCTTCATCCGAAGAAGCCAAAGAATATCTGAAGAAAATTCACGCCATCGTCAAAGAAATTGGAGTTACTACTGCCGACCTTGAGAAAGGCCAGATGCGACTGGAGCCCACCGTCAATCTTGATATTAACGGTCATTTTACTCCTCTCGTCGAATTAAAAAATATTAACTCATTCAACTTTGCTGCCCTAGCTATCGACTACGAAGTTTCTCGTCAAACTAACGCCTTCGAGACAGATGGTCTTGAAAAATCCAAATCAAACAAACAAACCAGGGGCTACGATAGCGTCAAGAAAACAACTTTTTTACAAAGACAAAAAGAAGCAGCCAATGACTACCGCTACTTCCCCGAGCCGGACATCCCCCCTCTTCGAATCAGCCCCAGCGTCGTCGAAAAGCTCAGAGGCCAACTTCCCCAACTTCCCGACACCATCATTAGTGATTTAATCGCTATTGGAGTCAAGCCCGCTGACGCCTTGATATTGAGTCGCGACAAAACCGCCCTCGCCATCCTCAAAAACAACCCCGATGTTCAACCTCGGAGGTTGTCCAACCTCATCATCAACAAAAAGATAGATATTACCGGTAATATCAAGGCTCAATTCGAAAAATTAACCGCTGTTGGTGAGACTGACGCCGGGAAACTCACCATCCTCGTTGACGAAGTTCTCTCTCAAAACCCAAAAATCGTCGAAGAATATAAAAAAGGCAAGACTGCCGTTCTCGGTTTCCTCGTTGGGGCCGTCATGAAACTTTCCCAAGGTCAGGCCGATGCCCAAACTGTTTCCGGTTTGTTACTTGAAAAGCTAAGATGAGAAACTTCACCCACCTTCACGTCCATTCCGAAAACTCACTTCTTGACGGTCTTTCCAAGATCAAGAAATTGATTGCTCGAGCCAAAGAATACGGTCAAACTACACTTGGTCTCACCGATCACGGCGGTATGTACGGCGCCATCGAGTTTTACAAAGAAGCCCTAAATAAAGAGATCAAACCCATCATCGGCTGTGAAACCTACTTGGCCGCTGAGTGTCGCTTTGATAAGAAACGCTCCGATGCCTCCCACCTCCTCCTCCTAGCAACCACCAACGAGGGTTATGAGAACCTGATGAAGATCGTCACCATTGGCCAGACCGAGGGATTTTATTACAAACCCCGTATCGACAAAGAAATTCTTGCCAAATACCATCAGGGCATTGCCGTCACCACCGCCTGTCCCGCAGGGAGGATCCAGAGGCTTCTGCACTCCGAGGGCTATGCCGCCGCCAAAAAAGAATTGAGAGAGCTAGAACAAATTTTCGGATCCGACAAAACTTTTATCGAGCTTCAACGCCACCCCTATGATCAGTTCGCCGCCGTCAAAGGTCTTCCCGACTCGGTCAAGAACGAACTACTGACTCATCATCAGGAATGCAAAACCGGGGAGGATGGTCTCATCAAGCTCAGTCGCGATCTTGGTCTTCCCATCATCGCCAGCAACGACGTCCACTACGTCGACAGCGCTGATGCCCCCGCTCAGGACGCCCTCGTCTGTATCCAAACGGGGAAACAGATTAGCGACGTCAACCGCCTCCGCTACATCGATTCTCCCGATTTTTATCTCAAAAGTACTGAGGAAATGGTCGAAATCTTCTCTGATCTACCCGAAGCGATCGAGAACACCAATCTCATCGCGGACATGACTGATATCAAGATAACTCTTGGTCAATGGTACTTTCCACCTTTCGAGCTTCCAAAAGGGAAAACAGCAGGGGAGGCCCTTAAACAGATGGCTTTCGAGGGAGCTCACAAATTTTTCGGGAAGAACCCTGACGAAGTCATTACCAAACGTCTCGATTACGAACTTGAGGTTATCGAGAAGAAGGGATACTCTCCTTATTTTCTTCTCTTCAACAAAATAGTTACCCACACCAATGAAGTCGGTATCTATACCAACACCAGAGGTTCCGCCGCTGGTTCTTTGGTTTCGTACTGCTGTGGCATTACCACCGTCGATCCGATCCGCTTTAACCTTCCCTTCGAACGCTTTCTCAATCCCTTCCGGCCCTCTCCTCCAGATATCGATCTGGATATTTCCGATGATCGCCGCGACGATCTTATTACTTGGCTAAAACAAACTTATGGTGAAGACCGAGTGGCCCAGATTTGTACCTTTGGGACGATGAAGGCTCGTGCTGCCGCTCGTGACGTCGGCCGTGTTCTTGGTATGGCCTATTCTAGCGTCGACCGGATTAGCAAAATGATACCCGAAGGCTCTCAAGGTTTTCCCATGACTCTAAAGAAAGCCCTCGAAATCACACCGGAACTAAAAAAAACAAAGGACGAAGACCCAGAAATCAAAACCCTCCTCGACCTTGCTCAAAAGATTGAGGGAAACAAGCGTCATATCTCCGTCCACGCCGCCGCCGTGGTAATTGCCCCGGCCGCTCTCACCCGCTACACCCCTCTTCAGCAGGAGCCTGGAGGAGGGAACAAGATTATTACTCAATACGAAATGCATGCCTGTGAAGACGTAGGCTTAATCAAGCTCGATATTCTTGGGATAAGAAATTTATCCATTCTCGCCAATGCCATTACTCTGATCAAGAACTCCCTCGGTGTCGACATCAAAATCAAAGAAGTTCCTCTTGATGACGCCAAGACCTTTGAAATGCTTGCCGCCGGTAGCACCTTTGGTGTTTTTCAGCTGGCCAGCGCCGGTATGACCAAGTACCTCGTCGACTTGAAACCGGAACGCATCGATGACCTCATGGCCATGGTCGCTCTTTATCGTCCCGGCCCAATGGCCTCGATTCCAGATTATATCGCCAGAAAACATGATCCGAAATTGGTTAAGTATTTCGACCCGAGAATGGAGAAATTTTTGGACAAAAGTTACGGGATCATCACTTATCAGGATGACGTTCTCTATATGGCTATTGATCTGGCCGGTTACAACTGGGAAGAAGCTGACAAATTCAGGAAAGCCATTGGCAAGAAAATTCCCGAGGAGATGGAGAAGCAACATAGTAAATTCGTCGACGGTTGTGTCACCAACGGAATGACTCATGACAAAGCTGAGGACCTCTTCAAACAAATCGAAACCTTCGCCGCTTACGGCTTCAACAAAGCCCACGCCGCCAGCTACGGCATCGTCGCTTACTGGACAGCCTATGTCAAAGCCAACTACCCCGTCGAGTACATGACTTCACTCTTGACCGCCGAAGCAGGAAATACCGACAAACTCACCGAAGCCATCGCCGAAACCGGCGCCCTGGGTATCAGAATTCTTCCCCCGGACATCAATGAGAGCAAAACCGGCTTCACCATCATTCCTTTGACGAAAGACCAATGGCTAAAGGTCGGCCGCGCTAGAGAGGAGGGGAAAGCGATTCGTTTTGGTCTTTCGGCCATCAAGAACGTTGGTGATTCTGCTATCACCGCCATTCTTTCCGCCAGAACCTCTGGCCCATTTGCCAGTCTGACTGATTTCATTCACCGCGCCGATCTTTCGAAAGTGAACAAACGTGTCCTTGAATCTCTCATTGGTTCCGGCGCCTTTGATCGGTTTGGTCGACGCTCCCAGCTTTATGCCGCCTACAACGAAGTCAGAAATCAAGCTACCGCCGGCAGCCGCGAGAAATCTTCCGGTCAAGGAGGTCTCTTCGATGGTATGACAAAAGAGGAGTCCGGTCATACCCTGACCGACAATCTTCCTGATATCCCCGAAGTGCCCATGGCCGAACTTCTCAAAACCGAAAAAACTCTTCTCGGCTTCTATTTGACCGACCACCCTGTGAAGAATGCCATCAAAATTGTCGCCCACCGCGTCACCCACAAAGTCAGCCAGCTCGACCCTAATTATCACGTCGGTCAAAATGTCACCATAGCCGGTATTCTCGCTTCGGTCCGCGCCATAAACACGAAGAAAAATAACTCCCGGATGTGCTTTGCTTCCCTTGAGGATGATACCGCCGCCATTGATCTGGTCGTTTTCCCCAATCTTTACGCGGATACCACCGATCTTTGGATAATCGACAAAGCGCTCTTGATTACCGGAAGGGTCGACAAACGCGACGACAAATTGTCCGTCATCGTCGAAAAGGTTGAGGCTATCGACATGAATGCGAAACCTCCCGAAGGCACAAGTTACGAAGTCGATGTTCCTAGAGGGACTCCAAAAGAAACTCTTGTCGCCATCAACAATCTCTTGAAGCAAAATCCGGGCGCCGACACCGTCACTATCGTCATTCCCAATGGAGGCGAACCCAAACGCATCATCCTGCCCTACACTGTCAAATACAACCAAGCGCTAGCGATCAAAATCTCCCGCCTTTTGAGTTGACGCCCTGTTATACTTAATTTCCAGTTAGCAATATCTGACTGGATGAAAACAAATTTTATTTTCACTGTCGGCGGCGTCCTGTCTGGCTTAGGCAAGGGAATTACCACGGCCTCAGTTGGTCTGATTCTAAAATCAAAAGGTTTTTCAGTTACCGCGGTGAAAATTGACCCCTACGTCAGTCTCGATGCGGGAACCATGCGCCCGGCCGAGCACGGCGAAACCTTCGTCACCGACGATGGCGGCGAGATTGACCAGGATCTCGGAAACTACGAAAGATTCCTAGGCATTAGTCTTACCAAGAAACACAATCTGACGACGGGAAAGATTTTTCAAGCCGTTATCAACAACGAACGAAGCTTCAAATATGGCGGCCGCGACGTCGAGATGTTTCCCGACGTCATCAACGAGATCAAAGACCGTATTTACGAAATAGCCAAGGGTTACGATTTCTGTCTGGTTGAGGTTGGCGGCACCACCGGTGACTTGGAAAACCTCCCCTTCCTCCACGCCGCCCGGGAAATCGGTCGCGAAAACCCAACTCTCTATATCATGGTCACCTATCTCCCTTTTCTCCGAAACGTCGGTGAACTGAAGACAAAGCCGACCCAACACGCCGTCGTCGCTCTTCGTCAGGTCGGCATCTCACCGGACTTCATCATCACCCGGAACGAGACTCCGATTGGACAGGAGCAAATCAACACCATCTCTGCCCGCTGTTTTGTCGATCCGGTCGATATTATTGATAACCCCGACATCGACTCGATTGCCAGAATCCCCCTTCGTCTCGCCGAGGCCAGGATCGGGGAGCGGATTCTAGAAAAACTAAAGTTAAAACCCAAGGTCTCTCATCTGGCACCATGGGAGAAGTACGTCGCTGGGCTAACCAACCCCAAGAAGAGACTAAAAATCGCTCTCGTCGGGAAATACGTTCATCACGGTGAACACGATCACAAAGACGTCTATATTAGCGTTTTGGAAGCGGTTCGTCATGCTAGTGCCGCTCTGGGAGTCGCCATTGATATAGTCGGCGTCGATAGTAGCGAAATTAGCAACCAACCCGAAAAATTTCTCGACGATGTAGTCGGTATCATCGTTCCCCAGGGCTGGGGGGGTCGGGGGACAGAGGGAATCATCACCGCCATAAAATACGCCCGGGAACATAAATTGCCTTACCTCGGCCTTTGTTTTGGCATGCAATTGGCAACCATTGAGTTTGCCAGAAATGTTGCTGGCCTAAAAAAAGCCAACTCCGAAGAAATCAACTCCAAAACTCCCTACCCCGTCATTCACCTCATGGAACACCAGAAGGAGCACCTCGCCAAAGGTCATTACGGCGGTACTATCCGCCTCGGCGCCTACCCCTGTGCCGTCAAACCCGGCACATTATTGGCCAAAATCTATCAAAAAAGTAAGTCTCTCACCATCTCCGAGCGCCACCGACACCGCTACGAGTTCAACAACCAGTTCAAGGAAATTCTTACGAAAAATGGTCTCATTATCAGCGGCACTTCTCCCGATGGCAGTTTGGTTGAGGCGATCGAACTTCCCGCCAAAATTCATCCATTTTTCCTAGGGACTCAGTTCCACCCCGAATACAAGAGCCGCCCCCTTGACCCCCACCCCATCTTCATCCACTTCCTCCGAGCCTGCTTCGCCAAGCCGGCGAGCTTGCTTTAAATAGCTTCAATCTGTTAAAATAACAACCCATGGCCAATCAAGTTAGCTGGAAAGACGTCAATTTTGCTATCGGTGATACTATCCGTATTCACCAGACATTCGCTGAAGGAGACAAAACCCGAACTCAAATTTTTGAGGGCCTGGTCATTGCCATCCGTGGTCACGCTGGTCTGAAGTCGTTTGTCGTCCGAAAAATTGCCGTCAACAACGTCGGTGTCGAGAAAATCTTCCCCATTGAGACTCCCACCATCACCAAGGTAGAGGTCATGAAAAAAGGCAACGTCCGCCGCGCCAAGCTCTATTTCTTACGGGGTAGAATCGGCAAGAAAGCGACGAAGGTCAAGAGTCTCTTCGTCAAAGGCACTACCCAAAACTCTCAGGCAGAAACCGTCGTCAAAAAAGCCACCAAAGACCGACCCACCACCGAGGAACAACCGGTGAAGAACAAGGTCTCCAAGGCAGACAAGCCGGTGAAGGAGAAGAAAGTCAAGAAGGGTCCGAAGAAAATCGTCCGCAAGGAACGCCAATTCGTCCGCTAACCACGTATGAAAACTCTTGAGACAGACCTTTCCCGTCTGAAACATAGCCTCCCGCAAGGGAGGAAGCTCGAATATTTATATGCTGACTACCTTCGCTATGCCCAAAATCTTCATCGCCTTCGCGTCGAAGAAGACGCCCGTTTAGCCGCAGTTGGCTTGAACCGTGAGACCGCCGCCATCGAATACCTTGAGGGCAGACTATCACTTAAAGACTATATCGCCCTTTCTCTCGGAGAATAAATTATGGCTCTTATTGTCAAAAGGCTTTTCTAGTTCAAACATTCAATAATGGACTAGCAAATTCATCTGGGATAAAATTACCAGATGTCATTTTATGGTCTTGATTTCGGCACAACCAATTCCTCTATCAGTATCCTCAAAGACGGACAGCCATACCTTTTTCCAATCGATACTTTCTCTTCCACCTCCGATGTCATCCGTTCCGCGTTATATTTTTTCCCCCGAAAATTTGTCGTTCACACCAACGTTCCGCCAGCACAAATTCATTCACAGACCTTCAAAGCAGACCAATTCCATTATGAAGGTGAGATGAAAACCCTCATCGGGACAAAGGCCGTCGAAACTTATCTTGATGAAAACAAATCCCGCCATTCCGGTATCAAAAGAAAAATATACACCGGGAAAATTATCCCAAATGTCATTTTGTATACTGACGGCTACAGTGGCAAGACGTATACCGCTGATATTCCCGAATACTACGAAGAGATCGACTACGGCACTGGCCGTTTGTTTCACGCCCTGAAGTCCGCCCTGAAGTCCCCGTTATTCAAAGGCAATCGTGTCTTCGGCAACTATTACGATCTCGAACAGCTTATCGGTTTGCTCCTTAGTCAGATCAAACGTAAAGCCGACGAACTCTCTGGTGAAAAAATTGATTCGGTCGTTTGCGGTCGCCCCAGATTCTTCAGTACCGACCCGTCCAAAGACAAAG
The DNA here is from genome assembly GCA_964509695.1 of uncultured Pseudomonadales bacterium. Classification (GTDB taxonomy): domain Bacteria; phylum Patescibacteriota; class Microgenomatia; order UBA1400; family MFAQ01; genus 2-01-FULL-50-23. Next base: position 1,353 of record CAZDXN010000019.1, on the reverse strand, counting down.
CCGCCGAAGATCGCCTTAGGGAAGCACTTCGACAGGCGGGTTTTAAAGACATCAAATTCGAATTCGAACCTGTCGCCGCCGCGAAATATTATCTTTCCCGATTTCCAAAAAAAGAACAAAAGGTCTTTGTTTTCGATTTCGGCGGGGGAACTCTCGATACCACCATTATGGAGAAAGGGGAGGGGAGTTATCACGTAATCGCCACCGATGGCGTTTATATCGGCGGAGACCTTCTCAATTCAGACATTTTCTATCACAAACTCGGTCCCATCTTCGGAACAAAACTCACTTGGGGTGACAAGAAAATGCCCATGCCCAACCACATTGTCGAAGAACTTCGCTCCTGGTACGGAATTCCGAATTTAAATAACCAAAGAGATATTGAGTTCCTGACCAGTGATATTCGCTATCAGAATTCAGATTTCCCGGCCGTCGAAAGGCTTCTCCATTTAATTCGGAAAAACCTTGGTTTCGAAATGTACGAAGCTATCGAAAAGGCAAAGAAAGATCTTACCTACTCGGAAAAATCTAACATTATTTTCAAAGACGGCCCCATTGATCTAAATGTTGAGATTACCAAGGCCGAATTCGAGGACATTATTCGTCCCAGAGTCGAGGAGGTAAAAAGGACCGTCCTCCGTACTCTCGAAAACGCTCATCTTGAACCGGATCAAATTGACGTCGTTGTCAGAACCGGTGGTTCTTCTCTAATTCCGATTTTTGAAGAAACCCTTGCTGCTATTTTCACACCCGGCCGCATCACCGAATTCGATCCATTTACCTCCGTCGCCGCCGGCCTAGCGCTTTCGTAGTTCCTCCTAGCCTCTATCCCTCGAGGAAGAATAGCGCTCTCTCAATCGCCTCTCTTATTCTTGGATACTTGAGTTGAGCGGTGATATCAATTACCGGTCCGGAGAAATTACCCACCTCATCCTCTCTAATTTCCCGCACCGGATATTCGAACCCGTTAAGGTTTCCGAGATACTCAACACGAAATTCCGGAACGCGATGTCCGATTTGGGTTTGATAATAATCACCCCACTGATCCACCGTCTCCGGAGAGATCAACTCTCTTCGATCTTTACTTTTAATAGACAGGTCCACAACGAAATACTTATCATGAAAGTACACCACCGCCAAATCTGGATTGTCACCCTCTTTGTTTAGTCTCAACATATTATCAAGGCGGCTCCCAACGTGTACATGAAGAAAAGTCTTTCGCTGCCCCTTCACGCTCTCGGTTTTTAAGGTCTCAATCGTCATGCCCCATATCATATCACACCTGTTTTGGCAACGGCGTGTCCTGGACACCTAGATAGAGAACGGTTGTTCTCCTTTCTGTTTAAGGTAATT
>CAZDXN010000018.1:0-18432 GCA_964509695.1 uncultured Pseudomonadales bacterium | reverse complement strand
TAGAGTCGTGGAAGCTGGAAGTAGTGTAATTGACCACCAGCTTGGGTCTTTTGGTGGTGTCGGTGGTGTAGTCCGAAGAATAAAAAATCCCGTAGCCGCCCGAATCCTTGCGCGCATACAAGCCGTAGTTATTAGCAAACATGGTAGTAAATTCAGTGGTATTCAAAGTGATATCTTTTTGGGTATTGGCAGCTTCACCGTTGGTTAGGGCTACCGATCCCATTAAAGTAGATGAGTGGTCCGTGCCGCTGACACTGCCTCCGGCATCGGAACCACCGTCACTGCCGGTATCTCCGGCCCACCTCGTGCTGCTAGCCACGGCATAATTCCAAGTAGATCCAGCTTCGGTCCAGGCGCTGTTGGCGGCAAGGATACGGTAAATGTTTAGGTTTCCGCTTCCTGAGGTTGAGTATGTCCACAGAGTCATTGTGGCGGAGGTGATAGTGGATCCGGCGGGGATGCTCGTGAGGTCAAATTTGTAGGGATTATACGTTTGGGTACCGGCGTTGTTTTGGTTGTATAAAAGAGTATTGGTACCGTAGTTGTTGTTGGCCTGCCCACCCTCAGCGACCATATTGTCGATGCCGGCGGTGGGATCGGGTTGCAGGGTCAGAGTTGAGCTGGAGGTAGTGTTGACCCCACAGAGAGGTTTGCTGCTGGAGTCGGTGGTCAGGCGGAATTCGGAGGCTTTTTCCATGAGAGTCAGCGAGGTGGCTGAGGTAGGATAAAACCAGCCTCCCCAGGAGGCTTTGGTGGTGGTGACTGCGGCTGTCGCCAGCGGCGAAAAAGCGGAAGTGGTGACATAATCGTCGTTGCCGTCCAGATTGATAGAGGCGTTGCGTTTGCCGGTGGTGCCGTTGTTCCACGCTTCCGTCGTCGTGCTAGTGCCGCAGGTGCCGGTGGAAGTCTGGGAGCCGCTAGCGCCGATGGTAATGGTCCCTGTGTTGCCGTTTCCGGATGCATCGTTTGCACTCCCTCCAGTGCACTCGTCAAATTTATATGCTGCCGACGGTGCACCGCGGTTGTAATCATAGGCAATCTGCGCCGCAGAGCGGGCGTAGCCCCATACCCTTAGCATATCAATACCTCCGGAAAAAGGAGTGAGAACAGAGGCAGTAGAAAGATTGGCGCCGATTCCCACTCCGTTGTCGCCGGTGAGAAGCGTGCCGGAGGCGGCTGACGTTTTGTCCAGTTTGCCGTTGATATAAAAACGGATATTGGATCCGTCGTAGGTGACGGTGAGATAGGTCCAAACGCTATCGGATATTGCCGTTGTCGTTTCCACATAGGCTCCGGTAATGCCGCCCATGTAAAAATTCATTTTCCCGGAATTTTGCAGGTTGAACCACCAGATATCTTTGGCCGCAGTGGCGCCGTTGATACTGCCGATGGCTCCGGCGCGCTGGATGATGTCGCGGCGGGCAGAAAGACTACCGGCGGCTGGTTTAACCCAGGTAGAAATACTCATCGCGGTGGTAATGCCGTTAAATAAGGCGTCCTGATCGGTGGTGGTGACGTAGGAATTACTGCCGTTGAAATTGAGGGCTTTGCCAAGTTTTCCGGCGATCCAGGCAGGAGAGTTGACGAGGGTGCCTTTTACTCCATTGCCGGTGCTATCAAAGGCAGCAGTTCCCGTGCCTTCATCAAACTTCCACTCGGCCAAGGGCGTGACGCAGGAGGTCGTGTCGCCGGGGACGCAGTATTCCTGATTGGCAGCGTTGATTTGATACGAGCTATTATCGGACAAAGCTCCCAAAACCAAGGTCGATCCGCGGTTGTAATCGAGTTTGATTTCATCGGCAGTCAGGGCGTAATGATAGAGTTTGACTTCATCAATGGTACCGGTAAAGTAGTTTGCCGGAGTGGTGCTGTTTCCAATATTCGTGGGATTGACGGGGTTTATTGAAGTGGTTAGTTTACCGGTTGCCGTGTTATCCAAAACACCATCAACATATGTGTACAACGTGGAACCATCTCTTATTCCCACAACGTGATGCCACGATCCGTCATTGATAAGTTTTCCGGCACCCAGAATTGATTGAGTGGCTCCAAACGCGGTAGCTTTGTACAATAATTGGGGATGGCCGCCGGAGTTTTCAAATTGCCAATAGATATCGCCGGTATTTGTATAGCTGCCCAAAATTGTGCCCCCGCTTGCAGTTGTTTTTATCCAAGCTTGAATAGTAAAGTCTCCGGGCAGGGTAAAATAGCTATTGTCGGGAATAGCGATTTTATCGTCCGTTCCGTCAAAAAGCAGCCCTTTGCCAAACTTTCCTGAATTGGTCCAGCCGGAAGTGGAGGTGGCCGGTGTGGCCATGCCGGTCTGGGGGCCGTCCAAAGCCGAGCCGCCAGAACCGGAATTGCAGGCATCATTAGTACCGCCGGAGCAGGTGTTATCCGCCCCTTCATCAAGTTTCCAGTACCCCACAGCACCAAGGCTTCGCGGGGCAGGCCCAGCTAGCATATCCTCGACGATTTGTTTGGCAGATCTGGCATAATTGTAAAACTTAAAATCGTCCGCCGAGCCGGCAAGATTGGCGTACGGAGTAGAGGCCGAATCGTCCTGGCCGAGCTTAAAAACATTGGCGGTATCGTCTGGCGCGGAGGTGAGCGCTTGCGAGGCCATTTGCACGCCGTTGACATAAATTTTTAAATTGACTTTATCGTAGGCGCAGGCCACGTGCGACCAAGTGTTGAGGGCGAGTGCGTTGGTGGTGGCGGTGGCCGCGGTCTGCCAAGTGGTGACTTTTATCTGACAGCCCGCATAGCCGGAAGCGTCGGTGAATATGCGCAATTCCTCGGATTTGCCAAGGATCGCTTTGGAAGCGGCGGAGGTGGTGGGATTGACCCAGGCTTCGGCGGTAAACTGGCCGGTGTTGACGGCGAGAGCGGGGCCCGGGGAGATAAGGGATAATAGGGGAAATAGGGCTGATAGGAGAAGGAGAAGATTTCGGTTGCGGAAAGCAAGGCGTTTTTTGAGGAGGTTTTCGGAGAAGCCGCCCTCAGTGGTGTGTTTTTCTTCGAGAGAGGTGATGAGTTTGTCGATCAGATAGTTGGCTTGGTGGATCAGGGTGATCATCAGGTTGATGGCCTGATCGGGGTGATTAGGGAGATGGGGAAAATGGGGGGAATCGGGGAGAGTGGGATTATTTCGGATTATTTCCCATATCTCACCAATCTCTCTTATTTCTCTTATCGCCCTATCTTTGCCCCAGATCTCGATCTGATGTTGTCTGGCGTAGGAGAGGAAGTCTTTGAGGAGTTCCTCGAGCGATCCTCGGGCTACCCCTGACAGTTTGATGTAGCCGGCCAAACTTTCTTGTTTGGCGCCTTCGGGGATATTGGTCATTCCGGAACGAGCAGCTTGGACCATTTGATCGGTGGTTCGGGGAGAAGAAAGATGGGGGAAATGGGGGAGATTGGGGTGATAGGGGGAACAACGCTCACAAAAGGCCACGGTGTAGTCATAGATGGGGACAGTGATTTTGTAGGCGAGTAGATATTCGTAATTGGCTCTGTTCATAGCTAGTATCCAAAATCCGGCACGCTGACGTCGTCGTTGGTGCCGTCTAACTTCACGCCTTTGCCAAATTTACCCGGTGCCCAGATGGGGCCGTCGTTGAGGGTGCCGGTGCGGGCATTGCCGCTGATATCCTGGGCGGAAGTACCCGATCCGTCGTCCATGTTGAGATACACTGCCGGCCCCGGGGCCCAGTCCGCCAGCTGGCGGATTTCTCGCGGACTAAGGGCGCGGTTGTAGATACGCACGTCGTCGATGGTGCCAATAAAATAGTAGGTTGGATCGGTTGCGCCTTCTCTGTCAGCTCCTATATAAAGATCACTAGCATTGTCTGTTGAGAGACTGCCTGTATAGTCCCAAGAAGTGTCTAAAACACCGTTTACATACAGACTTACTTTTGAACCATCATATGTGCCAATAATATGATTCCATTGATTTGCACTTACTAGAGTATTTGAACTAATCAACTGTCTAGCCGTACCATTTATTTTAAGCCATATTTGAAGGCGGTATGTTCCTGTGTATAGTCCAAACCACCACTGCGTGCTATATTTTTTCCCTATTACAGTTCTGTAACCTGTTGTACTTGTGGGATATATCCATGCAGAGAGTGTAACTAGAGAAGTAGCAGAGTCTAATGACAAACTATCTACTACTCGGGCGTAGTCTCCTGTACCATCAAAGATGACGCCGTTGCCGAACTTTCCCATTGCACTTGTAGCGTCGCCGTTCCACGCACCATCATTAACATTTCCCGAAGCATCGCAGGAATCATTTACTCCCCCAGTACAGGAGTTGGCGGCCGCTTCATCCATTTTCCAATACCCCACCAAACCGTTGGTAAGCGGGTCGTTGGTGGAGGAGCCGATGTTGACGGAGACGGGGTCGAGAAGATCGGTTTTAACCTGGGCGGCGGATCGGGCGTAGGGATAGATCATAAATTCATCCAGCCAGCCGTTCCAGTAATTGGAATTGCCGGTGGAGTCCACGCCTAAATATAAAATACTCGGAGTATTCATGGTGCCGGTGGCGGTGACAGTGGTAGTTTGGGCCAGATGACCGTCGATGTATAAAGATAGAGAGGTGGTACCGTTTTTGACGGCTTCAACATGGTGCCATTTGGAATCAGCCAGCGACCCGTCGCTTGCGCCGGAGCAAGCGGTATCAGTCGGTGTCCAAGTGGAGTCGGCATCGATGCCAAAACAGACGTAGCCCGAAGTATTCATATAGACTTTGAATCCGGCGTTGCCGTATCTAGCTAAAATCGTATGCGTGCCGGAAGCCGGAGCGGTAGAGTTGTGCCGGAACCAGCCGGAAGCGCTAAAACTGCCGGTGCCAAAATCAAAACTCGAATCCTGGGCCCGGGACAGATAGCTGGTGGAGCCGTCAAACTTGAGAAAACGAGCTCTAGCTGATCTGGCGTTGCCGATACCCGATTCCCAGGTCGCACCGGAAGCAGTCAAAGATTTTCCGTAGCGGGAAGAATCATTAACGGTCGTGCCATAGCCTTCGTCCATGTGCCAGACGGTCAAGGGGTCCTGGCCTTTGGTGTCGGCGGAAAAACGGTCAATGACAATGGATTCCGAGTGACCAACCAGACCGGCGTAGTAGAGATCGGAAGCGTCGTTGGCGGTAATGGCGGCATCGTAGATACGAAAATCCGATATGGCCGCATTCGGAGCATAGTTAAAACCGGTTGAATAGAGCGGACCAACCTCCAGTCCCTGATTTCCAAAGTTCATACATCCGCCGGACAACGTGTTCGTCTTGAGAGCGCCATTGAAATACATTTTAAACGTGCCGGAAGCCCAAGTCATGACGATATGGTTCCAACCGGCGTTGTAAGTAACATCATTACTGAACGTACCGCAACTGTCTGTGGTGTAATACGTGAGATTACTGGCCGCAGTTTGTTTATACAATATCCATTTATACCCAGCTGTAGAGTCTCCGGAAGAAACAAAAACTTTTAAACCGGAGGTAAAGGCATTGGTTTTACCCGCGTCAAGCCAAAGGCTTATCGTGCCGGCAGTGCCGGAAATATTACTAGTGTCGGAGTACTTTAATCCATCAATCGTTCTGGTACTGGTACTGTTATTGGCCGTTCCGGTCCAGGCGTAGCCGGTGCCCAGAGTTCCATCGGTATAGGTAGTGACGTAGGCTTTTTCTTCCAGTTGGACGCCGTCGACGTAGACGGTTTTACCCGATAATACCTGAACTCCATAAGTTTCCGCGGCATTGGCGGCGGCGGCAGAATAGGTCAAGCGCCACCAGCCCCCGCCCATATCAGTGTAAGTTGTAGTTTGTGCCGTGCCCCGAAATACCAGCTTGGCGACTGTAGCGTCGACGGCAACCCCACTGTTGTTGACATAGGCTGACAACATGTGAGTGTTGGTGTTGCCCGGGTTAATGGAAGTAGTAAACGTACCGTCACCGCCGGCCACAATTTTGGTGGAATTGGAACCGAATTTATAATATGGTGCAGTGGTGTTTTGAGTTACCGTAAAAGATGGAGTGTAATTGACCACCAGCTTGGGTCTTTTGGTAGTGTCGGTGGTGTAATCTGAGGAATAAAAGATTCCATAACCACCTGAATCTTTTTTCGCAATCAGGCCATAATTGTTGTTCCACATAGAGGTAAATTCAGTGGTATCCAGAGTGATGTCTTTTTGCGTATTGGCAGCTTCGCCGTTAGTCAAAGCAACCGACCCCATCAAAGTAGCCGAATGATCGGTGCCACTGACACTGCCTCCGGCATCGGAACCACCGTCGTTACCTGTGTCTCCGGCCCACCTCGTAGTGCTGGCGACGGCGTAGTTCCAGGTGGAACCGGCTTCGGTCCAGGCACTGTTGGCAGAAAGGGTACGATAAACTTTGAGATTGCCGGTACCTGACGTTGAATACGTCCATAGAGTCATTGTGGCGGAGGTGATAGTGGATCCGGCGGGGATGCTCGTGAGGTCAAATTTGTAGGGATTATACGTTTGGGTACCGGCATTGTTTTGGTTGTATAAGAGAGTATTGGTGCCATAGTTGTTGTTGGCCTGCCCGCCCTCGGCGACCATATTGTCGATGCCGGCAGTAGGGTCGGGTTGTAGGGTCAGAGTTGCTCCGGAAGCCGCTCCGGTCCAGTTGGTATCGTAGGTAGCGTTTTCAAAACTGGGATTGGTGATTTTGTTGGTGGTGGCTTCTTCCAGCATCACTCCCTCGTGACCGGCATACGATTGGCGGGGAACATTGCCGGTGTCGGTGGTGGAAGCGTCTACGCCGACTAAACCGGCGACGTATTTGGCTCCGGTGATTGTCCCATGGTAGCCGTTGCCGGAATCATCAATCGTTTTGCCGGTTTGGCGCGGATCGTCCCCGTTTTCGTCAAAATGATACAGAAGTTTCGTGTTTGAATCACGCACATATGGAGTGGTGGTCGTGGTAAAGGCGGCGGAATAACGGACAGAATTGGAAATCCGCAACTCATCCATGTAACCTGCCAAATAGGTGGAGGCGATTTTGCCAATGTTCGTACTGCTGGCGTTGATGGCGGTGGTGGTAGTGACGGCGATATGCTGCCAACTGTTGGCAGTGATGGTACTGGACACGGCGCCATTGACATAAATCGTGGGAGAAGTAAAACCGGTAGCCGAAACGGTGCCGGAGGAAGCGGAAATATAGGCCGACCCATTGAGGTCGACAAAATAATTGGTGGTGGAGGTGGGATAGACCCAAAATTCCACAGTTTTGATATCTGAACCGATGTTGCCGGTCGTAATATAGTCACTTGCCCCGTCGAAACTCAACGCTGATTTGCTCCCGGAATAGCGCGCGGTACCGCTGGTGAGGGTGGGTGTGGCAGTTCCGGCGGCCAAACAGGTAGTGGTATTATCATACGAACACACAAACGTGGCGTTGGCGGAACCGATGTTAAAGGCAGTCCGGTTGTTGGTGGGGGCAGAAGCGTCGGGATTGTTGTAATACAAATAATAATCGGTGGAGCTGGCGGCATTGTTCACCGCGGCTTGCAGAGCAAAACTGACTTTGGAAGAAGTGCTGGTGGCGCAGGTCGTGCCGCTGGGAAAGCCTACGTAGCGGGCAAGATCTTTGTAGGTGGTGGAATTGGGATTATAAATAATACGCAGGTCCGAACAGTCGCTTTTGAGCTTTCCCAAAGTATACAAAGACTGAGTATCGATAGTAACGGTGACCACGGCATTGGCATTGAGATTGCCTCCGGAATTGTTGGTAAGTGTCAATTGTTTGCGGTTGAGCCAAGCCGTTCCTCCATCCGGCCACCAGCCGGCTAGGGCGGGGCGGGTGAGCCGGAGACCAAGTAGGGCAATAGGGAGGAAGATTACCAATATTATGATGGCGGCGAGGAGAGCGGGCTTTTTTTTGGTTTTCAATTTAGTTTTCAATTTCCAATTTGCAGTTTTCATTGAATTTTCAGTTTTCAAGCTTCAGACCTTTATTTGATAGTGTGTTGGTGATTTTTTGGAAGATCAATGTCAACTCTTGGACCTCTCCCCAGAGAAGACGAAGCTGGTCTTTTTTCTCAGGAAAGTAGCTGGATAACATTCTCAACCAATGTTTTGTCTCTTGGGACTCCTTTTTGCAGATATATATCTTATTACGAAAATCTGTTTTTGAGGAAGCCCCATTTGCTTCCATGTAGTTTGCGCCGACGCTAGTTGCAGATCTAACTAATTGTGAAATCAGAGGTTTGGAGATGGTGTCCTGATTTAGATCTTTACAAAAAAGAATTATCTTTTCACCGAACTTGGCCGTTCGTTCCTCGAGGTTGAAGTTTTTCTGGTTCGTATCTTGTGTCATTTTGAATTGATTGTAAATTGCTTCATTGGAAATTGATTGAAAATTGATAATTGAAAATTGAAAATTGTCATGGTTTGCTCTGGATTAGCCAATAGTTGAACTTGATGTCGCGGGCGACGGGGTCGGTGATGGAGACGGTGAAGGAGGGAAGGCAGTTATTTGTGGGCATTTGCTGCGCGTCATTCGCTTCGCTGGTATTGTTGGGACAGGTGGTTTTGTTTTTGATATAGAGAACCTGGTTGGCGGTGTCGGAGATGGGGGTGAGATAGATGTAGGTGGAATCTACAATTTTTGAGTTTTCAATTTTGACTTCGGCGGAGCCGGAAGCGATGATGCCGGTGCCGATGGTGGCGTTGCTGGCCAATGAGGCGGAAGAAGTGGCGGAAGGGGACGCCGACGCTGAAGCTATGGCGCCCGAAGCGATGATGAGGTCGGAAATAGTAGCTTGGTTGGCGACAAGACTGCCCGAGACTGTAGCAATTTGAGATTGGAGATTTGTGATTTGCCCTTCGACTCCGCTCAGGGTTTTCGCGTTAATGTTTTCGGCGCTCAAAGTACCGCTGACGGTGAGATCTCCATTGATGACGACCTTGCCATCAGGAGTGAGGATCATCAGACCAGCCAGAAGATTGATCGGTTGGTTGGCGGTTGGCTGGATGTAGAGGGCGGTGTCGTTGCTGTTGATTGAGTTGCTGATGAGGGAAGTATTGACCATGAGAGCGTCAGTGATGATGACGGGTTGGTTGTAGAGGGTCATTTCGCCGGAGATGGTGGCATTAGTACTCGACAGACCCGTGGTGTTTAAGGGATCGGAGTTGGCGGCAGGAGAGTTCAGGGAGGCATAGTCAGCGTATTTGGCCTTGATGGAGGCGAGAATGGCACTGGCTGAGGCATATTTATCATCTAAGTTTGTGATTTGTGATTTGAGATTTGAGATTTGAGGCGACTGAATGTCAGCGGCATAGAGGGTTCCAGAAATGGTAGCGTTAGTGGCGACAATTTCGTCGATTTCGGCCAGGGGGGAGAGAAGCCCATCGGCCACGCTCAGGGTATTTACTCTCAATGTATCAATTTCGGCGATGGGGGAGATTAGTTTATCGGCGTTGACGATCCCAGCGGTAAGGCTAGCGATGAAGGAGCTGGCGAAGGTGCTGATGCGGTCCGTGATAGTTTGACCGTTTGTGTTCACAACAGCGTAGTCGCCTTGGGCGTTTTGATTGATATGCAGATCTCCTGTGGCGGTGAGGGAGATCGGTTCCGTTAGCGCCGATATCTTTTCATTCAAGGCCTGAACGCCAAGAACCATGTACCCCAATGTGTTGACAGGATTTATGACGGTTCCGTTATAATGCACGGCCCATGGTGACTCATCAGCCATAATACCAACATACTCTGTAACACTATCTCCTGTACCCATCTCAGGTTTGTAATGAAAGCGATATACATTTGTATCAAGTAGGGTAGCCAGGGCGTTATTTGGATCTCCAAACAACCCGGTAATATTTTTTACACTCCGTACAGAACCAGCAGCAGCCCAGGAAGTGTTACCGTTACCCGCAGCATCTGTGAGCTGATAACCGGCTGTACCAACACCTTGGGGCAGATTCATTGTCCAGCTTCCTCCAATAGCTCTGGATGAAATTTCTACGTAACCACTGGTACTGCCTGTCATCCTTATGGCGCCAGTTGTCGTACCCGCGGTACCAATTTGTAACATTTGTCCTGGGGCTGTCGTGCCAATGCCGACAGTAGAGGCGAAGTAGGCGGTTGACCCAATTCCCAGAGTACCGGTGGTTTGAAGTTGGTAAGTGGGGGAAGTGGTGCCGATGCCGACGTTGGATCCATCCGCCCAAAGATTGGCTGAATTCAAGATGATGTTGCCGGAGTTGTAAGTTTGGAGGGTGAGATCGTTACTTTCCCAAGATTCACCGGCCGTGATATAGAGGGGGCCGTTGGATTTGAGGTTTGAGGCGGTTTGGTTGGTGAAGATTAGGTCGTAGGCCAGAGAGACATCACCCGCCGAAGTGAAGCTAGTCGGCAGGCCGGCAGTGATGGCGGTTTGATTCACCGAAAAAATACTTGAGCCATTGTCGGTAATATTTAAGAGATTGACTCCTTGGGCGTATTGACCGGTGTTGATTCGGAGCAGATCGCCGGTATTGAGGATATTGGTTGAGCCTGAAGGGGACCAGTCGATGTTGGCCAGTTTGCCGGTGAAGGCGGTGCCGGTGAGAATAGAGGAGACGTCAAATAATTTTCCACTGGTCAGAGAGGTGGAGGTGAGGTACATGCCGATGCCGGTGGTCAGGGCATTATCGGCAAATACAAAAGCGGAAGAGGCGTTGGTGCCGGAGACGACCGAGGAGGTGAAGGTCTGGGCGCCGGTTCCGGAAGTGTAGTTAAGGGCCGTAGTTGATGCGTTACTTCCTAGATTGATAGTATCTGCACCAGTGCCTCCAGTCCCTATATTAATGGTATCGGCAGCCGTAGCACCAGTGCCGGCGATATTGATGACGTGGGTGCCGGCGCCGGAACCTAGGTTGATGGCAGTGTAATTCCCGGAGCCGTTGCCGAGATTCAGGGCGGTCGTGGCGGCGCCACCCAGAGACAGAGTCGTTGCGGTAGTGTTGAAGACGGTGGCGGTAGTCGTAGTGGTGGTGATGTCCGCGGAGGTGGCCCCATTGACGGCCAGATCGTCGGCAATGATTGTTTGAGTGCCGGTATTGTCAATGGTGAGGTCACCACTGGAGTTGACCGTGAAGCTGGAATAGACAGAGCCGTCGGTGTATGAAAGCCTTAGTTGTTCGGTGGTAGCCAATGAGTCCAATTTTGCGTCCGGTCCCGTCGTCCCCACGCCCACATTCCCGCTACTGTTGACAAAGAGTCCCGATGTCCCTCCAGCCACTCCTCGGAGCCAAGCAGTTCCGGCGACATCCAAAAGTGAGGCGGGGCCAGTAGTGCCGATGCCGACGTTGCCGGCGATTGTTGTATTTCCCGTTCCCTGCACTACCAAATTAGAGCCAGTGCCCAACAGAGAAAACGGGTAGTTCAAGGTTACGCCTGTGCCGTTAAATGCCATTGTTGCTAAAGACCCATTTCCCGAAGCATATAGTTGTAGATAATTTCCATTCAAAATACCTAAATTACCATTTACTGACAGTGTTTGAAGTGGATTCGTCGTCCCGATGCCGACGGAGCCGCCGCCCGAATTAAAGAGGACGTTGTTTCCCTGATTGTTTATCTGCAATGGCTTTGAGTTCCAAGTTTGGATATAGGCGTAGTTGGCGTCTCCTCCGATGGTTAGCCGATGAGAGCCTTGATCCTGTAAATCAATCCCGTAGGTACCGACTGTGGCGGCGGTAGTACTGGCGGCTTGACTGACGGTTAGAAGATTCGTAACTCCTGTTCCAGTGACACCAATTCCCACATTTCCGAGAAAACCATTGTTTCCTGCGCCAGACTGGGTGAATAAACCTGAGGCCGAGAGGGTGGTGAACGCTCCGGTGTTGGGTGTGGTTGAACCGATTGTTCCCGGAGCGACCCAGGTGGCGCCAACCAAACTACTGGCGTTGATGGTTCCCGTTCCTGAGTAGGTGAGAGCCGCTCCCGTCCCCACCACCATGGAGGCTTGAGTGTTAGTTCCACTGGTTATTCCTGAAAAAGCGATGGAGGAGGCGGTGACAGAGGATGTCCAGATGGGAGCACTGGTTCCTTGGGAGATCAGGAACTGACCAGTTGTCCCTGAGGAACCATTGGGGAGTAAGGCACTCGAGAATTGAAGGTTACCCACAATGTCCAGTTTCTGAGTAGGTGCTGTCGTCCCGATGCCGACGTTGCCGTTTGTTAATACTGTCAGATACTCAGCACTGTTATACCTTAAGCGGACATTATTTGTAGAATCAGGCTGCATTCCAAATGTCCAATAATCCGTGACAGCATCATTTGTGCTGAGTTTAAGTCCCGCAGCGCTTCCTGCCCAAGAACCAACACGATTTAATAGTAATTCGGCGGCTGTGGCACTTCTGACTTCTAATGCGGTGTGTGGTCCCGTCGTCCCGATGCCGACGTTGCCCGTTGATTTTATTGTCATCCTTTCTGCCATAGCCCCACCAGCAACTTCTGTCCAAAATCCAAGCATTCCAGCGTCCGTGGCTCCGTCTTGCATCGCTTGTATTTGTACTAAATTATCATCTATATTCGCATTTCCAAACTTTAATACTCCGATTGCACTAACAGTATCAGCAACTGTTTTTGTGAGCTTGATTACTCCAGAGTTGGTGTTTTGTATTTGTAATGTTTCCGTGGGTCCCGTCGTCCCGATGCCGACGTTGCCAGCATTTGGTTGCAGGGAAAGAGGATAACTGCCACTTAAATCGTTTTTATTGGTAACTTGAATCCAAGCCGCGTAAGGAGAGGCACCATTTATACCGGTATCTATGACGTTGATACCACCATCACTAGGACTAATTCTAAAGATACCATTTTGAGTTGTTCCGGACGTTGCGGGTGATCCACGAGTACCCGATACTTCTAGAAGTTGGGCCGGGGCTGTGGTGCCGATACCTGTGTAAGAGTTATCTTGGATGACAAAATGTGACCCTCCAGCGCTAGCTCTTGATGTATAGAACACATAGCCTGTAGTATCTCCGGCCCCCTGAAGTTGTAATCTGGCTCCCGGCCCCGTTGTCCCGATGCCGACGTTGCCAGTGCTTGTGATTCTCATATATTCGGTATTTTTTGTATTGAGATTGCCGGTTCTAAAAACTAAATCAGTTCCTATAGTTGAAAGGCTTCCTAAATTACCGTTTGAGATTGTATCTATGCTTGCCCAAACTCCGGCCGCATTTGTACTGACATCGTTAGAATACCACTGTAGTTGTCCTAATGACTCATCAACAGTCACACTAACATCATTTCTGTTCAATTGAATAATTCCTCCGGTTGAACCGGAAACATCCAAATTCGCTCCAGGTGCCGTCGTCCCGATGCCGACGTTGCCTTCGATTATCATCCCTGACGTAGGCGCAGCGATTGATCCATAGGTAGCCCCGACTGAAGCATTACCTAGGATACCCAGTTTTGACAGCGGAGCTGTCGTCCCGATGCCGACGTTGCCGTTTCCTTTGATTGTAACCAACCTTGTTAGCGAACCACTTGTGCCGTAACCAAAAGTCCAATTTAAAGAGCTATCCCCACCGATAAATTCCATTAGATTACTTTGTATACCGAAACCAGTAGACGTTCCGATTGTTCCTGTGTCATACAAAAGTAGTTTATGTCCAAGAGATGTCCCCAAAGATAATAAACCACTCGGTCCCGTCGTCCCGATGCCGACGTTGCCGTTGGTTATTCTTAAAGCTTCTGTGCCGCTATTTGAAAAAGCAACTGAACCTGTTGTTGGATAAAACAAACCAGTAGTGGTGTCACCATTGTCTGCAAATGCCGGAGCTGTAGCAGAACCATTAGCATAGGTTTGTATCTGGGTTACGGTAACGCGAAGCATATTAGCTGCGCCCCCAACACTAAGCCCAACATCATTAGCTGATATTCTATACAAACCTGTATCTGTATCATTACTAAATGACAAAGCTGGTGCGCTATAAGTTGCATCGGGAACTAAAATCTGCCCACTTCCAATTTCCAACTTCGCCCCCGGACTCGTCGTCCCGATGCCGACGTTGCCTTCGATTATCATCCCTGACGTAGGCGCAGCGATTGATCCATAGGTAGCCCCGACTGAAGCATTACCGAGGATACCCAGTTTTGACAGCGGAGCTGTCGTCCCGATGCCGACGTTGCCTCCGTTAAAATAAGAAGTTCCTGAAGCCAAGAGAGATATTCCTACTGTGTTTACGTTATAGATCTGGAACAAATGATTTGTAGAATTATCATAAAGGTTGAGAATACCGTCAGCCGGCGCAATATACATATGCCCGGAGACGTTTCTAAGGTAGGCGCCAGCTCCCATTTGTATATCACCATTCACAGACAGGGGGTATGATGGGGAAGTTGTCCCAATCCCCACATTCCCATTGGACTTGACCATCAAGGCCTCAACGCCATTGGCGGCGACGACACGGAAGGGATTGAGAGCCGAGGAGTTACCGGTAGAGAGGTTCAACATATATCCTGTACCAGTGTTATTGGCAGTATCAGTTAAGTTAAAGAGATTAACCCCTGCTCCTGTGGCAGCTCCATAGGTAAAGGTAGAGGTGTAGGCACTCATGGCTAGAGCTAGATTGCCATCAGGAGAGGTGAGAGCGTTCCATTTCAGAGCATTGGCGGTGACAGAGGATGTCCAGGTAGGAGCACTGGTTCCTTGGGAGATCAGGAACTGACCGGTGGTGCCGGAGGAGCCGTTGGGTAAGAGAGCACTGGAGAACTGGAGATTCCCGACGATGTCCAAAGCTTGAGCGGGGTTAGTTTTTCCTATACCAACATTCCCTGAAGAATTGACAAACAATCCACTCGTCCCTGTGCCGCGAAGCCAAGCTGTACCATTGACATCTAAGAGACTGCTTGGCGAAGTGGTACCGATGCCGACGTTGCCACCGGGCATAAGAGCAAGGTTCGTAGTGCCTGAAGTAGCAATTTGGGCGTAGGCAGTTCCAGGGAAGCTAAAATCAGCGTATGCTCCCGGAGCTGCGCCTGTACCATATCCATAAACTCTAAACATACCGTATCCGGTCACGCTATTCGTCCATCCAGCCCGCACTTCAGCCAGCCCAGCAGTATCACGACCAAAGTTCGTTGTTGTAGTCAAACTTCGATTAATTTCTGTTGCATAGAGAGTTCCGTCAACTTCTAGGGCGTCTTGAAGATATAGATCACCATCACCAGTAGCGTAATTGACTGTTCCGGCTGCGCCGATCCTAACTTCGTCACCTGTAATTTGTAGTTTCCCGCTCGGTGCCGTCGTCCCGATGCCGACGTTGCCGCCGCTTATTAAAGTATTCACAGAATTACCTGCAATATTGAAACCGTTTGCATTGGAGTAAAGCAACATATCGTAGCCCGTCGGCCAATTATTCCCAAAGGCAATATAATTATCTCCCGAACCGGTATTGCGATTTTTTAGAATAAATCTACCAGCACTTGCCCCACTATTACTGAGTAAAATATCGCCACCTTGTACATCCAACTTCGCCCCCGGACTCGTCGTCCCGATGCCGACGTTGCCGGAGCCTTTGACTGTGACAAGTCTAGTTAATGAACCGCTTGTCCCATATCCAAAAGTATAGTCAACACTTGAATCCCCGCCGATTATTTCCATCAAATTAGACTGGATACCAAAACCCGTAGAGGTGGACAGTACTCCACTATCGTGCAGAAGTAGTTTTTTGCCTAAAACCGCCCCACCTAACGAGAACAAGCCCGAAGGTGCCGTCGTCCCGATGCCGACGTTGCCTTCGATTATCATCCCTGATGTTGGCGCAGCGATTGATCCATAGGTAGCCCCGACTGAAGCATTACCGAGGATACCCAGTTTTGACAGCGGAGCGGTTGTCCCGATGCCGACGTTGCCACCGTCTTTGATTGTTAACCCCGTTGTCATCAAAGTACCGCCTTGGGTTGGAAAGATGTTTATTGTTCCCCAGCCGTCGCTCTGTATCACACTTGCAAAAGTGCCATCGGTTCTAGCAAACCTTATTCCTCCACTGGAATTAGTAGCAATTTGTAGTTTATCGACTGGACTCGTCGTCCCGATGCCGACGTTGCCGCTGGTTTCATAGACCACGGAGTTGCCAAGGGTAGTCCCAGCGGTGAACTTGGGTAAGTAGTTGGTGGTACCACTTCCCCCAATACCAATACTACTAATATCCACCCAATCTACTCCAGTGACAGTAGAGGAGAGAACCTGTCCACTTGTCCCAACTCCATTGTTTACATCATACAGAGCACCAGTCAACCTCATATCACCAGAGATATGCAGTTTTGCGGTAGGTGCCGTCGTCCCGATGCCGACGTTGCCAGTACTTAAAATTGTGACACTCCTTGTACCCGCGCCACCTGTATCTATTCCTAGACCATAAGCAGCTTGAATCAATTGCGTTCCACCATTACCGCCAATCAAGCGCAAATATTGATCAGTATCCGTTTTGGCCAAGTTCACTGTGGCCGCTCCATTATTTCTAACATCAATCAAGTAGGCGGGATTAGCTTGCCCAAAACCAACTTCACCTTCAAAATAGGCACTATCACCACCGCTAGAGGCAACATGCAATAATTCACTTGGCCCCGTTGTCCCGATGCCGACGTTGCCTCCGCTTTGAACAAATACATTTGGTGCGCCCGAACTGGTTGCGCCCCAAAGCCCTATACCACGTAATGTTCCATTACTATAACCTCCGACTGAACCTGCTGTCTGCCCCCCATAATATCCTTTATATGTTGTGACAACACCTGTTCCTGCTACTGCAAAATCATTATTCCCACCAGATATAACTTCTAACACAGCTACGGAGCCATTTGAACTGTTTTTGTATACTTCCAACGGGGCACCCGGGCTCGTCGTCCCGATGCCGATGTTGCCCGCACTTGTTATTCTCATTGCCTCCGTGCTATTCATTGTGAAGGCTATCGTACTAGTATTACCGAATATTCCAGTATCGGTATCACCACCAAGTTGTATAGTTGGAGATGCTGCACTTCCCGAATTATTAAGTTTTAAGACATTACCTTTAATGCTGCCAACAACATCTAACACCTCGCTTGGCCCCGTCGTCCCGATGCCGATGTTGCCTTCGATTATCATCCCTGACGTTGGCGCAGCGATTGATCCATAGGTGGCCCCGACTGAAGCATTACCGAGGATACCCAGTTTTGACAGCGGAGCGGTTGTCCCGATGCCGACGTTGCCGCTGGTTTCATACAACACGGAGTTGCCAAGGGTAGTCCCAGCGGTGAACTTGGGTAAGTAGTTGGTGGTACCACTTCCCCCAATACCAATACTACTAATATCCACCCAATCTACTCCAGTGACAGTAGAGGAGAGAACCTGTCCACTTGTCCCAACTCCATTGTTTACGTCATACAGAGCACCAGTCAACCTCATATCACCAGAAATATGCAGTTTGGCCGTAGGTGCCGTTGTCCCGATGCCGACGTTGCCAGCGTTTGTTATCGTCATGTCTATTGAATTATTTGTACCAAGCTGTAATGCGCCAGAACTTTCAGCACCGCTAGCGTAGTTATTAATAAGATAAAGACTATTCTCCAATGAACCAGTATAAATTTGTCCAGCACTTCCTATGTACCCTAATGCGCCAGTTACCGCTCCACCGTCTTGTCTTAACTCAAGACGTGGATTATCTTCCTCTCCGCTGTTATCAGTATCAGCTTCAAGAATGGAGAGGGCGTCGCTTGCAGAACTTATGTGTAATAATCCGCCCGGTCCCGTCGTCCCGATGCCGACGTTGCCTTCGATTATCATCCCATTCGTCGGTGCCAATGTAGCGGCATACGTACTTCCCACTGAAAAACCGCCTGTGTTCACTGATGCTATGCTTGTACCATTTACCGTTAGATAACCCCTTTGACTTGCATTAAAACGTAAATTTGCATTTGTCCCCGCATCACCAAATTGAATCGTTGCATTGTTTACATCAAGTTTATATCCCGGTGCCGTCGTCCCGATGCCGACGTTGCCGCTTCCTAAAATTGTAACTAAATTTGTCCCCTCGTTTCGGAATTGAAAAGCAGTCTCTAAGTTACCTAATGCTTGAGTTGCGACCGAACTTGCATATTTATCAGCTATAAACAAAACTGCAGGTTTAGTGTCTGTAGGATCAGCTACACCGATCATTCCGTGCAACATCAGACCTTCTGCGTCTGTATCACTTAGTCCACTAATTCTTAACCCACCCGCCGTACCGCTGTAGGGGGATAAAAATCCATAGGCATTTGTCGGCCATGTTGGTGTAATTGGTTGAGCAACATCAGTGTCTGTTAGGTAGAAAGTTCCATCTCTCACATCTAATTTCCCCCCCGGCCCCGTCGTCCCGATGCCGACGTTGCCATTGGTTTCATAGACCACGGAGTTGCCAAGGGTAGTCCCAGCGGTGAACTTGGGTAAGTAGTTGGTGGTA
>CAZDXN010000017.1:0-18731 GCA_964509695.1 uncultured Pseudomonadales bacterium | reverse complement strand
AATTACCTTAAACAGAAAGGAGAACAACCGTTCTCTATCTAGGTGTCCAGGACATGGCCTTGACAATTGTCACTTTTGGATAGATAATGTCTATTATGAACACAATAAGACTAACTGTGACAGCAGATTTGAAGAAGGAGATTGATTACTTGCGGCAGATGGAATATCCGACTCTGACCGATGCGGAGATTGTGAAAGTGACTGTGGGAGCTCAGGCGGTGAAGTCGCGCAGGTCAAAGTATAATGACAGCGACCCCACCGTGAAAGAGATGATGATGAATACTGTTAGGGTGTGGGGTTTGGATGAAGAAGGGGACGAAGAACCTTTTTGGGACGAGAGTAAATTGAAACCGGTTAAATTCTAAAATGTACAAAATTTTTCTAGCAGATTTTCCGTTTACGGAAAACTTGAGCCAAAAGAGCAGACCGGTGTTGCAATTAAGTCAGCCACTAGGCAGATATAAAACAATAATAGCCGCCTATATTACTTCAAGAGAGGTCCAACCGTTAGATGGAGATGTTATTTTGGACAAGCTAAAAGGAACAGGACTTACCAAAAAATCGACAATCAGACTTTTTAAATTGACGAATTTCGAATCCTCAAACCTGAGGGGTGAAATCGGCGTCTTGCCCAAAAATAAAATATTGGAAGTGAGAAGAAAGCTTAAAAAATTATTTCAAATCTGAGTTTCTTTAAGGTAGCAGGGGGAAATCCCCTACAGGGTCTAACCCCGTAGGCTTGTAGTGGGTTAAAAATCCAAAGTAATCATCACCGCGCCGTTGGGTACAAAATACTCTGCCGTTCGCGCCGGCCAGGAATAATGCCGAATTTTACAATTTACATTATTCATGTTAGATTATAGGGCATGAAACAGATAGAGTTGGATCGTGGTCGATGTGATTGTTGCGGTAATTTCAACGAGGCAAGACAAAAAGAGTTTTATCGACTTCTCGAACTCTGGGCCGCCCAGCAGGTCGCTCTCGGCGCCACCGATGAGGGATTCTGGCAAGATCATCTGCAGCGAGTACTTCATTTTCCCAAAGGCACCATTCTTCCTCAACTAACTCTCTCCGGCGAGTTTAGCTGCCCTGCTCCCTGCACCGCCCGCGGCCGCTTCACCCGAACTGCCCATCTGAGAAAAGAATTTCAACAAGACCATCACCCTTACGAAGATGCCGTCTATGACTTCACCCGAGGTCAATCAGATTTCGAGATCACCCCTCCCTGTCACGACTGGGAACCCGAAGTCATCAAAGCCACCTGCCTTGAAACAACTCAAACCTTCCCTCCCCACTCGAAGCCATATCAGAGAGCCAAACAACGCCTTCTAGATGAATTCGGCCTCGACCTTGATTAAAACTCCAATGTTATCATTGCCGCGCTGTTTGGCGCGAAGTACTCGGTCGTTTTCCAAGATGCGGCCGAAGTCGCCACCTGAATCGGCGCCAAAGTACTCCCCAAAAAGTCTCGCCTCTGATACTTGAAATTTCCCTTGGGTAGATTATCAAACAATATCGGCACCCCCTCAGAGTGCGTTCCGGCCGGGTCATAATTTACAACCATCAGTTTGATGTTCCCGGTTTCATCCGTCGAGGCAATCCCTTTCACCCAACTCCCTTCCCCCGCCAAACTAATTCGAAACGGTCCTAGATTATTCAACAATTGAACCGCCTTGTATCTGGGCTTTTCCTCAGGTGTTCCGAAATTTTCGTGAGTCAAAAGTCCCCATCTCCCCCACAATTTGTCCTTTCCCGGCCCATCCTTTATCTCAAAAACAAAGGCCCGCTGGACTTTTGCCATCATCACCCGGCTTGCCGCAATTGTGTGAATCGCCCCGAATTTATTATCATAACCCGGATCAACCTCGCTATTATGCCCCCACTCGGTGATATAAAACTTCAGGTTCACCAATGCCGGGATCTTGGCCGCCCACTCCCGCGCTTGGTTCGCGTCCTGTTCAAATCTATCCAAATCTGTTGAGTATCGATGCCAACTCAAAAAGTCCAAACGTAAATTATTCTCATCGGCAAATTTAATCAATCTCTCCAGCCAATTCTGGTAAAGTGCCGTCACTGCCGGACCACCGAACTCAAATTGATTCACGTTCTCCGCCCGCGCCGCCGCTCCGGCCGAAACCTCATACATCGTCAGGTAATTTTTATCGCCATAGGTCTTGTAGCTACCAAACAGATCCGGCTCATTCCAGACCTCATAAATGACATTACTGATATTTCTATTACTTCTGCCGCTATAGTGCTCAATCGTCGCCTGCACTACCTGCCCCCACTCTCCCCAATCGGACGGTAGGTCGATAATATCTCCCTTGGAAATCACCGGTGGCATATAAGAAAGAGACAACATCGGTTTCGCTCCAGTCGCCAGAATTTCGTTCACGGCAGCATCCAGACCGCTCCAGTCATAAGAAAGCTGGCCTCCGTTCTTCGCCACCACCTTAAAGGCATCATAGATATGGTCCAGACGGATATATTCTGGCCGCAAGGCCTTTATTTCGTTGGTAATATTGCCAAGCATTGCCTTGGGCTCCTCTCCGCCTTGGGCTAAGTTTCGCCAGGGCGTGGGCATCTTCCCGAGAACTCCGTCGTAGTCCACCACCAAATCTGCGTTCACCCCACCAGCTCGTCCCACGTATCTAACTGCCACCGGAATCACCACCACGACCACAATAATTCCTACCAAACCAATAATTAATGGCAAAAACTGCCTCCACTTAAATCTCATCTCTTCTCAACTTTACCATAGAGTTGACAGTCATTATCACTCATGCTATTCTAGTGCTAATATGGACTTATCTTCTCGCCAAACTGCCATCATCAAAGCCGTCGTCGAAGAATATACCGCCACAGCGGAGCCGGTCGGTAGCGTCACCCTAGAAAACAAATATCGCTTGGGTGTCTCCCCCGCCACTCTAAGGAACGAAATGGCCGTCCTGGAAGAAAAAGGTTTTCTGGCTCAACCTCACTCCTCTGCCGGCCGCATCCCCACCGCCATCGCCATCAAGTTCTATGTCAACGAATTGATGAAGGAGCGTGATCTTTCCGTTGCCGAGCAGGTCTCCGTCAAGGAAAACGTCTGGGACCATCGAGGCAATCCGGACAATCTTCTGCGCGAGTCCGTCCGCGTCCTCGCCGATCGGACCAAGTCTCTCTCTTTTGCCACTATCGACAAGGATCGTACCTACCACTCCGGCTACGCCAACCTCCTCCTCTCCCGTGAATTCTTCGATATCGACCTTGCCCGCGAAATTTTCGACATGCTTGACCACAGCAGCCGTTTACTGGAGATTTTCGCCCGCGCTGTTGGGGTCCAACCCATTCATCTTCTCATTGGCCGTGATATCGGCGTCGACATTTTTGAGCCGGTTGGTTGTCTCTTCGCCGACGTCCAGATTGGTGATCATCGCGGCCAAATCGGTATCATCGGCCCTTGCCGCCAAGCCTACGACCACAACATTCCTCTCGTCCGTTATGTTGCCAACCTTGTTAATCAAATCTCCGAACCCTGGTAAAGATGAAAAAAACTAAAACCCCCCAACCAAATTTAGAGGAATCTATCCAAAAACAACTTACTATCCTTGACGATAAGTTCAAGCGGGCACTGGCTGACTACCAAAATCTAGAGCGAAACCAGCATCAATCAAAGTTGCTGGAAAAAGGCAAAATAATTTCCAAATTCCTACCTCTACTTGATGGCCTCGAGCTGACTCATCAGCATACCAAGGATCCCGTTACCGAAATGATGGTAAAAGAGTTCAAAAAAGTTTTAAATGAACTAGGAGTTAGCTTAATTGACAGCGAAAAGGGGAGTGAGTTCGATTCTTTGTCAATGGACTGTGTCGAGGTGGCCGCCGGAGAAAAAGATAAAGTTGTCAAGATCATCCAGCCCGGCTACAAACTCGGAGAAGTCGTTCTTCGTCCCGCCCGTGTCGAAGTCGGAAGCGGCCAGGCCACCCCCTCCGTCATCCCGACCGAAGTGGAGGGATCTTCTAAGTAATTATTAATTATTTAAATAAACTAATATGAGCAAAATCATCGGTATCGATCTAGGCACTACTTTTAGCGCCGTCGCTGTTATGGAAGCCGGCAAGGCCAAGATTATTCCCACCGCCGAAGGCCGGAACATCTTCCCGTCAATCGTCGAACCCGTCAAGGGTCTCGTCGGTGACGTTGCCAAACGCCAGATGGTCCTCAATCCCAAAAACACCATTTTCTCCATCAAGCGTCTGATGGGACAACGCTTCGATTCCGAAAACGTCAAGAAAGTCACCAAGCACGTCTCCTTTGAAGTCGTCAAAGGCAAAGATGGTTTGGCAGACGTCAAGGTCGGTGACAAGGTTTATACTCCTCAAGAAATTTCCGCCAAAATCCTCCAAAAAGCCAAAGCCGATGCCGAAGCCTACCTCGGTGAGAAAGTCACCGAAGCGGTCATTACCGTTCCGGCTTACTTCGACGACAGTCAACGTCAAGCCACCAAACAAGCCGGTGAAATCGCCGGATTGGATGTCAAAAGAATCATCAACGAACCCACCGCCGCCGCTCTCGCCTACGGTCTGGACAAAGGCAAGAACGAAACCATCGCCGTTTACGACCTTGGTGGTGGAACCTTCGACGTCTCCATTCTCGAACTGGGTGACGGCGTTTTCGAAGTGAAAGCTACCAATGGCGACACCTTCCTTGGTGGCGATGACTTTGATCACCGCATCATGGAATGGGTTCTCACCGAATTCAAAAAAGAAACCGGTGTTGATCTGGCCAATGATAAACAGGCGCTTCAACGAATCAAAGACTCGGCCGAAAAAGCCAAGATCGAGCTCTCCTCCGCTACCGAAACCGAAATCAACCAACCCTTCATCACCCAGAGCAAAGAAGGCCAACCCCTTCATCTCACCATGAAGTTGACCCGAGCCAAACTGGAGGAGCTGGTCGATGACCTGATCAAAAAAACCATCAAACCCTGCGAACTGGCCCTCAAAGATGCCAAGCTAAAAAAGAGCGACATCAAAGAAATCATCCTCGTCGGTGGCATGACCAGAATGCCCGCCGTCCAAGCCGCCGTCAAGGAGTTTTTTGGCAAGGAACCCAACAAAAGTGTCAATCCCGACGAAGCTGTCGCCATTGGCGCCGCGATTCAGGGGGGTGTCCTCGCCGGCGATGTCAAAGACATTCTCCTTCTCGATGTTACCCCATTGACCCTCGGCGTCGAAACCATGGGAGGCGTTTCAACCCCGCTTATCGAGAGAAACACCACCATCCCAACGACCAAATCACAAGTGTTTTCCACAGCCAGCGACAGTCAACCCCAAGTTGAAATCAATATTCTTCAGGGTGAACGACCCATGGCCAGTGACAACAAGCCCCTCGGTCGCTTCGTCCTCGACGGCATTGCTCCTGCACCCCGTGGCATTCCCCAGATCGAGGTCAGCTTTGATCTGGATGCTAATGGTATTTTGAAAGTTTCCGCCAAAGACAAAGGCACGGGCAAGGAACAGCACATCACCATCCAGAACGTGACCAATCTTTCCAATGAGGAAGTCGAGCGGATGAAAGCCGAGGCCGAAAAGAACGCCGAGGAAGACAAAAGGAAGAAAGACTTCGTCGACAAAAGGAACGAAGCCGAGACCTTCATCTTCACTACTCGCAAGGTGTTGAAGGATGCCGGTGATAAATTCGAGGCCAAGGCCAAAGACGAGATTGAAGCCGCCCTCAAGGAACTTGAGGACGAGGCCAAGAAAGACACCGCCACTCTCGATTCGATCAGCGATGTTTTGAAAAAAGCCAGCGACATCGCCCAAAAACACGGAGAAGCTCTGTATGCAGCCGCTTCGAAGTCCGCCGAAGCTTCAGCGAAGGAGGATGGCGAAGGAAAACCCGACGAAAAACCCTCCGAAAAGTCTGACAAGCCAGCTGAGGAAGGCGAAGTCGTCGAGTAAAGCTACTTTTGAAACCACTTGGGCGGTTGGCCCGGTTCGATACCAAATATTTTGCAAGTGGCCAAATATTCCTGCCAATGGGTTAGACCCTCTTCGTCTTTTAGGTAACAATTGCCACAAGGAGTAAATCCAGCCAGCACTGCTACCTCAAGGCTGTCAAAGTAAATTAAGTTTGGTGAGACACCATGTTCGGCGATGTTTTTCCTGTGGGCGCGTGTCCCCGAGGGACAATAATCCGGCCGACCATATTTCTTCTCCGATCGATATCCACCCAAGGCGGGTCTAACTCTCTCCAGGCGATTAATTAGTTCTCCCGAACTGTTGGTCGCCACCGTCAGATATAGTCGTCCCAACTCCCCCGGTTCCCCATATAGAGTTCGCCGATAAAGTTCAAAGCTGGCTCCAAGGACGAGGACCTTAAAAGCCAGGAAATTCCGATCGGGATGCGGTGCGTACTTTTCTATCATTGTTATCTCGGTTTCCAAATTTGTTTGGTTAAAGTTTTGACACGTTCAATGCTGTTCCCCACGACACTGATGTCCAATTTACTATATTGGTTTTCCTCCATATATAGCAATATTCTCTGATCCAGTTCTCCTTCACAATCGAACCAATAAATGAAGGATGTATCCAGATAATAGACGCCGTTGTCTGGTCCTAGTCTATAATTATTTTTGAAGCGGTCAAACTCAATGGGTAGGTCTAATTCCTCGATCGTTTGAATCACCTTTTTAAAAGGATAAGTACTCTGTTTGTCCAAACCGGCATAACCCTCACCCTTGGGGTTTTTCCCCGCAATTTCTTCACGGTAAGAAAAGCCATAGCTGGACCCCTCCTTCTCTGGATGTTTACCAAACACGGCAACAAAACGGGGGAAGTTATGGGGGAAAAGAACCGTCATTATCCGCTGGGAATGGTAGGCCAATTTTGCCTCAGTAGCACTCAAACCCCCGCAATGAATCGCCACCACAAAGTTGGGGTGATTTTCAGACTCAGTCACCACGCATTCCTGACCGTGCCCAAGGTAGGTCAAATTCAGGCGGGAAACCATTTTCACAACCAAACTCTTACGGGGCCACAAAGGATTCTCTCGATAAAGTTTGGCCGCCGCTCCCACCAAAGCGCGGTGGCTTTTTTCTAGCTCGACTATTGGCATAACTGGGCCGAATCTTAGCACTTCCTCATTCTTTTTGCTAAAATATGTACTCACAATAAATTATGGCTACCAAAAGAGACTATTACGAAATTCTTGGCGTCAACAAATCGGCTACCGAAGTCGAAATCAAATCTGCCTACAGAAAACTCGCCCTCAAATATCACCCTGACCGGAACAAGGAAGCTGGCGCCACCGAAAAATTCAAGGAGGTCAATACTGCCTACGAAGTCATCGGCAATCCCGAAAAAAGAAAGATGTACGATCAATTTGGTCACGCAGGGGTCTCCGGAAATCAAGGCGGAAACCAAGGCCCTTTCAATTACACCTACACCAATCAAGGAGGACGTGGTTTCGAAGATATCTTTGGCGGTTTTTCTGACCCCTTTGATATTTTTGAAAGTTTCTTCGGCGGGACCTCTCCTTTCCGCCAACAGGCGAGAAAGATCCAATATCAGCTAAAAATTGATTTTATGGAGGCCGTCAGTGGTGTTACTAAAAATATCGTCCATCAGGGCAAGCAATACGCCATCAAAATCCCTGCCGGCGCTGACGAAGGCACCCGCATCCGCTACATCGACTTTGACGTCACTGTCGCTGTGGTTCCCCACAAACAATTCAAACGGGAAGGAGTCGACGTCATTGTCGATCACGAAGTTTCCTTCCCCACTGCCGCTCTGGGAGGCGATACCTCAGTCCCCACCCTTGACGGCGACCTCAAACTAAAAATCAAAGCCGGTACCCAACCGGGCAGTCTGGTTCGCCTGACGGGCAAAGGCATTCAACACCTCAACTCCAACCGTCGCGGCGATTTCTACATCCGCTTCATCATCAAAGTGCCGACGAAATTAAGTCGGGAACAAAAAGACCTTTTGAATGAATTCGATGCTGCCTAGACTCAAAACCATTATTTTTTGCGGTAGTCTTTTCGTCTCGGTAATCCTAGCCTTCGTCCATCAAACCAATCTCCTCGGCCAGGCTTCTTTGGTCCTTCTCACCATTGTTATCTTCACCAAGCCGGCCGTCGAACTTTTTCCCACCATCGGCTTCTTCAAAATTCTCCTCGCCCTCCGCCGCCAGCTTGGCCAAGCCACGGCCTTTTTCGCTCTGGCCCATGCTTCCATTCAGATCAAAAGTTATATCTTTTCCTTCGATCTCTCAGATTTTCGTTTCTGGGGTCTGTTCGCTATCTTTTTGATGATTCCACTCTTGATTACCAGTAACGATTTCTCGACCCGTCTTCTCAAGCGAAACTGGTTTCTCCTCCAAAAACTAATCCATCCCCTATATATCTTCGCCATGATTCATTACGGCCTGCGCGAGGGACCCTCCGGCCTCATTAAGTCCGTTCTCGTTCTATCAGTTCTATATTTCTCCCGCCTCCTCGCCTCTAAAAACCATATTTAAAGTTCAACGGTTCGAACAATCGAAGTATTCCCTGCAAGGCCAGGCCTTGCAGGCCATAGAAAGAAAAAGTTTTTTGCCTTCGGTCTGATCTGCCACTATAATCCTTCACCATGAAGGAAAAAGAGAAGTCTCCAAGTGCAGAATGGGGTTTATATGGCTCCGATTATGGCGGGAAAGTTGACGACCTGCTTACTTTCAAAAAGGAAAATGCGGTTAATGTCGAAGTGGTTCCCGGAAAAGCCATCGGCGCCTCTTTTTTTCGAGAGCTCATTCTGGAGAACGGATTCGATAGTAATTCTTTTCCAGAGGATATTAATCAAACTGGAAAATTACCAGTCAAACTGGAAAGAACAAATCGCGAGATCATTTCCAGTTTTCCACCGGGAACCTGCGTCGCCATCAGATCATCTGTCGTCGGTGAAAACGGAGGAGTTGGAATTTATTCCAGCTTTTTCATGGTTACAACTGGTGACTCGGAAGCCGACCTGAATACTTTGGCAAAATTAGAATTACAAATCTACGCCGATTATTTCAGTTACGACTCTCGAGATTATCTTGGTGACAAATTCTTGAACCCAAATAGAGGCGGCGTCGGTTTGCTTGTTCAAGAAGTAATCGGCGACCAGTACGGTGAATTCTTTATGCCAGCCATTTCTGGTGTGGCTACCGCAATCAATGGGGAGTTAACTCTAAGGTTGGTTCTTGGTCTAGGTACCAAAGCGGTCGAAATGA
Source organism: uncultured Pseudomonadales bacterium (assembly GCA_964509695.1). GTDB lineage: Bacteria > Patescibacteriota > Microgenomatia > UBA1400 > MFAQ01 > 2-01-FULL-50-23. Next base: position 9,491 of record CAZDXN010000017.1, on the reverse strand, counting down.
AGGATGCCATCGTCATAAAAAGAAATAATTTGAGACAAGAAGTTATTGAAAAAGCGCTATTCAGTATGCTTGAGGCAGAAACGATCAGCTTAACCGAGAGAAAGACAGTTCTAAACCCGCTTGAATACGAATGGAAAGTCAGAATGGTCAGCCAAGTTGAGAAGTTAATGAGATTAATCGAAGACTGGAAGAATCTTGAAAAGAACGGGACTGCCTACTATTGGGAATTTGCTGTGGCCGAATCGCACGATCACCCTAAAATTTTACAGTCAAATCTGGAAAAACCTTTCGACGAGAGGACTACCGAACTAGGACCGGTTACAGGGAGAATAATATGTGAGAGTAAAAATGATGTTGTAAATACCGGAGAAACAAGTGGACGAGGCATCGTTTACATAAATCTAAGTGGTTTCACACCCGAAGATCTCAATGAACTATACCGTTTTAATCAAAACAACCAAGGCTATCTTTTAATCGTCAATGACACCCTTTTTAGTTATGTCGCCCACCAAAACCGTCTAAATCTAAAACACTTTAGTAATGCCGCAGGAGTAGTTGAAAGACAGATAGTCAGACCAACACTGCCCTTCCAGTTCTGGGGTGGGCTTGACCACGTTGGTCGAGGTGGTACTCATTTTATCGAACTTTGCAAACGAAGAGACATTCTTTTTCAGGGTGTTATCTCCCCTAAATGGGACGACTCTCTTGAGGAAGCTCTAGGGCCATTCAGTCAACGATTCGGCCAGTTTGGCGCCTATTGGGATATCGAATACAAAATGACAAACACGAAAGATGAAGGTAGGGTTGAGGTTTACGGTGAAGTAGCTGGTCGCGAATACTCACGCGAAAAATTACATCTTTGGATCGATGAATTAAGGAAAGTCGCTGAATTTTTAGAATCGGAAGATAAGGATGTCTCCGATGCCTTCTATAATCTCAGCTACCACTTAATTACCGCCGTTGGCCACTCAGTCGCCGACTACGATCCCTACGGTTTTGTCGACCAACTTTCCCCGGAGTCCCTTCAAGAACTCAAAGGTATTTTTGTTTTGGTTTTTCAAAACATCCACCTCACTGAAAGTTACTCAATTTACATGGAGAGTCATCGTTATGAGGTGTCTGAAAGAGAAGGCAATGTTTTTGAACTAAAAGAATATCTTCAGAAGCTGAAACTGAAAATAGAAGCCAAACGTGCTACAATTACATCTTAGGTTAAGTGAACTAGGGCGGTCGTGATACCGCCCTTTTGTTTATCATCAGTTCACTTAGGCCTTATTACTTAATACTTAATCCTTAAATTTTTATGTCTAACCAAGCCTTAATCTCTCGAACCGAATTCGCCGCCGCCCTAAATCAAATAGCGAGTGAGCGAAATATTCCCGTCGAGATCATCCTTGATGCCGTCAAATCCGCCCTTGTCGCTTCCTTCAACAAGGACTTCGAAGCCGAAGCCAAAAAAATCGAGGAAAGGGAAGAAATGATCACCGTTGACCTCGACCCCGAAACCGGCGAGTTCAAACTCAAAGCCGGCAAGGCCGACGCCAAATCGAAAGACCTCATCGACGTTACCCCCCCGGGTTTTGGTCGCATCGCCGCCCAAACCGCCAAACAAGTCATCCTCCAACAAGTCCGCGAAGCTGAAAAGACCAGCATTATTGCCGAGTATCAGGGTCGCATCGGCGAAGTTGTCGCCGGCATGGTCCAAAGAATGGACGGCAAAAATGTCATCGTCGATATTGGCCGAGGTCAAGGCGTCATGCCCCCAGAAGAACAGGTCAGAAACGAATACTACCGCCTCAATTCTAGAATCAGTGTCCTGCTTTCTGACATCCGCGATTCTTTCAAAGGTCAACAGATCATTGTCAGCCGCTCCGATCCCCGTCTTGTTTCCGCTCTTTTCGCCCGCGAAGTTCCGGAAGTCGGTGCCGGTAGCGTCGTCGTCAAAGCCATCGCCCGCGAAGCCGGCAATCGTACCAAAATTGCCGTCATCAGCAATCAGGAGGGCGTTGATCCGGTTGGTTCCTGCGTTGGCCAAAAAGGCGTCCGTGTCCAAGCCGTCATCAATGAGCTAAACGGCGAGAAAATCGATATTATTCAATTCACCGACGACAAAGAAAAATTCTTGAAAGGCGCTCTCGCTCCTGCCGAAGCCACCAAACTGGAATTTAATGCCGACAAAACCGAAGTCACCGTCACCGTTCCCGACGATCAGCTCTCCCTCGCCATCGGCCGAGGAGGCACAAACGTCAAGCTCGCCGCCAAACTCGTTGGCGCCAGAGTCAAAGTCATTTCTGACAAATCCGACCCCGGAATCGTCGTCACTGGTAACGAAGAATATGAAATCGACACTCTAGGCCTCATCCAAAAAGTCAGAGACATCCTTGTTGAAAATAGCCTGACTCGTATTGAGGACCTCGTTCACAATCTGGATAAAGTTGAAAAGCTCGAAGGCATTGATGCTACTTCACTTGAAACCATCAAAGCCAAACTCACCGCCATTCAACCCACTCCCATTAACAATTAAAACTGTGCCACTGTGCCACTGCAATTATGAATTTAGGCAGGCCTCCAGTTATCACCGTCTTGGGTCACGTCGACCATGGTAAGACTTCTCTTCTCGATCGAATTCGAAAAGCCAACGTCGCCGCCCGTGAACTCGGTGGTATCACTCAGGCCATTGGTGCCTATCAGATTGATCACAATGGCCAAAAGATAACTTTCATCGATACTCCCGGTCATGCCGCTTTTTCGGCCATGCGCGCCCGCGGCGGTAGCGTCGCTGACGTTGCCATTCTGATCGTTGCCGCTGACGACGGCGTTATGCCTCAGACCAAAGAATCAATCGAGCATATCAAGGCCGCCGGTATTCCCTACGTCGTCGCTATCAACAAAGTCGACCTCCCCCAAGCCGATATTTTGAAAGTAAAATCTGACCTAGCCGAAGCCGGTGAATATGTCGAAGGTTATGGAGGCAATCTTCCCGTCGTCGAAATTTCCGCCAAAACCGGCGCCGGTATTGACAAACTTCTGGAGACGGTCCTTCTTCTGGCCGAGCTGGAAGAGTTAAAAGACACTAGTAACGAACCCACCAGCGCCGTCGTCATCGAAAGCCAGCTCCATCCTCACAAAGGTCCCCTCGCCACTCTTCTTGTCAAAACCGGCCAACTATCCTCAAAAGATGATCTCTTTTTGGGTACCAAAAAACTCGGCAAGATTCGTTCGATGAATCTAGCTTCGGGCGAAGCAACCACTCTTGCCACCCCGGCAACACCGGTCGCCATTCTTGGTTTCGAAGAAGTTCCTCAAGTCGGCGATATCATCACCACCAAGGAGACAGTGGATGTCCCCAAAGGAGCTATTCTAGGCAAATCAGTCAGCGTAGCTACACCCGAAACTACTGTGAGACCAAACGTCATTATCAAGGCCGACGTCGCCGGCTCCCTCGAAGCCATTCTTGGCTCCCTTCCCGATTCAATCAATATAATTTCCTCGTCGGTTGGGGGAGTCACCGAGTCAGATGTCCTCATGGGCGGCAATAATCACGCTACCATCGTTTGCTTCAACGTCAAGGCGGCCGGTACTGTGGCCAAACTCGCCGAAATTGAGAAGGTCGAAGTGGTTGCTTTTGGCATTATTTACGAGCTTTTCGACTTCGTCAAGGAGCTCTCCGAACGGGCTGGAATAGCCGCCGCCTTGCGAATAATCGGCGAAGCCAAAGTCGTCAAGACCTTCCCTTTTAATAGCCAAACCGTTTACGGCTGTGTCGTTTCCTCAGGAAAGATTAGAACCGGCGATCTGGTCGGTGACAAGAGTAAAGTGATCTCCTTACGTATCGGCAAAGACACCGTCAAAGAAGCCAAAAAAGATCAGGAATGCGGCCTTATTCTCGAACCGGTCCTTGACTATAAGCCAGGAGATACTATAATCACGCATATAGTATAGTTATAGGACAGTATGTTTGACCAAAACCTAATCAAAGAGGCCAAAGATGAAGTAGTTTCCGCCAAATCGATCGCGATTTTGCTTCCGCCTGATCCCGACACTCAGATTGTTTCGGCCGGTCTTGGTTTATATCTCTCTCTGGCGGGAAGTGGCAAACAAGTTCAAATCGGTTGTTCCAGCCAGATCCGTGTCGAAAACGCCGAACTTTTTGGCGTCGATCAAATCAAGAATAGTATTGGAAACCAGAATCTCGTCATTTCCTTCGATTTCAAGGAGGAAAATCTCAAAAAGGTCGATTACGACGTCGACGAAAACGGTAAATTCATGCTCCTGATCCAGCCCCAGCCGGGCTCCCCCGCCCCCGACACCAGCACTATTAACTACAGCTACTCCGGCGCCTCCGCCGACCTCGTCTTTGTTCTTGGCGTCACTTCTCTGGAAGAGTTGGGTAAGCTCTACGCCGACGAAAAAGCTTTCCTCGATAAAGCCAAAATTGTTTCTCTAAACTTAACTACCAAACCGAGTGCCAATGCGGCAATTGCTCTCCACACTGGTGCTGCTACTTGTCTCTCTGAAGTGGTTGGTTTCCTACTCAAGAACTGGGAGATTGAACCCACCGCTGACGCCGCCAGCAATCTGCTCTCGGTGCTTGGCACCAGCACCAACCAGTTTTCCTCACCCAAAGTCACCGCTGATACTTTTGAAACCATCGCTTTCCTGATGCGCCACGGCGGCCATCTGGGTAGATCCCTCCTCTCCAATACCAGTCGCTTCGGCGCCTTTCCTCCGATGATGCCCCCCACCTTTGATGACGAACTTCCTCCTCCGGCCTTCGGCCAGAATCAGTCTTTCGATCCGAGTCAATCGTTCGTCCCCGTTTCTCGCATTCCCTCCGACTGGAAAAAGCCCAAAATCTTCAAATCCGGCCAATCCGTGATACAATAATCCCCGCTATGGCGTTGACTAACGACAAGAAACAAGAAATCATAGGCAAATTTGCCGCTACCCCCAAGGACACTGGTTCCCCAAAGGTTCAAATCGCTCTTCTTAGTGCTCAGATCGAAGATCTGGCCAAGCACCTAAAGGAACACAAGAAAGATAATCACTCTCGTCGTGGTCTCCTAAAGATCATCAGCAAACGCCGCCGCCTTCTCAATTACTTAGGTAAGACCAATCCCAAAGATTTCACCGGTCTGGCCAAAACATTGGGTATCGGCACATCAGTAAAAAGTTAAAAAGTTAATTCGAGGATTAGATTTTTGTGTCACCCTGTCATCTCGAGCGCACTCGTTTGTCGAATGCGGTCGAAATGACAAGGCACTGATTCTCTTTTCCCGATAGAAAGGATATTGTGAAAAACAAATCCACCACCATCGATTTAGATGGTAAAAAAATTATTATCGAAACCGGTCTTTTTGGAGCCCAAGCCTCCGGCGCTGTCACCGTTCGTTGTGGCGATACCATGGTCTTGGCCACCGTCGTTTGCGGCGGAATCAAAGAAGGTCTGGACTACTTCCCTCTTCAGGTCGAGTACCGCGAGAAGTTTTATGCCGGCGGAGTCATCGCCGGGAGCCGCTACGTCAAACGTGAGAGTAGACCCTCGGATAATGAAATTCTTACCTCTCGTTTGACAGACCGTTCCATCCGACCCTTATTTCCCAGTAACTTCTACGAAGAGGTTCAGGTCGTCATCTCGCCACTTTCTTATGATGGCGAAAATGAACCGGAAATCTTAGGTATTATCGGTACCTCCGCTGCCTTATCCCTTTCTGAAATTCCTTGGATGGGTCCCATCGGTGCCGTCCGCGTCGGGCTTTCTTCAGATGGTAAATATCTCGTCAATCCGACTGTTAGTCAAAAGACCACTAGTCGCCTCGACTTGGTTGTCTCTGGTGGCACGGGTTCAATTGCCATGGTCGAAGCCGGTGCCAACGAAGTCTCCGAAGCCGAAGTTCTTGAGGGTCTCAAATTCGGTCAAAAGAATATCGAAACCATCATCACCGCCATCAAAGAGTTTTCGAAAGACGGCAAAACCAAAAAAGTTGTCCCCCCGGAAGTCTTTAATCCGGAATGGGTCAAGTTAGTTGAGAAAAATGTCAACGTCGCCGCTCTTCTCGAAGAGAGCAAAACCGTTGGTGGCGAAGGACTCAAGCTAAACCCCATCGCTGACGGACTTATGGCCAGTAACCCCGATATCAATCGTATCGAATTGATTCGCATCATTGACAAAGCCGTCAAGGATCACGTCCGCAAACAAGTCCTTGATAAAAAGATTCGCTTTGACGGCCGAAAGACCGACGAAATCAGAGAAATCAAAGTTCAGGTTGGTCTCATTCCTCGTGTTCACGGTACTGGATTTTTTCAGCGCGGCTTGACTCACGCTCTCTCAATTGTCACCCTTGGCTCTCCCGCCAGTGAACAACTAATTGAAGGTATGAAGGGTGAGGAAACCAGACGCTATATGCACCACTATAATATGCCCGGTTTTGCCACCGGTGAACCGGGACGCATTGGTGCCCCTAATCGCCGCGAAACCGGTCACGGTGCTCTCGCCGAACGGGCCCTCATGCCCATGATCCCGAGCCAAACTGAATTTCCTTATACGATTCGTGTCGTCACCGAAATTATGTCCGGCAATGGCAGCACTTCTCAGGCCTCAGTCTGTGGTTCAACCCTCGCCCTTATGGACGCCGGCGTCCCCATCAAGAAGCCGGTTGCCGGTATCGCCATGGGTCTGATTACAGATGAAAAGATGAACTACGTTACCCTTAGCGACATCGCTGGTATCGAAGATCACCTCGGTGATATGGACTTCAAAGTCGCCGGCACCCGTGATGGCGTCACTGCGATTCAAATGGACGTCAAAGTTCCCGGCGTCACCGCCGAAATTTTGGGCGAAGCCCTGGCTCAGGCCAATACCGGTCGTCTCTTCATTCTCGACGAAATGACCGCGGTCATCGATAAACCCCGCGAGTCAGTTAGCGAATTTGCGCCCAAGGTCGCCTCGGTCAAGATTCCGCAAGATAAGATTGGCGAACTGATCGGACCGGGTGGCAAAATGATCCGCCAAATCCAAACTGATCATGACGTCGAAATCAATGTCGAAGAAGACGGCGCTGTCACTATTACCGGTATGGACGAGGCCAAAGTCAAACAGGCCCAAGCCTACATTACCGGCATGATGGCCACCGCCGAAATCGGCAAGATCTACACCGGCACGGTCACTCGGGTCGAGCCTTATGGCGCTTTTGTTGAGATTCTCCCCGGCAAAGACGGACTCGTTCACGTCTCGCGAATGAGCACCCAATACGTCGCTGACGCCAATGATCTGGTTCACGTTGGCGATTCGGTTCAGGTCAAGTGTTACGAAGTCGATCCACAGGGAAGAATCAATCTGACCATGCTTCTTGAGGGTGAAAGCCCGGTCGGTCGTCCCCGCGAAGACAGAGGTGATCGTGGCCCCCGCCGCCCCATGGGCGGAGGACGCCCCGGTCAAGATCCTTCATTCAAGCGATTCCGTGACGCCCGCTAATCATCGTCTATTGTTATACTTAATTTATGGATGCTGGTAAGGATGATTTAGTCAAGAAGGACCTCGAGGTTCTCTATCAAAGGCTTGGTAGCGTCGCCCTCCCCCCGGAGCTTTCTGACAAAGCTCGCGGGATGGTCGATCGGCTCGCCCGGATGTTTTATCAGGGTTTTTATTCTGAAGAGTTTGAAAAGACCAGTCATTACATTGACTGGATCACCTCACTTCCTTGGGACAAGCGCGTCGAACGCCCGATAGATCTCGCCCTAATCAAAGCCACTCTGGACAAAAACCATTATGGAATGGAGGGGGTCAAAGAAAGAATTCTTGAATACATGTCCGTCCTAAAGCTCCGACTGGGCAAAGGACTTGGCGTCGCCCGTGCCCCAATTATCTTTTTGGTCGGACTCGTTGGTACAGGCAAGACTTCTTTCGCCTACGCCCTGTCCGAAGCCTTGGGTCGTCCCATCGCCCGCATTCCCTTCGGCGGTATGGGCAGCGCCCGTGACTTGCGCGGCCAAAGCCGTTTGCACCTTGAATCCGAACCCGGTCAGGTCATCAAAGCTTTACGGCAAGTTCAGGTAAAAAATCCGATCATACTTCTGGACGAAATCGACCGCGTCACCGAAGAAGCTCGTGCTGATATCATGGGCGTCTTGGTCGAACTCCTCGATCCGAATCAAAACGATCGTTACGTCGACCACTTCATCGACTACCCCGTCGATTTATCTGAGGTTCTATTCGTCGCTACCGGAAACAACACTGGCAATGTTGCCACCGCCGTCATGGATCGTCTCGAGCCGATAATGATGCCCAGTTATACCGACACCGAGAAGATCAAGATCGCCGAGGATTATCTCCTCCCCAAAGCGGTCAGCGATGCTGGTCTGGATCCCGGGACCCTGACCATTGATCCCAATCTTTGGCCCACGATCGTCCGGCCTTTTGGCTACGACGCCGGTATTCGCACCCTGAATCGCACCATCAGCGGTATTACTAGCAAGGTCGCCCGTCTTGTCGTCGAAGGTCAAGCGAGTTCCGTCCACCTGACCCCGGACAATATTAAACAATTTTTACCCAAGTGGTAAAACCTCTCCCCCAACCCCTCCCCTTGGTAAGGTGAGGGGAAGATGACTAGAATATTTAACAAAACCAAGGAAACAGACAAAAGACGTCTGTTAAGAGATAACGCAACCACCGCGGAAACCGTTCTCTGGTCGCAGATCAGAAATAAAAAACTTAACGGTCTAAAATTCCGCCGCCAATTTAGTATTAACAATTATGTAGTTGATTTTTACTGCTCAAGATTAAAACTGGCGGTGGAAATTGACGATAGCGTTCACAAACAAAAAAGAGTCCAAAAAATGGATAAAATTAGACAAGAACAAATAGAATCTTTGGGTATTACTTTCCTAAGATTTACCAATGTAGAAATTATTAACGAAATAAGTAAAATTAAAGAAAGGATCCTTGCTTTTATCCCTCGCCTTAACAAGGAGAGGGATTAAGGGTGAGGTAAAAATTATGAACACACTTAAATTTATCCCCCTCGGGGGCATCGGGGACGTCCAAAAAAACATGTTCGTCTACGAATACGGCAATGACCAAATCGTTGTCGACTGCGGTATCGGATTTCCGAACAACCAAGCTCTCGGCGTCGACGTCGTCATTCCCGATATCAGTTATCTGGAGAAACCCGGCAAAAAACTGCACGGTATCATCCTCACCCACGGTCATCAGGATCACTTTGGCGGTCTTCCCTACATCCTACCCCGACTTTCGGGGGTTCCCGTTTACGGCTCGACTCTCTCGATCGCTTTGGCGGAAACCAAAGTTCGCGAATATGGTCTGACGAACAAAATGGTCGCCGTTGAGAATCACCTCAAGCTTGGTCCTTTTGACATCGAGTTCCTCCACATCACCCACTCGGTCCCCAACTGTAAGCATCTCTATATCAAAACTCCGGGCGGAACCGTATACCACGGCGCCGATTACAAATTTGATCTGACCCCAATTGATA
>CAZDXN010000016.1:0-21135 GCA_964509695.1 uncultured Pseudomonadales bacterium | reverse complement strand
GTATTGATCTACCAAGCCTTTTTTAGTCTTCATCAACCGATTTTGATACGCTACTGCTCTTTGGTCGGGGCGTCCGGTTACGCTCCGGAACCCTGCGCACCCCATGCGCAGATACTGCTACTATACTACGCCCCGCTTCCCGGTTATTTTACCACAAGACAACACTTGCTTTTTCGGGTATATTTTGGGTAAATGAATATATGGACACGGTAAATGTGATCTGTAAATTTTGCGGAAAGGGATTTGCACGATCCAGAGGAAATTATAACGAAGCCATCAAGATGGGTTGGCATCAGTTCTGTTCTGTTAAATGTCAAAGGTCGTCGAAACAAAGAACGGTTAATGGTGCCTGCAAAACGTGTGGTTTTAAGATCGCCAGACAAAGATCTCGTATGGAGCCATCAGGAAACAACTTTTGCTCCCATACTTGTTCAGCAAAATATACCAATCAACACCGACTGACGAGATTGGTGATTGCCAGGAGAAATCGGAAAAATGCCAAACCAATCTGTGCCAACCCCAACTGTGATAAACAGATTGGAATAGATAATAAACAATTTTGCTCTCCAACATGCCGGTACGAGGCCTGCAAAATTAAAGATCAAAAATACGTGATAAAGAAAATTGGCGATTTTGTTAAAAAGCATGGTCGGATACCCATAAAACACGAACTGCCAGCGCTCTATAGCCGGGCAAGATGCGCATTTGGAACCTGGAATGGTGCGATAGATGCGGCAGGTTTCGAACCAAATCCAGTTCGTTTTTCAAAACACTTTATCGCCAATGATGGTCATCATTGCGATTCCCTCTCCGAGAAAATCATCGATGACTGGCTTTTTGCTCGAAAAATTTATCACGAAGTAAAGGTTAAATATCCTTGGAACAACGGCATGTCTGCAGATTTTAAGGTTGGAAAGTATTGGATTGAATTATTCGGCCTAACCGGTCAGTTAAAGAGTTATGATCGACTGATGAAAATAAAACTAGAGAAGATCGATGAATATAAATTAAGTTTAATCAGTATTTATCTTGGCGATCTGTTCCCCAGCAATCGTTTGGGGGAGAAATTAGGGGTCTTGCAAAGATAACCCGAAGAGGGTAATCTGGTACTATGCCCAAAAAAGCCAAAGTCGAGAAAACCGTTGCCAAGCACGCCGATCGCGACCAGCGCCTAATGGCCATCAAGATCGCCATGGCCCAGATCGAGAAACAGTTTGGTGCCGGTGCCATTATGAAGATGGGTGACGAACACATCAACCAAACAGTCTCGGTTATCTCCACCGGCTCGATCAGTTTGGATATGGCCCTCGGTGTCGGTGGTCTACCCCGCGGTCGTGTCACCGAGATCTACGGACCGGAGGCTTCCGGGAAAACCACCCTCTCTCTTCATGTTATAGCCGAAGCCCAAAAGGCCGGTGGCACCGCCGCCTTCATCGACGCCGAGCACGCTCTTGATCCAAAGCGGGCTCACGGTATCGGAGTGAAGCTCGAAGACCTGCTCCTGTCTCAGCCGGACAACGGCGAGCAGGCCCTCGAAATTGCCGAGACCCTCATCCGTTCTGGCGGTGTCGATGTCATCGTCATTGATTCTGTCGCCGCGCTGGTCCCGAAGTCCGAGATCGAAGGCGAGATGGGTGACTCCGTCATGGGTCTGCAGGCCAGACTGATGAGTCAGGCATTGCGGAAAATGACCGGTGCTATCAGCAAAAGTAAGTGTGTCGTTATTTTCACCAACCAACTCCGCGAAAAGATCGGCGTCATGTTTGGTAATCCCGAGGTCACTACCGGCGGTCGTGCCTTGAAGTTCTACGCCTCGGTCCGTATCGACATGAGAAAGATCGGCAACATTCAGGAGGGTGAGGAAATTATTGGTAGTCGCCACCGTGCCAAGATTGTCAAAAACAAAGTCGCTCCTCCCTTCAAGATTACTGAATTCGATATTCTTAACGATGGCGGTATCTCCGTCACCGGTGACCTTCTCGACGTTGCCATTAACAACGGCGTCATCGACAAAGCCGGTGCCTTCTTGAAATACAACGGCAAGCTTCTGGCCCAAGGTCGTGAAGCGGCCAGAAAACTTCTCGGCGAAAAACAAGATCTGTTTGATGAAATAAAAAAGGCTGTTATTGAGAAGGGACCCGTTCATGCCGGAACCAAAAGCGATTCTTGAAAGCACCGCCATCCAATACCTGTCGTTTCGTCCCCGCTTCAAGGCCGAGGTTTACACCCGTCTCGGTCGGAAGGCCGAAGAACAAAATTTAAAAGATTCCTTTACTTTAATTAATCAAATCGTCGAATCCTTGGAAAAATCGGGTTTCCTGGATGATCAAAAACTTCTGGAGAGCTATATCCGCTCCCATCTAATTGGCAAAACCAAAGGCACTTACTGGATCAGGCCCCGCCTGCTCCATTTTGGCCTAAACAAAAGTGAAATTGACGAGGCCCTGAAAACTCACGCCGGCCGAGAAATCCAGGTGGAGGTCATCGGCAAATTTCTTGCCAAGAAGTGTCACGGAATTAATCCGGACTTGAAGACAAAGGCCAGGCTCTTCCGTGCCCTTTCCGCCCGCGGTTTTAGCGGGCAGCTTATCACAGAGGCATTTGACCGGCGCTCTCATGGGGAGTAAAATACAGCCAACCAGAATATGATTTTTAGTTTCTTGTCAGGTTCAAAGAATCTTTCCTAAGTCCATTTTATACGGAAGCTTTGTCATTTCTGGTCACATTAATATTTGCTATTAACCGCAATGTCATTATTCTCAATTTTCAAACCCTCGTTATTCTCGGGTAAGTCAACCGTTACTACCGCGAAGCCGAACCTAGCCCCAAAAGTTAAACCCCAAGCGATACCTACTGCTCCTACCCAAGATTTCTCTCAGTTTCAGGCCCAAGCTCGCGAGATAATTCTTACCGCCAAAGACGAGGCTATCCGCCTCAAGGATCAGGCCATCAAGGACGCCAAAACCAGACTGGACGAGATCGAAGCCCAAGCCAGGTCGCTCACTCAAAAACAACAGGATCTCATTCGTCAGGACGAACAGTTAAGCCGAGCCAAGATTGGTCTGGAGGAGGAAAATAAGAAGCTCGAAAAAGCCAAAGCCGATCTTTCGACCAAACAGGATGATCTCGTCAAGAAGCTCGAAAAAATCGCCGCTCTCACCACCGACGAAGCTCGCGGCATCCTCATCAAAGAAGTCCAAAAGAAATCAGAAGGTCAGATTGCCCGTGCCATCAAAGAAGCCGAAGAAAAAGCCAAAGCCGAAGGAGATGAGATCGCCCGAGAAATCCTCGTCGACGCCATGCGCGCCGGCGCCACCGACTACGTCGCCGAATTCACCGTTAGCACTGTCGCCATTCCCGACGAAGAAACCAAGGGTAGGATCATCGGCAAGGACGGCCGCAATATCCGCGTCTTTGAAAAAGTTTCCGGAGTTGACATCAGCATGGACGAAACCCCAGGTGAAATCAGACTCTCCAGCTTCAATTCGGTCCGCCGAGAAATTGCCCGCGTCGCCCTCACCCATCTCATCAAGGACGGCCGCATCCAACCGGCCAGGATCGAGGAATACCTCGAACGGGCTAGGGTCGACGTCGAGCGAATTATGTTTGTCGAGGGAGAGAAGCTTTGTCACGCCGTCGGTGTTTACAATCTTCCCCGCGAGCTAATTGCCATGTTGGGCAAGTTCAAATTCAGATCTTCCTATGGCCAGAACATGATCGCCCACACTCTGGAAGAGACCCGAATCGGTATTCGTCTCGCCCAAGAGGTCAAGGCCAACGTCGACACTGTTAGGCTTGGCTGTCTACTCCACGACATCGGCAAGGTCATCGACGATGCCGAGGGCAGCCACGTCGAACTCGGGGTTGAGTTCTTGAAGAAATTCAGTCTTCCCGTCGCTGTCATTAACGCCGTCGGTGAACACCACGAGGATAAAGAATTTTCCAGCAAAGAGTCTGTTCTCGTCTATATCGCCGACGCCATTTCCGGCAGCCGGCCTGGTGCCCGTCACGAAAACGTCGATGACTACATCAAACGTCTCACCCGCCTCGAAGAGATTGCCAACAGCCAGGAGGGAGTCGCCGAGTCCTTCGCCATTCAGGCCGGTCGGGAGCTTCGCGTCGTCGTCACTCCGGAAAAGGTTTCCGACGAACAACTACCGATTCTGGCCAGTACCATCAAAGACGAAATTCAGAGTAGCCTGACCTACCCGGGCACCGTCAAGGTCATGGTCATCCGCGAAACCCGCGCCATCGATGTAGCTAAGTAATTCCCAATCCAATCGCAAATCTAATATATTTGCTGTAATATGAGTTCGTTATGCCGGAAAGAGACGGTTTACCAGACAATGTGCCTTCCGTGGGGGAAAAACCTCAAGAAGCTTCAAGCGATCGCGAATCCGAACTTATCCTTTCCAGGGTGGTCATAGACGCCAATTTTCAGATTCTAGACACGCCTCCATCATTTTATCTCGAAGACTCTGAAAAAGAAAAAGTTGTCTTACTTCGCGAAACAATAAAACATTTTAGAGCTCAACCAGAATTGATAATTTCCATGCCAGTATTGCCAACTTCTGAAAGTGACACCGTAATTGAGAAGTCAGAGCGCCCAGCCAGTATTAAAGCATCTAACCCAGAAAGTATTCTTATATGGTTAAAACAAGTTGGCCTTTCCGAAGCTGATTTAGCCAAGAAAGTTGATTGGCGTCATCTAAGAGAAGCCTTTAGAATCGGCGATGTTATCAATGATTTAATTTGCCACTATAACTACGATCAAAATAATAATCCTGTCGGCGAAATTTCACTCCGGAAATTTATTGAATTGATACGGGTATCAGTTTGTGGTGATTTATATGTTCAACATATGACAAATTCCATTCAGGATAGGTTGAAATCTGATTTGCCAGATTACGCTCCACAATTAAAATGTCTCAGTGTCTTTAATCCTAGCCTTAAGGGAAGAGGTATATTCTTAGGAGAAATCAGTAGTCGACACCTAATTTATTTTAGAACAAGTATAGATGTGTACAGTGATCCTTATTTTGACTATAAAAATATCTCAAAAACCGATCAAAGTACTTGTGCTCATGAATTAGTCCACGCCCGGCATGCCGAGGAATTAGGGGGTGGAGAGAAGCTCTATGTTCACGGCGTGAAGTTAGAAAACCCCAAAAAGGACGTTGAAGTTGATATTGCAGTCAGAAGAAGTTTTTCTGACTTTCAATATCAAACTGGAGTTGAAGAGAGTGTTGTCCAAAAGTCACCAGTTTGGTTTATTCTTATTGAGGGATTTGCCACTTACGGGCAACTAAAATTTATCAATCATCAAATCGAAAAATCTTCTGGAGATAATATGCGTGACTGGGAGAAGGTAAAAATAGAGTTCATGAGAAGGTTAAGGTATCTTGATGGGAAGGAGGGAAAAACTAGAGTCGATTCACGAACCCAATGTATGTTGGAGCCATATTCCAAAGGAACTTTATTGATACATTCACTCGATAAAACCAAACCTGGAAGTAGTATTTTAGAAAAACTTAAAGATTTTTCTCCAGAGTCACTGGCGGGAAAAAGTCTTCAGGAACTAATGGATAATTTACGCGCCAATCAGAAAAGACCCCTTGTCAAATAGTTAGTGTCATTCCGGCCACCGAGCCGGAATCTATCTGAATAGATCCCGGATCAAGTCCGGGATGACAAAGGGGTACTTGCATAAGTGTGAACAATGGTGGTAGTATCAGTCTATTATGACAAAACAAGACGCCATAAACACTGTTGCCAAGAAAGCCCACCTGACCAAAAAAGCGGCCAAGGAGGCTATCGAAACATTTTTCAATGAAGTCATTGTCGCCCTCAACAAGGGTGACAAAGTCGTTATCTCCGGTTTCGGCACTTTTTACGTCGCCAAAGTTGCTGACAAACAGGTCGTTCCTTTCGGAAACGAAAAAGCTCGTCAGACTATCAAAGGTCACAAGGTGATCAATTTTCGTGTCGGCAAACCTCTGAAGAAAAAGGTCTGGTAATGCCGAAGTATTTCATCAAGACCTTTGGTTGTCAGGCGAACAAATCTGACTCGGAAAGAATTGCCGGTGACTACCAAGCTCGCGGCTACACAGAAACCTTGTCGTGGAAGGAGGCTGACGAAATCGTCATCAACACCTGCTCGGTCAGGGAACGGGCTGAAGATCGCGTCAAAGGCTTTCTTAGGAACATCGACAAGCATTTCACCTCCTACGGGATCGAACCCCGGAGGTCACTTCCGAAAATCATTCTCACCGGCTGCATGATTCACCACGGCGCGGCAACGCTCAGAAAGAATTTTCCTCTGGTCGACGAAGTTCTCCCCATCGGCGAGGTCGGTTTCAACTCCCCCGCAATCAGACATGACAAAAACCACGCTTGGGTTCCCATTTCCTCAGGTTGTAATTCGTTCTGTACTTTCTGTATCGTTCCTTATGCCCGGGGTCGGGAAAAGAGTCGTCCTCAGGAGGATATTCTATCCGAGGTAAATGATTTGGCCGCCCAAGGCTACACCGAAATCACTCTCCTCGGCCAAAACGTAAACTCCTATGGTTTGGAAAAGGCAGGTATTGGCTACCGCAAGCTTCTAATGAGTCGGGAGAGCTTCACGCTAACCGACATTCCCTCCAATCAGTCTCAATATTTCCCTCCCGATAGCACCCCGCCATTTGTAAGTCTTATTCGCCAGATCAGCCAGATTGGTCCTATTCAGAAAATCAACTTTATGACCAGCAACCCCTGGGATTTTTGGGACTCTTTAATTGACGAAATCGCCGCCAACCCAAAACTAGACCGCTTTATCCACCTTCCGGTTCAATCGGGGAGTAACCGAATATTACAGCTTATGAATCGAGGCTATACCAGAGAAGATTATCTCTCTTTAATTAATCGAATTAGAGCCAAAGTCAAGGACGTTCAAATCGGCACCGATTTAATTGTTGGTTTTCCTGGGGAATCCGAAGCGGATTTCGCCGCCACCGTCGACCTCGTCAATCAGGTTGGTTTTCAGGTCGCTTTCGCCGCCCAGTACTCCCCCAGACCCGGTACGGCCGCTTGGCGCATTTATCCCGATGATATTCCCGCCAAAGTAAAGAAAGTTCGTTGGCAGATACTGGACAAAATCATTAACCAGCCAAATCTTCTCAATCGCCCCATTATTCGCTAAACAAATTAGCCCAATGTGTCCAATTTGACAAATCATAATTCCAAAATTCAAATTATCTGCGGCCCCACGGCCAGTGGGAAGACGGCTCTTGCGCTTCGCCTCGCCGAAGTCTCGACGAAGGCGGGCCGGCCAGCCTCAATTATTTCCGCCGACTCCCGCCAAATCTATCAGGGTCTAGATATCATCACCGGCAAAGATATTCCGAAAGGCTTTGTCAAAAAAGAAAACTTCTACGAAAAAAACAACCTTCGTCTCTGGGGCCTTGATCTACTTGATCCAGATGAAGTTTACAACGCCGCTGACTTTTCAGCTCTCACCAGAAAGATCATTTTCGAAGAATCAAGACAGGGTCGAGCGATCTTTATCGTCGGAGGGACGGGGTTTTATCTAAAATCATTAACCGAGCCGGACACGTTGGCCAAGATTCCTCCGAATGAAGCGCTCCGAAGACATCTGGAAGAGCTATCGCTCGAAAAACTACAACAAAAACTTCGAGACCTGGATTCGAAAAGATTTATCTCGATGAATCAGTCTGACGTCAATAATCCTCGTCGCCTCATCCGCGCCATCGAAGTCGCCTCCACCTCCATTCGTCCCATCAGTCCGATGGGTCCCATTCGTCCCATTTCTTTCTCCTGGCTTGGCATCCGAATCCCCTTAGCAAGGCTGAGAGAGAGAATCCAATCTCGCGTTCTCACCCGCCTTGATCGTGGCGCCGTCGCTGAGGTAGAAAATTTACTTGCGAGTTATCCCGATCAAACCTTACCTGTCTACACTACACTTGGAGTCAGGCCAATTATCAAATTTATTAACCAGGAAATCGATTTCAAAGAGCTAGTTTCACTCTGGGTCACCGATGAAATGAATTACGCCAAACGCCAAATCACCTGGTTCAAAAAACAACCAGAAATAGTCTGGTATGATCAAGATAGAATTAATACTTTGTCATCTCCCCCTAAATTAGGGGGAGAAACCCTGTAATCAGGGAGAGGGGGTATTGGGAGTATAAATAAACTATGAGTACCAGAAAAGTCACTATCAACATCTCATTAAGGAGCTACCTCCTCGGAGCCGCAGTTGTCCTCTCAATACTTTTCTTTCGGCATATTCTTAGCCTAATCAGTCTTTTATTCGTCGCCTTCTTGGTTTCTATCGCCGTCGGTCCGTCGGTTAGTTTCCTGGAAACAAAGCGAATTCCTCGTTCAATTTCGTCCTTCCTGATTCTCTTGCTTCTGTTCTCCGGCATCGCCACCTTAGCCGTTTCCTTGATCAGCCCTTTGATTAATCAAACCACCGCCTTTCTGGCTCAGCTTCCCCCACTGATTGAGAAACTCGCCCCTTACAATATCGATTTTACTTCAATCCTCACTCCTCAATTTTCCTCAGCCGGCGGCGTCATCAAAATTGCCTTGGGTACTTTTTCCGGAGTTATCGCCTTTTTTACTCTTATCGTAATTGCTTACTATATGATTCAGGATCGACCACACCTACCGAAAGCTCTGGTTAATCTATTCGGCGAGGTTAACGGAAATATTTATTCTCACGCCGTTTCCGAGTTGGAGCTTCGACTTGGGGCTTGGGTCAGAGGGGAACTGTTTCTGATGACTTTGGTGGGAACTCTAAACTATATTGGCTTCCTTCTTATCGGTTTACCCTCGGCTGTCCCCTTGGCCGTTATCGCCGGTTTACTTGAGTTAATTCCCAACGTCGGTCCCACCGTCGCCGCCATCCCCGCCGTTATCGTCGGCTTTTCCATCTCCCCGACCATTGGTTTTATGACGGTTGGTCTGGCGATATTAGTTCAGCAATTGGAGAACAACGTTTTTGTTCCCAAGGTCATGCAAAAAGCCATCGGCCTTCATCCGGTCGTGACCATCATCGTTCTCTCAATAGGCTTCAAGCTCGGAGGACCGATTCTGGCCATCCTCGCCCTACCTGTCGTGCTCAGCCTTCGAGTTCTCTTCGCTCATCTTCACCATCCCACCGAAAAAGAAATCGCCTCACTGTAGGCTATAGCGGTGTTAACAGCGTGGCCTCATAAGCCGGATTCTGTTTAAGAAGATATCTGTCTAATGCCTTCAAACTTTAAGTCGCGTCCCTTGCGGGAACTTAGGAAAAGACACCTAAAATCGACTAGTTCGGAAGTTGCAACGGGGCGGGTTACCACCCTCAAATAATTACTTACTTGAGGTCCCCCGCAAAAGCGGGGACGTTTCACCTTTATTCGTCTCTGTGGCCCTATCGCGGTCCGATGGTTGCCCACCGGACGACCTCTTTTCAGGGGTCACCCTGTCTTTTTGTTGTCCGGACTTTCCTCCCCGCATAGCTTTACGCGACGTGGGGCATCTTCCCGGGCCTTCTGTTAACCCCCATATTATACCAAGTTTCGACTCTTGACGTGATGTGCTACGATTAATCTATATGACCGATAACTTTCTGACGAATGTCCAAAACTCTCTTTCCGGCGCCGCCTACACGATTCTAATTAGTATCCTTTCCTTTATTCCAACCCTTTTGGCCGCCGTGGTTGTTTTTATGGTCGGCTTGGTTCTGGCCAACTGGCTCAAGGCCATCGTCATCAAACTTCTGAACCTACTAAAGCTTTCTGAGGTTCTTTCCAAGGGAGGCCTGAAGCACTTCCTCGACAACGCCGAAATCACCCAGAAGGTCGAAATGGTCATCGGGGAGCTGGTTCGCTATCTGACCATTCTTATCTTCTTCGTCGCCAGCATCAATCTCCTCGGACTTAATACTGTGACCCAAGTTCTCAATGGACTGCTGGCCTACCTTCCCAATATTTTTGCCGCCGTCCTCATTTTTGGTGCTGGCGTCGTTCTGGCTGGTTTCTTAGAGAAGTTGGTCAAGGGTTCTCTTGGCGGAATCGACATCAAACTCAGCCGTTTGATGGCGAAGTTTACCAGCTACCTAGTCGTGGTTTTCACCGTTCTGGCCTCTATCTCCCAGCTGGGGATTGCCAAGAATCTTATTGACACCGTTTTCATCGGCTTTGTCACCATGCTCGCCCTCGCCCTTGGCCTGTCTCTGGGCTTAGGATCCAAGGACTTAGTCAAGACCGTTCTCGAAGACTGGTACAAAAGTTTCAAAAAATCCCTCAAGTAACCACAAAAAACCCGAGTCAAGGCGAACCTTTTTATCGGGTTTCTTGGTAGAGTTATTTAGCTCCAATTTTGAACATCTTGGTGCTACAAACTGGGCAGACAGCCCGAGCGGCTGGCTTACCATTCTTCATGGTGAGGGTTTCGAATTTCTCTACGTCTCTCTTAGCTCTGCATTTTACGCAATACATTGTCATAACGAACTCACCTCCTTCCGCGCCTCAAGTCAGTGCTTCAATATTAACCAAAGCACGACCTCCGAAGCTAGAGCAAGCATAGTCAGTGCTAATACCTTTGTCAAGTCAGACCGGAAGTAACTGAACTCATTTCCATTTTTCGTCGGAGTATTCTCCCTCACTTTTGCCTCTTTCATCGCTCCAAATCTCACCTTGAAGCCAGACGCCTTTACCTTTTGTGCTCGAGTCCTCTTTTTCGCCATACAGATAATATACTTCATCTTTGTTACAATCTACATATGTCAGCTTCAAATACCATCTACCTACTCTTGGGGTTCCTCTCGCTCTGGTCGATCCTTCTCACCATCCTCCTCGTCCGACTGATGACCCACTACCAGCGCTTGACAAAAGGGCTAGCCCAGAAAGATCTGATTAGTGCCATCAATAGCTTCATCGCCAAAACAGGCCAAAACCACGAAGCCATCGAAAGCCTCAAAAATGAACTTGAAACAGAAAAGAAAAAGGGAGAACTCCATCTCCAGCGCCTTGGCTTCAAACGTTTCAACCCCTTTACCGATACCGGAGGAAATCAAAGTTTTATTCTTAGTTTGCTAGATGAAAATGGTACCGGTGTTGTGATAAGCTCATTGCATAGTCGGGAAAACACTAGGACCTACGCCAAGCAGATCGAAGACGGCCGTTGTCCCGACCAAGTATTAAGCAAGGAAGAACAAGCAGTCATCAAGGAAAGTCTAAAATGAACAAAAAAATCACCTATCTTGTTTCCCTAGTCATCATCTATCTTCTTGGTGTTGGTATCGGTTATGCCGCCTCTCCAAAGAGTTCTCAGTCTAATCTAATCTCTCCCAGCGTCAACGAAGTCCGGACTGCCGGGAAAGCCCTTGTCGACATCAGCCCGGATGAACCCAAGAACCAAATCTGTCCTCTTAACGGACTTTCCTACACTACCACCGAAAAAAATCGGTATGACAAACGCCGTCCCATGGCCATTATGATCGAAAATCATGATTCCTCCCGTCCTCAATCAGGTCTTAGCTCCGCCGATATTGTCTATGAGTCAGTCGCCGAAGGCGCCATTACCCGCTTTATGGGTATTTTTTACTGTGATATTGCCGCTCAGGATCTAATGGTCGGACCGGTCAGGAGTGCTCGTACCTATTTCCTCGACTGGGCCAGCGAGTACGGCAAGTTTCCTCTTTACGTCCACGTTGGT
This sequence comes from uncultured Pseudomonadales bacterium, assembly GCA_964509695.1. Lineage (GTDB taxonomy): Bacteria > Patescibacteriota > Microgenomatia > UBA1400 > MFAQ01 > 2-01-FULL-50-23. Next base: position 9,429 of record CAZDXN010000016.1, on the reverse strand, counting down.
GGCGCAAACACCCCCAACAAAGCCAATGCTCTGGGCCAAATCAAAGACTACGGCTGGGCCGGAGCCAATGATCTTTCCCAGTTCGGTCTCTCGGTCAAAGAATGTTGGCGTGACGATTCAATTCTCAAGAAGGCCAATGGAGTGGCCAGTGTTCCTACCGAACACACCATGCAGTGCGGCACGGAGAAGCTCTACGCCGTTGCTCAAAAACGTGGCTTCACCGACCTAACTCCAAAGGGAGATTCCTGGACTAAGTTCTTTGTTCCTTGGAAGTTCGGCGCTACCCCCGATAGTGGTACGGGCAAACCTGCCACCAAGGTTAGTTTTGATTTCTGGAAGGATTTTGCCGATTATCACGTCAACTGGAATTATGATTCCGCCACCAAGACCTACCTCCGCGAGAATGGTGGCAAACCCCATATCGACAACAACACTGGCAAACAGATTTCCACCGGCACAGTAGTAGTCATGTATACCACCGAGACCGGCCCCATCGACGCCGAGAAGCATATGCTTTATGGCACCATCGGTAGCGGTACGGGCGTAATTTTCTCCCAAGGCCAGGCCTTTTCGGTTACCTGGAGCAAGAAATCCCGTCTTGACCGCACCATCTTCACCGATAGCAAAGGCAAACAATTCCAATTTGTTCCGGGCAAGATTTGGATCGAGAACCTCGCCAAAGGAAATATCTCTGTAAGTTATCAATAGTTTGTTTTTTTCGATGTTCACACGTTTGAAAATTGAGTAATTGTAATTTGTTTGGAAATTGTAAATTGTAAATTTTTCGCATGTTCGTGCTATACTGCAGACAATAGTTGTTCAAGATATGGCCAAACTTACTGATTTTATGGTCAGCCGCGTCCGCGCCAAGCTGATAAAAATATTTCTACAATCCCCGAAAGAGATGTACTACGTTAGGCAACTCACCCGAAGTAGCAAGGAGGAGATCAACGCCGTTCGCCGTGAGCTGGCTCACATGGCCGAAAAAGGTATGGTCAGGAGTGAACCCCGTGGCAATCGCCTCTATTATCAATTCCGCGATTCCTATCCTTTCTATCCCGAACTTCTCGCCATTGTGGTCAAAAGCACTTCTTTGGGAAAACAAATTATCAACAACCGCTCCAAACTTGGCTTTATCAAGTTTGCCTTCCTCACAAGCAAATTTATTCGTCAGGCCAAAAAAGACAGTAATCAGGTCGATATGGTCATCGTTGGTAAGGTGATCATGCCCCAGATCGCCCTAATCGTCAAAGAGTACGAACAGGAAATGGGGACCGAAGTTAATTACTCATGCATGACCGAAGATGAATTTGCTTACCGGCTTTCTCGGAAAGATCCTTTCATCACCAACATCCTGATCCAACCGCGCGTCATGCTCATCGGCGACGAAGTGAATATGGTTAATCCATGAAAGATCAAAAAATTATCAAGGCTGGTAATTCACTTGCCATTACCCTCCCCAGTAGGTTGGTCAAGGCCCTCGGTCTCCGCGCCGGCGACCCGGTCAAGGTCGAGTTTTCCCTTGACCAGACTAGTATTACCTATAGCTTTGATTACACCAGGCAACTAACTCTAACCCCTGCCATTCGCCATTCGGATCAGAAGAATACCTGAAAATTGTCATTCCGGCCCCCGAGCCGGAATCTATTTGAATAGATCCCGGATCAAGTCCGGGATGACTTGGTAGATTTACTCAAAAGTCATAGTACAATTCACTCATGCGTCACTCGCGAGGCACACTTTATCTCATCATATTCATCTGTGTCCTCTCCCTGTACCTGAATCTTCCTCAGGACATCAATATCAGCCAGAAAATTCTCAACAAAGAATTTCATTTCACCGTTCCCTCTTTCCCGCGCGACCTGAGTTTCAAGAAAGGCCTCGACCTATCTGGTGGTATGCAGGTTACTCTCTTGGCGGATATGGAAAAGATCGAAGAAAGTCAACGGCTCACTGCCTTGGACTCGGTCAGATCGGTCATTAGCCGCCGCGTCGACCTTTATGGTGTCTCCGAGGCTTCAGTCAAGACCTCAGTTACGACCACTCAATATCGACTCATTGTTGAACTTCCGGGCATCGACAAGCCGCAAGAAGCCCTTGACCTCATTGGTCAAACCGCCAGCCTCACCTTCGCCACTCCCGTCTTTGCCACCAACCCCGCTTCTCCTTCTGCCGAACCGCAATTAGTAAACTTCGTTCCATCCGATTTGACGGGCAATGATCTTGCCGCCGCCGCCGTTACTTTCGAGACCTCCGATCGTCAGCCGGCGGTTTCCTTGAAGTTCAAGCCGTCCGGTCAGGAGAAGTTTGCCAAATTGACGAAGGAATATCTAGGCAAACCCGTCGCCATTCTTCTCGATCAATCGATCTTGTCCGCCCCGACTGTCCAGTCCGAGATTACCAGCGGCGACGCCATTATCACCGGAAAATTCACTATCGATGAGGCCAAGTTCCTTGCCACTCAATTGAACGCCGGCGCCCTTCCGGTTCCCGTCAAAATTCTATCCCAGAAAAACATTTCTGCCACCCTAGGCAACGCTTCACTCAATCAAAGTCTGATTGCCGGAGGAATTGGTCTTACTATTGTTGCCGCCTTTATGTGTCTCTATTACGGCTGGATGGGTTTTATCTCAGTCATTGGACTATTGATTTATGGTCTAATCACCGCCACCCTCTACCGCCTTATTCCCGTTACCCTGACTCTTCCGGGAGTCGCCGGTTTTATTCTTTCTGTTGGTATGGCTGTCGACAGCAACATTCTCATTTTCGAAAGATACCGGGAGGAAATTCGGGCAGGCCGATCTAGCGCCATCGCCCTCGAGCTGGCCTTCGGTCGGGCTTGGAACTCGATCAAGGATGCCAATCTCGCCACCATCATCACCGGTTTGATTTTGTTTAACCCCCTCGAATGGTCTTTTTTGAACACCTCCGGCTCGGTCAGAGGTTTCGCCCTCACCTTGATCCTTGGAATTCTAATCTCCCTTTTTACCGGCATTGTCGTCACCCGCACCCTTCTGCGCGTTTTCTATAAACCAAAACACTTATGATTATCAACTGGATGAAATACCGCTATCTCTATATCGCTTTTTCGCTACTGATTATTATCCCCGGTCTGTTTTCTCTTGTTTTCTACGGCTTGAAACTTAGTATCGACTTTACCGGCGGCTCTGTTCTTACCCTTTCCGACTCGACCATTATTCACCAGAAGGATATGACTCAACTACAGGCCGACGAGATGGTTGGTAAGCTCCAAGAAAAAGACAAGGACCTGAAATTGGTTTCCTTCGAAACCATCGGTCCCGCCATGGGGCAGGAAACAACCAGAAAGACGATCTGGGCCGTTCTCCTCGCCTCGTTACTACTCCTGATCCATATCAGCCACGCCTTTAGGCAATTGAAGTTTGGCGTTTGCGCCATTCTTGCCATGCTTCACGACTCTCTCGTCCTTTTGGGAATCTTTTCTCTTCTTGGTCACTTCTTCAATATCGAGATAGACCTTCTCTTTGTCACCGCCACCCTGACCGTTCTTTCATTTTCCGTCCACGACACTATTGTTGTCTACGACCGCATCCGTGAACTCCAACGGCATACCTCGAATCTCTCAATGTATGAAATGGCGAACCAAGCCGTCTCCGAAACCATGGTTCGGTCTCTGAATAACTCCCTCACCATTATTTTTATGCTTCTGGCTCTCGTCCTTTTGGGTGGTGACACTACCCGGTATTTTGCTCTCGCCCTCCTCATCGGGACCATCTCCGGCTCTTACTCCTCTCCCTTCACCGCCGTGCCCCTCCTCGTCATCTGGGACGACCTCCACCCCCGTCATAAGTAATTTTCTGGGATGTGATTTCGTGTCACTGTGTCACCGTTTCACTTTGCCGCCTGTCATTGCGAGCGAAGCGTGGCAATCCATACCACCCTATAACTTGCAATTTAGATATTTTTGTGCTATATTGCCCCTATCGAAATTGAGGCTAACCAGTCTCGAAATCTTCTCTCTTGCACTTTAACTCACGGATGGTCCAAAAAATCCTCCTTATATTGAGTGGGTAGCACCTTGAGCATGATATTTTCGTGCCTAGAGAGCTATCCACTCGGAAAGCCACACAAACGCGTGTGTTTCTTGAAACTGAATAAAGGAGAATAACCATGTCTGAACAACGGAAAACTCGGATTGCCTGGACCATCATCTTCGTCGGGGCAACTATCGTCCTCGCTGGTGGGATTATCCGCACCCCGGTTGAGGTCCCGCTCGGCATTGCCTGCGGGGCCCTCATGGCCGCCGCGATCACGTCGATCTCGCTTCCGAAACGCATTGATTCAGCCTTGATCACTACTGTCGTGATGGTGATCGTTGCTGCGGCCACCAGCGTTGCCGGCGGGGTCTCTCCCGTTTCCCCAAGCTTCTATTGGGGGATGCTCGGATTGGTCATCGGGTGGATCCTTGGATTGGCATTTTCCTGGGATTGACGTGACCGATCACCAGACAAAAAACCGCCCGAGGGGGATAGCCCAGGGTGGTTTTTTCATTTCTAGGCCAATTCTTTGACGCGGCTGATGAGGCATTCTTTGGTGTTCTTGCCCGTGTCCTCGATCACTTCCTCGAATAATTGTTTCAGGACCTCTCCCACTTTTGGCCCCGGTTTGATCGACAGAATCTCCATCACGTCTTTTCCGTCTACCACCATATCGTTTATCTCCATCGGCTCATAGAGCTGTTCCCCAATTCTTTTTTGAAACTCCATCAGGCGCCAGCTCGTCGCCCGACTTCCTCCTCCTTTCCGGTCGCCAATCCGGAGCATGATCATATCGCTGATATTTTCTTTCCCGACTCGTTTGATGAAACGCCGGATCGAGGCGTCCGTCATCTCCGGTTGATATGCGAACATATGCCAGCGGACCAAGGTCACCAGTTTTGTTTTTTCCTTGGCACTGAATCGGAGATCATCCGCAATTTTTTCTACCATCCTCGCCCCAATCACTTCGTGCCCGTAAAAGGTGGCGCTACTATGTGGCGTTTGACTCGTTTGGCATTTGGGGCAGGTCAACATCCCATCAATCAAGGAACTCTCTTTTATTAAGTCGCCGCAATTGACACAGTGATATCTTTTTGACTTGGGCTTCCCCACATCGTGGAGCAGTGTCGCCAGTCGGACAATCGGGTCGCGTGACGGACAAGCCTCCAGACTGGCCAACATATGATCCAGAACGTCCAGAGTATGGTGTCCTGTTTGATCGACCCCGCGGGCTACCAATATTTCCGGAATAATAAACTCCATTAGTCCGGTCGAAATCAATAATCGAATGCCATCTGCCGGGTAATTACTCGCCACGATTTTTAGAAGCTCATCCCTCACTCTTTCGCGACTAATTTTAGCAAGAAGCGGCGCCTTGATACTAATTGCGGTCAGAGTTGCGTTTTCAATCCGTAAAGACAACGTCGCTGCCAGTCTAATCGCCCGCATCATTCGCAGGGCATCTTCCCCAAATCGCGTTTCCGGCTCACCGACAGTTCGAATGACCCCGTCCTCAAAATCCTTCATTCCCCCCACCAAATCAATCAACTCAAATTCAAGTTTTGAGTTTTTTGCTAGCCCCATCACCACCGCACTAATGGTAAATTCCCGCCTCGCCACGTCTTCTTCTAGTGTCTTCCCCCAAGAGATTTCATCTGGGTGTCGAAAGTCTGTATATCCCTTTTCCGATCGGTAGGTCGTAATCTCATATATCTCATCGCCGACGGCCAATCCGACGGTGCCGAAATCGTTTTCATAGTACGGCTCATACTCCTTGGTTATTTCCTGGATTTCTTCCGGTGTGGCGTTGGTCGTCAAATCGCAATTTACCGGCACCTTAGTCAACAAGATATTTCGGACACCCCCCCCGACCAGATAGATCTCTTTCTTTGCCGTCAGAAAAAGCTCGAATATATGAACCAATTCTTTCGGGAACAGAGCCTTCTCATCCGCCAATAATTTGCGTCTAACTTCCATCAACCTATCTTAGCACCCATTTTCTTGACTGAAACGATAAATTAGGCTAATATAACCTTTAGAAGTTAGCGTTATTAGTCTCCTGACACCAGACGAGCTAGCCCGGTTAAGCCCGTAATCGCTGTAATTAAGATCCAATATCTGGATGGCACCTCGTTGAGTTTATCTCAATGATCCAGAGACCTAAGGGTCTTTTTTTTGACCCCCAGGAGGATGTTAATATTAATTAAACCAACATGGAAAGAACACTGGTTTCTGAGGCAGTTAGCAAAGTCGGTCAGGCCGTCACCCTCAAGGGCTGGGTCAACACCCGCCGTGATCACGGGAAGATTATCTTTATCGATCTCCGCGATCGTTCTGGCATCGTTCAGGTAGTCTGTGGTGATGATGCCAAGAGCCTCCGCTCCGAATACGTCGTCGCCATAACCGGGCAAGTTAAGGCTAGGCCAGAAAAATTGGTCAACAAGAATCTTCCGACCGGAACAATTGAAATTCAGGCAGAGAAGATCGAAGTAATCAGTCAGTCTGAAGAGCTGCCTTTTGACATGGGCAAAGAAGTCCTCGACGTCGAACTGCCTACCCTTCTTGATTACCGAGCCTTGACTCTACGTCATCCACGCGTCCAAGCCATTTTCAAAGTCCAGGAAGTCGTCATTGATAGCTTTAGAAAGGCTCTACAGGCGAAAGACTTTGTCGAATTTCAGGCGCCAAATATTATTTCCGCCATTCCGGAGGGAGGCGCAGAAGTCTTTCGGGTCAAATATTTCGAACACGAAGCTTTTCTTTCCCAAAGCCCCCAACTTTACAAGTCTCTGCTGGTTGGCGACTTTGAAAGGGTTTTTAGTGTCAACAAGGTCTTCCGCGCTGAACCAAGTGTGACTACAAGACATATTACCGAGGTGGTTAGTCTCGATGCTGAGTTTGGTTTTATCGACTCTTGGCTCGATGTTTTAGAAATGCAAGAATACGTCGTTAGATTCATCTTTGGGCAAGTCGAAGAGAAATGTCAAAAGGAGCTCGCCTTGTATGGAGCCACTCTTCCGAAACTAGCCGACAAAATCCCGCTTATCAAACTGCGTGACGCGCAACAAATAATTTACGAACGAACCGGTCGTGATGTCAGAGAAGAAAAAGATCTCGCGCCAGAGGACGAACGTGAGATCTGTCGTTGGTCAGCCGAAAAACACCACTCAGACCTGGTTTTCGTCTCCCATTTCCTGACGAAGAAAAAACCGTTTTATGTTTACCCAGACCCGGTCGACCCCACCTTCGCTCTTAGTGTCGACCTCATCGGCCGAGGAGTTGAGTGGTCCAGCGGCGGTCAACGCCTCAACGACTACCAACAGATCCGAGATAATCTAAAAGAATGGGGGCTCAAAGAGGAAGAGGTAACTCTATACTTGCAGTCATTTCGCTATGGCGTCCCTCCCTTGGGCGGGTTCGCTCTCGGGGCGGAGAGGGTCACGATGCATATCTTAGGACTCCAAAACGTCCGTGAGGCTTCGATGTTTCCTCGCGATATGGAGCGCATCGACGTCCGCCTCAACCAATAACTGTCTGCTAAGATTAGTTCATGAAACTGCGGCTATCGCCCTTAAAATTTGTTGATCTCTTAGTAGTCGTCTTCTGTGCGGCGATCTTCGTTTTTATTCCACTCACGCCTCTACCCACCTCCCCGTCAGTCAAGTCCGCTACCACCTCAACCCTGACAATTCCACAAGTGAAAACCAACGCGTCCCCTTCCCCGGTACTAACCGCCAAGGCTATTTATGTTTTTGACCCGGATTCCGGCACCGAGATTTATCAAAAAAATAGTCGAGATCGTTTCTATCCGGCCAGCACCACCAAACTGATGACCGCCCTCGTCGCTCTTTCCGCTTACAACCTTGATGAGGTTCTAACCGTGAAGTCCGCCGGCGACGCTCTTGGTCAATCAATCCACCTGGCTGCAGGGGACAGACTCACCGTCGAGAATCTTCTTTTTGGACTGTTGGTCGACTCTGGCAACGACGCCGCCCTGGTCTTGGCCGAAAATTATCCCGGCGGTTACACCCAATTCATTGGCCGGATGAATCAGAAAGTTCGGGAGTTAGATCTGAAATCCACCCACTTTACCAACGTCACTGGCCTTTATAATCTCGACCACTTTACTACCGCCGCCGACCTTACCCTTATCGCCAGAGAAGCCATTGGTGACGCTACGATCAGGAAAATTGTCTCGACAAAAAACGTCACCTTCACCGACGTCACTAGCTCGAAAAAATTTATTCTCGAGTCTACTAATAAACTTCTGGGTATCGACGGCGTCCGCGGCCTCAAGACCGGTTGGACCCCCGAGTCAGGAGAATGTCTAGTCACTCTGGTTACCCGCGACGGCAAAAGTATCTTGATTGCCCTCCTCGATTCGACTGATCGTTTTGGAGAATCCGTCAAACTAATCAACTGGGTCTACGACAACTATGAGTGGAAATCGATCTAAATCCATTCGTGACACCGTGTCACTGTGTCACTGTTTTCTTTAACACCGCGTCTGTCACCGCGCTGACATAGCCCACAAACCCCTTATCGCCTAGGAAAACAAATATCGGCATGGCGTAATTTTGTGACGGCGAATCAAAATATCCCAGTAGAACCCGTCTCACCGCGATGCTACCGGTCTTTGGGCTCTTATCGGTGACGAAACCCCCTCCGTTGCCAAACTCCTGCCAAGCAGAATCTCCAGTTTTGATTGGATATATTCCGATTTTTCCATACTCAACCGTGGTGTAGTTAAACTCAAGGGTAACGATCTTATCGAGGGTGTCTCGAGACCCCGACTCAATCGCCCTGATCAGGCCGAAATCAGGATCGAGCCGATAAAATGGATAACTACTTACCACCTTTTTCGTATCTTTATCAGTCGTTACTATATTACTCCGAAAGAAATCGACTTGGACAAAGTCCGCTTCAGACAAGGAAATCGTCGGAATTAATTTCCCTGATACCGCCGATAGGTAAGTCACTTTTTGCACCTTGTCCACATCATTGGGCAACAAATTCGCTTTTCGCAGGTAGTTGTTTACATCACTTATCACCTGTTGGTCAGAGGTGAAGTTGGTCAATGACAACAACGCCGGGTTGTTCTGCCATTGCCGTGTCAGCGTAAAGTGGCCAGAGACGATATCCATCTTCAGTTTTGATGCCAGCTGGTCTTGGTTCGTCCAGATATAGCTCGTTTCACTAGGAATATCCGGATTAAAGGTAAAACCCAAGGCTCTGGCCGTGTCAATCCCGGTCTGGGCGTCGAGAAAACCACTTCTTTTTGTTGGGGCGTAATATACATTTATTCTGTCCGGAAATTGAGGAATCACTCCGGTGGGTAGTTCCAAGGTCAGTTTTGGTCGCCCCGATTCTTTGGGGAAGCTTACCGGAGGCAACGGGCCAAAATCCATCGTTG
>CAZDXN010000015.1:0-21668 GCA_964509695.1 uncultured Pseudomonadales bacterium | reverse complement strand
GGATGGTTTTGGTCGATATCGGCGCCAAGACCGAAGGAATTGTGGCTGATGCCGATGCGAAGGAAGCCGTCGATATCATTGAAACTCTGAAGGTGGGGGACTCGATTTCTGTCTTTATCAAACACCCGGAGAACGATCAAGGTCAAATACTTCTGTCGCTTCGAAAGGCGGTGGAAGAGGGTCGTTGGTCTGTTTTCAAGAAATGGATGGACGAGGATCATGAGGTCGAGGTTTCCGGACTGGAAGTCAACAAAGGCGGTATGGTGGTCAAGACTGGAGAAATCCGCGGTTTTGTCCCCGCATCTCAATTTGGCGAGAAATTCTTGGGCAACATGGAGGAGCTGGTTGGAAAGACCTTCAAGGTTAAGGTCATTGAGGTCGATAAAGCCCAGAACCGGCTGATCTTTTCCGAGAAAATGGTTTCCGACGCCCTCGGATTGGCCAAGAAAGATGAGGCTTTGGCAGATGTCGTGGCCGGAACGAAGTTGGTGGGGACCGTCTCGGGAATCATGCCTTTTGGTGTCTTTGTGACTGTTAGCGTTCCGGTGAAGGGCCACGCCGACAGCGATGCAGTCAGGCGGGCAGGTGAAGTGGCTAAGGTCGAAGGACTGGTTCACATCAGTGAGATTTCTTGGGAGAAGGTCGAGGATCCGAACGTGATGTTCAAGGTCGGTCAGGAAGTCGAAGTAATGGTGATCGGCATCGAAAAAGAAGCTGGAAAACTGAACCTCTCGATCAAGCAGCTTTCTGGTGATCCTTGGAGTGACATTGAAACCAAGTACGCGGTGGGGACGAAGCATGTGGGTAAGGTCGTTCGCATCGCCGCTTATGGCGTTTTTGTCAATTTTGAGAGAGGCATTGATGGCTTGATTCATGTCTCCAAACAGCCACAAGGGAAAGAATTCAAGCTGGGCGAAAGCGTGGACGTCTATGTCGAGATGCTTGACGCCAAGAGTCGTCGGATGAGCCTCGGAGTGGTTTTGACTGAGGTACCGGTGGAGTACAGATAAAAATTGCTTATTGCTCATAGCTCATTCATCATTGAATGAAATGTTTAATGAGCAATGTTAAATATTAAATAAACTTGTATGGCAAAAACAAAAATGATTGTGAAGGAAGACCAGATTTTGGTCGACGTAGAGTTAATCTTTTCGGAGATCGAGGAGGCGAAGGGGGACTGGAAGAAAGTCCGGGAGGAGTTTCGCAAATACCTCGAGTCGATGAAGGAAAAATAGACTGGGATTGTTAATTTGACAACGTATGTCGTACGACATATACTGGGAGCATGACGAGAACGCAAGTGTATTTTGATGATAAGCATTATGCCGAGCTGAAACTTTGGGCGGGGCGCGAAAAAAGAAGGTTTTCTGAAATTTTGAGGGAAATTGTGGCAAAGGCTCTGGAAGAGAAGAGAACGTTTCGGACACCCGAAGAGAGACGGGAGGCGTGGAAGGCATTTATTGGATCGGATAAATCTAAAGGTGGAAAATATCTTTCTCGTGACATTGATAAGATATTGTATGGTGAAAAGTAAATCGTGTTTGGTTGATTCTGATTTCCTGATCGCTTTAGCCCGGAAAGAAGACGCTTCTCATAAATTGGCGAAGAAAATATTTTCCGAAAGGGTGAGTTTTGGGGAGATCAAGATTACGTCGTTGGTTCTCATGGAAGCCACAACCGTAATGAGTCACAAGGGCGGTATGGAGGGAGCAAAGAAATTTTACGGTATCGTTAAGAATCTGGTGGATGAAATAATCTTTGTGGATCAAGAGTTGATGGAGGAGGGGTGGGAGGTGTTTTTGAAACAGACAAAGAAAGGAACCTCGTTTGTCGATTGCGCCAATTTAGCCACAGCGAGGAAACATAAAGTTGATAAGATTTTGTCTTTTGACAAGTTTTACCCCAAAGATTTGTGGTAATATAGGTCCCTATGAATACAGAAGCGAGGAAGCGGAGGCTGGTAGAGGCGGATCCAAGCGTCAGATCCTTGGAGGAATTTGTGGATTCTTTGTTTAAGGCGAAGTCCGAAAACATCAATGCGTCATATATGGAGCGTCGGCGTTTAAGCACTCATTTGTTTGAATTACGGTTGGGGGACCGAAGATTGAGATTATTACCAGCTGGTCACCGATTGCTTAGGTGGGACGGAGTCGAGGTCAATGTTCTTTGGAACGATCAGGGAAAGAGATGGGAAGTGGTGGGTCTCACCAAGATTTGTGAGCATAGGAAAGTTGAGATAAAAAGGACTGGTGACGATACGACGATAACAATTCAACCAATAAATGACAAGGAATTTTGGATGGGAGATGTTATCTATCGTTTTGGAAATGGGATAGTCAGGCTAGATGAAGCACTTCAACCTTTGGGCAATCAAAGGGTTGAGCCGTATCAACTTGGTGGGGTGATTCGGCTTGAAATTGACAAAGATAGCCTAGCCTTTATTTCTATGCACGCCGATGAGCGAGACATTGATCCCTTTTATTGCCTATATATGAAAAAGAATCAGCCGTTGGCCAAAGGTCTATGTGAGCCGATGGTCCAGTTGTTGGGTAAGTATTTTGGATCGATATTGGAGGTGCGATATGAAAAATAAAACGGAGCGAGAAAAACGAATAATAAAAGGTAGCGATGAGCTGAGGGTGGGTTTTAGTCCTGAAGTTGATCAATTAATGGCTGAACTTGAAAGAATCGCTGTTAGGTTGGGAACTGATGTTGATGATCTGCTTAACGTCCTTTATGAGAGGAGAATGGGAACTTACGACGATATGCTCGCGGAACTGTTGGCTGAGGAGGAAGGGTAGAGTTAGGGGTTGTGGTTGAAGCTTCACGAGCAAGCAACCGAGTTGGTCAAAAGGGCTACTATGCCTCCTTTAGCGACCTAACTCGAACCGCAGTCAGAAAGTTTTCGATACAAAAACGATTGGCAAGGATTTCCAGAAGACCGTAAGAGGTGTTCCTGCGTGTCTCGTATGCCTCATAAATATCAGGGTAGATATTTTCGGAAAGAGTCAAGAGTTCTGGATGGGCCATGGTTTGGAGTATACCTCATGTGTAGTATTGGACACAATTCGATGAAAAAGTAGTGCTTGACAGGAGTTTTTGTGGTAATCTGGAGTTATGGTGACTGATACAGTCAATGAGGAGGATAAAGCGAGGGAGGTGTCCAGAGCGGGACAGGCGAGGTTTTTACCCGCTATCGATAGTTTTAGGCCGGTGCGTGACGTGCCGGATGGTTTTGGTTTGACCGGGAGTGGTGATTTGGCCAAGGAATATGTGTCCGTTGATGAAAGGGAGGTAGGGAAGGCGGGCGGTACGGCGGCGTATATGGAGACACATCATCCGTCAGATTTGGCGGAATGCAATGACGAAAATATTAGTGAGCTAGAACAGATGTGGAAGACAGTTTTTGGTGTTGACTGTCCGTATGATTTCGATGATCCACATGATAGGGATATTAACTATCAGGTAGCGGTTGATGAGCTGGAAGGTAGCCGTATTTTGAATTTATCTAGAAAGAAAATGGGGGTAGATGTGTTGAAAACGGAGGGGGTAGATGTTGAATTTGATTTGAGCGCAAAGGCGGGTGAATATATTATTCAGGGTTTGGAGGATCTTAGACCGGTTGACTTTTTTGAGGATATCTGGCGTAATTGTCGCGTGATAACCTTGAAGAGACCATATGATGAAAATAGTGACTGGGTGATAATATTACAGGCCTGGAAGGATAAGGGCGTGAATAATAACGTAGGGGAATGGAAAAGATTTGCATTGAAGCTACCAGACCTTGAAAGGTCCTTGGTTATAGATGAAGATCGCCGGGTAAAACTGCCTGGATTGGAAAGCGGAGACGCTGTCGAACGAGCTAGGTTCAAGATGGCCCTGGGGAAAATAAAGGTGGCCGGGTCAACTATTGCTGGTGCCGCCTTGTTTATTGAAGACTGGCCCAAGAGATAATGCCGATTTATTTTTTGGAGATGATTTTACTAAGATGGGGGTGGGTGGAGGGACTATAGATGTGCTTGTAGCCGAGTTTGGTGGCTTCTTTGAGGCGTTTGTCTTGAAAGGAAACGGAGCGGATTTCACCAAGGAGGCCGAGTTCGCCAAAACAGATGGAGCTATCGGGGAGGGCGCGGTCTTTGACACTACTGATGATGGCGAGGGCGACGGCCAGATCGACACCCGGTTCGTTGATGGTCAGTCCTCCGGTGACATTGATGAAAACATCTTTAGTTCCGAGGGGGAGTTTGAGATGTTTGGTTAGAATGGCGCAAATGAGCTGGAGGCGGTTGGCATTGATACCTTTGGCAATGCGGCGGGGGATGGGGATGGCGCTTTCGACGACCAGAGCCTGAATTTCAGCGGTCATGGGGCGAGTACCTTCCATTACCAGGGCCAGAATTGAACCGGGAGTACCTTTGAGGCGACCGTCAAGTAGAAATTTTGACGGGTCGGGGACTTCTTCGAGGCCGTTGCCGGTCATTCGGAAAATGCCGGTCTCGTCGGTGGGGCCAAAGCGATTTTTGATGCCTCGCAAAAGCCTCAGTTCGTGCTGACGGTCGCCGGTGAGTTCGAGGACAGTGTCGACCATGTGTTCGAGAAGTTTGGGTCCGGCGATGGTGCCTTCTTTGGTGACATGGCCAACAATGATCATAGGGATGTTGGTTTCTTTGGCGGTTTGAATAAGGAGAGAGGCACAATCGCGGATTTGGCTCGGGGATCCTGCCGTGGTGGGGTTGTTGTCAGTGGCGATACTTTGGATACTGTCGACGATTAACAAATTGCTCATTGCTCGTTTATCATTGCTCATTTTGGATACTTCAGAAAGAATATTTTCGACGGAGGAGGTGTTGAGTAGTTGAATATTGTTATTAATAGTAACTTGCTTCGCGTTATTTGCTGGCGCGGTATTAGTAGTAACTAGGCGCTGGATGCGGGTGGCAACTTGGGTGGCGTTTTCTTCGGAACAGACATACAACACATTTGATGTTTGAGATTTGATATTTGAGATCTTGTCATCCTGAACTTGTTTCAGGATCTTTGGAGTTGAGAGATTCCGAAACGAGTTCGGAATGACATAACTTGATGTACTGACAGATATGGCCAACTGGGTCAGAAGGGTGGATTTGCCGATGCCCGGTTGACCGGCGATAAGATAGACGCCGCCCGGAGTAATGCCGGAACCAAGAACGCGATCAAGCTCGGCAATATTAGTACTAAATGTTTTGCCAGAATTGTTCTCAATGGCCTGTTTTGGTGTAACTGGTTTAGTATTTGTGATTTGTGATTTGTGATTTGAGCCCTTTGTTTTTTTGTTGAAGTTGCTAACTTCAACTAGCGTATTCCACTCGTGGCAGGCGGAGCATTGGCCGGACCACTTCACAAATTCGTTGCCGCAGGAATTGCACATAAAAAGAGATTTGATATTGCTCATGGCTCATTGATTATTGCTCATTTCCTACAAAAATGGTAAATGAGAAATGTTTAATGATAAATATATATCTTATAGTTTAGTTTTCCACAATTGACAATAGTTATCCTTTTTGTGTACTTTTGGGCGTAAAAAAGAGGGGTAATTTACTACGGGTTTAGTTATTTTTGGGATATGAAATCGTTATAGGTTGAAAAACTTGACAAGAAATGATATATTGTATTTACACTCAAAAACCTATGAAAACATTGATTCAAGTCTTATTCCCAAACAGGACAAAAGTTTCTAAACGTAAGAATAGAGGCCTGTTGAAGAATCTGGAGTCTTTGCAGTTTTACAAGATGGCCAGATTGGGTCAGACTTTGGTGGTGATGAGTAGATAACGAAAGAGCCTTACTACCGTAGCCTAACTCGAATAGCAAAGCTCTTTAATTTTTTATGAATTCGTATCAGGACAGGTGACGCGAATTCCCCTTAAAAATAACACTGTTGAGTAGACCTGTCAACACTCGCTGTCATCCTCGCGCACGCGGGGATCTATTTATATAGATTCCCACTTTCGTGGGAATGACAATACGATCAAGTCGGGAATGACAATTTGAGTAAGTCCCCGGTTTGGCGGGTGGAGCGTCGGGCAGGCTCTCCACTCGTCACACTGGGGATTTTTTTGGTATATTGGGGGTATGGTACTTGGTGCTGATGATAAGAAATGGATTACTAAGGCAATAATCAAAGGAGTAGTTGAGGGGATCAACCAGGTAATGATTCCGTATTCGGAAGAACAAGAAAGACGTTTCAAGGCGGAGTTTCGAAAAGTTGATGAAAAAATTGAGGATGTACGAGATGACGTGACGAATCAGATTGCCAAGGTTGAAAGGAAACTGGATGCGGTAACCGATCATCAGGCGGAGAAACTAAATGATCATGGAATAAGAATTGGGAAGCTGGAGATGCTGTCATCCTGAACTAGTTTCAGGCCCACGGCTCTGGGAGACCTCAGGCTCGTAGAGATCGATGCTGAAATAAATTCAGCATGACAAGTACGATGAGCGGGAGTGGAAGAAGAGCAAGACCAAGAAATTCCAAGTATTGGGGGAGGTAAAAAATAATCAGGTGATGAGGGCCTCCGCCAGAGGCGGATTGGCCTTTGGCCAAGGCGGGCAATTGCCAGTTATTATGCCAACTATCGTTGGCGTTATTCATAGTTACTTGTGGTAATTGGTTGTTATTGAGATAGAGGAGTGGGAGTTTGAGGATAAGGGGCCAGAGGGGAAGCTTGGCGTCTGCCTCGGAGACTTCTAGGGCTTTCCAGTAGGGAGAGCGGGTTTGGTAGAGCGATATCACCTCGGAGGAGCTCCCTGCGGGGTCACCGTCCGAGGAGATATCGGCGGTGTAGAGGAATTCGGCGGGGTGAGTGGAAGAGATAGGAATATACGAAGTCACGAAGTTAGAATCTAGGGAGGAAGATAAGGTGATATTTTTGAGAAAATTTAGGGGGTAGGGGGAGATGGTGATGGATTTGGTCAGATTTTTGGTTGGCCGGCTGCCAAAAGATTGGTTGAAGAGGTGCAGAGTGTAACCGATGCTTTCGTTGGGGTTACTGATGGGCTGAATGATAATCTGTTTGCCATTGATTAATCGTTCGAAGACGTCGCAGCGTCGGGTGCTGTAGTTTTCCAGACAGACGGTGGCGGGTAGACCCTCAAGTGCCTGCTGGTCAATGAGAATGGCATAATTGGTGTCGTGGGGGAGGTGGCGGAGATTTAGGCTGTCGCAAGAATTGGCGTTGATGGCGGTATAAAGAGTGCCTTCCAGAGTCGTCTGTTTGTCGAACTTGTCGTGATTGAAGTTGTCGCAATTGACCGGCTCGGGGGAGAGAAGATTGTGGGTGGGATTAGAGTTTACAGTTAGAGAGCTGTCGATGATGGGGAGGGAGACAGAAACATTTATCATTGCCCATTTATCATTGCCCATTTTAGATTGATCATTGCTCATGGGAACTTTTTGGGTTGGGTTGCCGGTCAGGATAATATCGGATTCGGCGAGGAGAGGGAGGTAGTTCACGGAGATATTTTGGTAATCGATTTCCTGAGTCGACTTGGTTTCGTTGGCCTCGAGAATGAGATTGGCCTGGAGGGGCCGGAAGACGGGTTTGGCATAAAATCTGGCAAAGGTGGGGTCTTTTTTAGCAATCAGGGGTTGGGGCGAGTTGAGGCTACTTAGGCCCAGGGTACTGATGCTGGCGTTGGCTGGGGTATTGGTGGGGCTACTGTAGGAGAGATTGAGAAGGATGAGAAGGTTGACGTCATTTCCCTGAGGGATCGGGGCAGACAGGCAACCAACGACATCGGTGCCAAAAAGGGAGATGGTATTTTGGGAGATAATTTTTTCTATTTTTCGGTTGGGCTTGCTGGTGAAACATTGACTGGGGGTGGCGGCGGTGAAGGCAGAGGTGAGATCCAGAGTATAGAAGGGAGAGTTGGCGTAAAGAGAGACTCTTAGTTTGGTCTGGGTGGGGAGGTAGGTGGTGGTGACGGGATAGTAGGTCGCCTGATAGGCGAGTTCTTCGGGAAGCTGAACCTCAAAATATTGGTCGTTGACGGCTAGGACGAAACCGGATTGAGTGGTGGTTAGGGGGAAGTCGAGGTAGGTGGCGGGGGCGGTTAGTTTGATTTGTTTGTCACCGATGGTTATGGTAGGAAGAATGGATTCGAATTTGAGGGTGAGGCCCTTGGCGGTTTTTTTGTAGGAGATGGAGGTGGGGACAAGATTTTCGGTTGAGAGATAGTTGGGGATGGTGAGGAAAGAATTTACGAAGTTAGGAAGGTACGAATTTAAGGTGAGGGAATTGTCTATGGTTTGGGCTGGTTGGGGGCGGAGGGAGGAGGAGGTAAATAAGTTATTAGTCGTAATTTGCTGCGCGTTATTGGTAATTGAGAGGAAGTTTTTTACCTTCTGGTCGACGTTGGTCTTATAGACTAGAATGTTTTCACCTGCGGTGAACGTCAGAGTGAATTTGTCGGAATTATCAATGAACTTTTGGAGTTTGGTCAGGCCCAGATCAACGTTGGCACTTGGGGCAATAACATTTCGGTCGACGAGAATCCAGTTGATGGCATATTTGTCAATGATACTTTCAAATTCTTTTTGGTTTTCGGAGTAAAGGGCCGTGCTTATTTCCTCGTAATAACTTTCACTACTGGGCTCCCAGACATCAAACCCCCTATCTAAAATTGGTTGCTTAATGCCATACCAAAGGAAACCAGCTCCCCGGTACCCCCAGGAATAGTAATTCCAACCCCACAATACGTATTGGGGGAAATTGGCAATTCGAGTCGCCGGGTCTTCTTTTTTGAAAAAGTCGAATAATTCAAAATACTCAGAGGGAATTTTGAGGCGCATTTGAGGACTAATTAGATTTCCGGTAAACGTTGGGGTCATAAAAATAATAAGCGCTAAGCTGACGGTAAAGAGGGTAAGTAGATAGGTGAGACGATGGTGAAGAAAAGAAAAAATGTCAAAGAGGAAAATCACGCCAACGGAGAAAAAGAGAGCGTAAGTAAAAGCGAGGGGTATGGAAAATTTGGTGAAGGGAGAGCGAAAAAGCTCGCCCAATATAGGAATACCAGCACCGACGATCTGAACTCCACCGAGGAGAAAGAAATTACAGGCAATAAAGATAGTTAAGAAAGCCTTGGTGAAGGGAAGCTTCTTTTTGAGGGAATAGATAATGCCAGTAAGAACCAAGGCAAAAGAAAAATAACCAATAATGGTGATGGTGGGGTTAGCTAGGTGGTTGCGCCAGACGAGGAAGAGATAATCAAACTTGTTGTCACCGGCAGGGTCGAGGATGTTGAACCAAAAGCCTTTGAGTAGGGCCAGATCTTTTAGATTGGAGAACTGGAGATTACGGAAAAGGGTTTCTCCAGAAGAGAGAAGATTGGCGTGAGATTGGCTGATTTCTCCCGCGTGGGTCGCGACAAAAAAGATTTGAGGAATCAACCAATAACTTTGAGTAGCCAATAAAGTGATAAGGAGGACGAAAATTTTTTTCTTTCCATGGCCCAGATGGCCGAGAATAATTGGTAAAAGACAAAGAGAAAGGACTACAAAAAGGGTTTGGACAAAAAAGGCGGGTGAGGATATTAGTAAAACAGTAAGGAGGATAAGGTAATGTTTGGTCGAGGCTTTTTCAAAGTAGAGGGTGGTTGCGAGAATAATGAGGGGAAAGAAAGCGAAGAAAGCGGAAAACGATTCAAAGGGAATAAAGAAATATTGAATGGTGGCGAGGTTTAATAGATAAAAGAGAGCGCCGAGGAAAGAGGCGACCCTTTTGGTTTGGGGGTCGAATTTGGGTTTGAGGAAGATGTGGTGGAGAAGAAAGTAGGTGGAGATGGGGCCGATGAAGAGGCAGAAAAAGTGCCAGAGATAGCGGTATAAGGATAATGGCAAATGACTAATGGCGAATATCGAATTCAGAATTAAAATTCGGGGGAGGTCGGCGGCGGGTGACATACCGGCGAGGAAGCCCGTACCTCGTTCTTGCCAGACAGAAAAGAGAGAGTTTCCTAGGTTGAGGGGAAAATTGAATTCCGGATGGAGGTTGTCCCAACCGGTGAGCCAGGTGTTTGGCTGGTAATTAAGAAAAGTCAGGACGGAAATAATGCCGACGAGGAGAAACATAGGCCAGTAAGTGACGAGCCAGCGTTTGATGGCGCGCCAAGAAAAACCACGATGGAATAATCGTTTTACCACATGTCTAGTTTAGCAAGATTAAGCGGAGAAGCGAACGGCTCTTTGATTGGGAAAGATGGCGGGAAGTTTCAAATTGAAGCTGAGATCTTTCATGCCGCGCAGGAGGAAAAAGGTGGGTAGAATCGCTTTTTCGGGTAAGATAATCACAGCAAGTAGTTCCGTTAGGCCGATTAGGAGACTGGGGAGTGACGGCTGGTATTGGTGAGAAAGAACAGCCTTGATTCTGGTCTGGAATTGGTTGAAAAAGATGACTTTTTGGTTGTCTTTGTTGGACAGGTTATGGTTATGAAGACGATAGGAAAAAAGAGTCTTTTTTGAGTTGACAATACTACCATAGTGACTGATACGGATGAGGAAATTAATTTCTTCACAGATCCTGACATTGGCATACCAACCGAAGTTTTCGGGAAGGCGGTTGGCGTTGATCATGATGGAGGGTTGTTGAATTGGGCAAGCCCAGAAAAGCATGTTGAAGATTTGTTTGGGGCAAGTGGGGAAGAGTTTCCTGCCAGTTTTTTTACCGTTTTCATCGATCAGATCACACTGAGAACCGAGAACGACCACAGAGGGGTGGGCCTGGAGGGTCTTCAGTTGAAGAGCCAAACGATTTGGATGCATGACATCATCGGCGTCCATACGGGCAATCCATTTGGAACGGGCCATTTTTATGGCTCTATTGGCACTGATGGGGCCACCAAGATTTTTGGCATTTTGTAGTATACGAAAGCGTTTGTCTCTTTTGGCGTATTTTTTGAGAATTTGGAAAGAGTTATCGGTAGAGCAGTCATCGACGGCGATCAACTCCCAGTTTTTGTGAGTTTGGGCCAAGATGCTATCAAGGCAGTCAGGCAAAAAACGTTCCGCGTTGTAGACGGACATGACGATGGAAATGAGTGGTTCTTTTGTTTTGGTTTTCATAAATAAAATACCCTTTGGCCACGAAATTCATGAACAAAGGGTATTGCCCCCCCGATTCATCGGGGGGGCAGGACCGGAGAGATTACTTGAGGGCGCCGCTGGGAAGCGGCGCCGTGCACTGCGGATTGTCGGCTGTGTACTGGTCCAGGCTGTTCGGCCAGTCGCTCTCGAGAGCGGACTGGCTGGTGAACGTCCACCAGTGGCCCATTAGGGCCCAGGTGAAAGTTCGGCCGGTATCGACGCGAACAATGCCACAGCCGGCGGTGCTACCGTCCCACCACTGAATGATGGCGGGGCCTTCGACGGCCGTTTCAACGCCTTTGTCGAATTCGGCGTCGGTAGGCACGGGCGGCGCGGGGGCGGTTTCGGCGCTGGGGCAGGAGTAGATCGAGTTGGCGATCACGGTTTCCGTGGCGCCACCGACGCAGCCGGCCTCGAGGGAGGCGGCCAGGGTCTGATCCCCCCAGGAGGGGGGCCAGTACCACTTGCCGGGCTCAGCGGCCCGGGGGTTTTGGCAGGCGCTCAGGGCGAGCGCCAAAATGGCCAGGATGGCCAGGGGGAAGTACACGCGCTTATTCATTGAGATCTCCTTTCGCCCGAAGGGGCGAACTAAAAAAGGCTTGCGCAAGCCTCCCAGCCTATTTGGCTGGGTCAAGCAGAACTTTGGACAACCTCCGAGGTTATCCAATCTGTTTGGCCCAGCCAATTAAATTTCTCTCCGGTGAACGAATTTATTGATCATTGCTCATGGCTCATTTATCATTTGTACAAATTACAAATGCTATGAGTTTGAGATGATGTTTTCGATTCGCTCGTTTTAAAAGTACTGTTGTAAAAGGGATTCCTCGACTGCGCTCGGAATGACAAAGAGCAGTGGAGGAGTCTCTCAAGAATGATACTTTATAGCATATTATGGGATGATTGTCAAGCGTAGCGGGGGAAGGGGTATAATGAGTTTATGTCAGACAAAATGATTCTAGATACAGTGACTAGGATGTTGAAGAGTAGTGGTGTTTCCTTTGTGGCGTTGTTCGGTTCTCGAGCCAAAGGATTAGCAAAGTCGAACAGCGATATTGATTTATTGATTGATTTTCCAAAAGGGAGAAAATATACGATATTTGATCTAGGAGGAATTCAATATGAACTTGAGGCCAAAACTGGTCTGAAAGTTGATTTGGTGACAAAATCGTCCTTGAACCCGCTTTTGAAGCCAGAAGTTATTGGTACGATGAAGCCCATTTACGATGCTGGATAAGGATAAGTTCTTAGTCGGTCATATATTGGAGGCTATTGAAGCTGTGGAGAGGTTTGTGAAAGGAAAAAGCAAAACTGAATTTCTAGGGGATGAGTTGTTGTATAGCGCCGTAATCAAGAAATTTGAAATCATAGGGGAGGCAGCCTCACGATTGAGCAATGAAT
The DNA here is from genome assembly GCA_964509695.1 of uncultured Pseudomonadales bacterium. Taxonomy (GTDB): domain Bacteria; phylum Patescibacteriota; class Microgenomatia; order UBA1400; family MFAQ01; genus 2-01-FULL-50-23. Next base: position 9,148 of record CAZDXN010000015.1, on the reverse strand, counting down.
TTCGGGAGACAAAAAGTAATATTCCTTGGGGAGAAATAATCGGTATGAGGAATATCCTGATTCATAACTATTTTGGTACGGATTTGGAGAGTATTTGGGATGCGATAGATGAAGACTTCCCGAAGTTGAAGGAGAAATTAAAGTGATAATATTTATCCATGAGTTGGTGTTTTGCGGTAGTTAACCACAGGCTAGCGGAAATATATTTTGAGAACGGTCGAGTATGGGGCCATTGTCTAGTACGAAGATCCGAGTTCAAGTTAAAGAAAGAGCGTGAGTGGATTGAGAAAGACACGAAGAAGTATAAGTTGAAGTACGCTGGTGGAAAATATAGTTTTCTCTAGGCTGGGTGTGTTTGGGTGATGAGGAGTGAGTGCCCGCCCCCCGCCGATTGATTCGGCGAGGGGGCGGGTGGTGGGATTGGAGGATTTTAGGGGACGATGTGGATGTCCCCCGGTTCGAACCAGAGGACGGAGCCGTCCTCCAATCGAACCCGCCAGCGGCCATAATCTTCATGGCCGAGGCCGTCGGGGTGATCCTCAATCACCCCGGGCAGGTCCCCGGCGAGGCGACAATCGACCCAGGCCAGCGCGGCCTGGTACCAAACCCGGCAGCCATAGGCGTCGTGCTTGGTGACGACCGCCTGCCCCGCGTTGGGGCTGCAGGCGGTGGTGAGGAGGATGGCCGCCAGGAGGGCGGCCAAAAGTAAGACTTTCATGATGGCCGCCTCCTTTGACGGCATAGCGGAGGGAAGAGAACTTCCTTCGGCAATACCGCCAAGAAGATGGGAAAAATGAAGTTTAAGGGGCGAGGGACAGCCTTGTTTATAGCACGAAAAGCCTAAATTGTCAAGTTATAGGGTTGCTTGACAAGGTAGAAAGTAACATGTTACATTGAGAGTATGTTAACCAAAAGAACAAATGTATTATTCGAGGAGATGGATTATGCCCAGCTGGTGGACTTGGCAAGGGAAAATGAGTCGACGATTGGCCATTTGATTAGGCTGGCAGTAAAGAAAACATATCTTTCAAAAAAAAGAGTAAACAAGTGGGCAAAAATTCTAACCAGAACGAGAGAGTTGACTAAGGGTGTTAGGATTTCCCCCGAAGAGTGGAGGGAGATGGTTTTAGAGGATCGGAGATGAAGAGAGTCGTCGACGCTTCATATCTAATGTCCTATTTGATTCCTGATGAACGAGTCGATGAGGTTGGATACAAAAAATTGCATTCTGGGAAAATGGATTTGACGGCACCGGAGTTACTTAAGTTCGAGGTAGGCAATGTGTTGTTATTAGCCTTGAAAAGAAAGAGATTGACGATGAGCATGGCTGAAGAAGTATTAAGATCCTTTGCGGAACTCCCGATAGTTTTCGAGAAAATAAATGAGTCTGGGGTGTTTTTGTTGGCGCAAAAATACAACCTAACTTTTTATGACGCTAGTTATGTTTGGCTAGCGAAAAAGTTGAACGTTAATTTGCTGACTCGAGACAGGAAAATGTTGGCTATAGTTTCGGATTAAGCCCTCCTTTTGGGCCGATTTGGGAATCGGCACCGCGCTCACCCAGTTCGCTTGGCCTTAACAAAGGCGGCGAGGCCGAGGATGTAGGAGAGGGTGGAGGCGTTGAGTAGGGAACCAGTGTCCAGACCGGTGTCAACAACAGCGTGTTCAGCACAGGTATTGGCCATGCCATAGATGGGGGTGCAGACGGCTTCGTTGCCATCGGCGTTCGCGGCACGAACCGTTACGAATAGTAATAGATAGGAACTGATGGTAACTGCCAGAAAGGCGGATAGAAGTTTTTTCATAAGATGGGGGAAATATAGCACAATAATCGCTCGGAGTCAAGTTATAGGACAGGTTGTATTGCAGTTCGGATAGGCAAAAGTCATGCTCGCCCCGCGGGAATACTCGGGATCTTCGACATGCCAGGTCGTTGCTAGGGTATCTGCGCGTGACTTTTTATCCTATCCTGCACTGCGTTTAGGTTAAGATTAAGCTGATGAAGGGAATTAAAGTTGAGATGGGGAGGTGGCCGGAGATTGGGAAGATAAAGCCGGTAGTGAAGGAGCTGTGGTATCGAGGGAATTTGGAGTTATTGGACAAGCGACCGAGGCTGGCGATCGTGGGGAGTCGGAGGATGAGCTCGTATGGGGCGATGGTGATCGAGAAATGGATGCCGGAGTTGGTGGCTCATGGGGTGGTAATTGTGTCTGGATTTATGTACGGCGTTGATCAAAAGGCACACAAAACGTGTCTAGACAATGGCGGAGCGACGATTGGGGTGCTGGGCTGGGGTATCGACCGACCGGCCTCTGAAATGGACGTAAAGTTTACCAAGGTGATGGAGGAGAAGGGGCTGTTTTTGTCAGAGTATCCGGGTCCTCTCGAGGCGACCCTTTATATGTTTCCGGCCAGAAACCGGATTGTAGCCGGGATTAGCGACGCGGTTTTGGTGGTCGAGGCGGCGGAGAAGTCGGGGAGCTTGATCACGGCGAATTGGGCGATCCAAATGGGTGTGCCTCTGCTCTCCTTGCCCGGAAACGTGACCAGCCGGATTTCAAAAGGGACGAATTGGTTGGTGCGGGAAAATAAGGCTCAGATGGTGACCGGGGTAGATGATGTGCTGGCCGTTTTAGGGCTTTTTGGAAAGAAAGATAAACAACTGGTACTATCCGATCCAATCCTAGAACTTCTGCAAATCGAACCAAAAATGATTGACGAGATTGTAAAGATTACCAGAAAATCAGTGGCTGAGGTGATGGGGAAGTTGTCAGAGTGGGAGCTGACGGGAGTGGTGGAGTGCCGGGGAGGGAGATATTACATTGTTTAAATTCCAAATCACAAATTACAAGTTCCAAAAATAATAAATATTTGGTTTTTGAAATTTGAATATTGGGAATTGTTTGTAAATTGTGATTTGTAAATTGGAAATTAGTTGTATGGTCAGGTTATGCAGGGGTAGTGGTGGAGGGAGACGACTTTGAGGTTTTCGTTGAGGACGATGGCGACGGCGTCTAGGCGGCAGGGAGGGTCGCCGAGACTTTCTTTGGTGAGGTAAACCGAGGCTATTTTGAGGACCTTGGCGACCTTGCCGGAATTGATCATTTCTTCGGGCGTGCCAAATTGATCGCCGATTTTGGTTTTGACCTCGACAAATATATAGGTATTGTTATGTTTACAGATGACATCTATTTCACCAAAGCGGGTGCGGTAATTTCTGGCGATGATTTCGAGGCCATTTCCTTCCAAAAATTTGACGGCGATATTTTCGCCAATCTGACCGGTTTTCCAATTGTTATTTTTTGCCATTGTCATCCTCGCGAAAGCGGGGATCTATACAAATAAATAATAATCATGGATTCCCGATTGAATCGGGAATGACAAGAAAAGAAAAATACTTATTAGGTTATAGTATAGAGAATGTTAGCTCATGTGATGAGTGCCGCTAATTTGGGGTTGTCGTGTTTACCGGTGGAGGTGGAAGTGGATGTGGCGGAACGGGGGTTCCCCAGCCTGTCGATTGTGGGCCTACCGACGAAGGCGGTGGAGGAAGCAAAGGAGAGAGTTCGGACGGCGCTGACCAATTGCGGTTTTGAGTTTCCCCAGAAAAAAATTACGGTGAACTTGGCGCCGGCTGATGTTCCCAAAGAGGGGGCGGCCTATGATTTGCCGATTGCGATTGGAATTTTGGCGGCGGCGGGGATGATAAAGATGGATACGGAGGCACTTTATTATGGTGAACTGGGGTTGGACGGAACCCTAAGGCACACCAAAGGAGTCTTGCTGGTGGGCTTGCTGGCCAAAGAGGAAAAAATAAAAAGAATCTATGTGCCTCGGGTTTCGGCCAATGAGGCGGCGGTGGTAGACGGTATCAGGGTAATGCCGGTAATTAATTTGTCGGAATTGACTAGGCATCTTGGTGAGGGAAAGAAAATTGAGCCGCTACATCATATCGAGATCGAAAAAATTATTGATGAAGCTGAGGTGGAGTTTGATCTGTCGGAAATCGTGGGGCAGGAGACGGCCAAACGGGCGCTGATGGTGGCGGCGGCGGGAGGACACAATTTGTTGATGAGCGGGCCCCCCGGCTCTGGCAAGACGATGTTGTCGCGGGCCTTGCCCGGAATTTTGCCGCGGCTAAATAAGGATGAGAGTTTGGAGGTGACGAGGATATATTCGGCGGCGGGGTTGATTGAGCCGGGAGAGGCGCTGATTCGGCGGCGACCATTCCGCTCGCCCCACCACTCGACCTCGATGGTAGGCTTGATCGGTGGAGGTTCTCGACCGATGCCGGGCGAGGTAAGCTTGGCCCATCTTGGAGTACTTTTCCTGGACGAAATGGCAGAATTTCCCCGCTCGGTGCTCGAGGCGCTTCGCCAGCCGATTGAGGATCAAAAAGTGGGGGTTATCCGGGCGGCGGGACGGGTAGAATATCCGGCTTCCTTCATGCTCGTGGCGGCGGTAAATCCCTGCCCATGCGGCTATTTGAATCACCCGACCCGCGAATGCAAATGTACTCCGCTGACGATATCAAAATACCAACGGCGGATTAGCGGGCCGATTCTGGATCGTATAGATCTGCATGTCGAGGTGCCGGCGGTGGAAGTGATTAAGTTATCGCAGGACAATGCAAAAACTTCCGCCAAAGGCGGATCCTGCTCTGCAGGACAAAGCGAGTCGAGGAGGGTACGGGGGCAGGTGATGAGGGCGCGGGAAATTCAGGTAAAGAGGCTGACCACGCCAAAAGCTTCGCATTTAGGCGGGCGGGCAAGCCCGAAAATTTATTGTAATGCCCAGATGAAGAACAAACAGGTAAAGGAGTTTTGTCCTTTGGATAGTCAGTCGCAGTTGGTTTTGAATCGGGCGGTGGAGAAGTTTGATCTCTCGGCGCGGGCCTATTTTCGGATAATAAAGGTGGCCCGAACAATCGCCGATTTGGCGGCAGTTGAGAATATCGGCGTAGCGCATATCAGCGAGGCCTTGCAGTATCGAGAGAGAGTGTTTTAGTCCTTCGGAAATACTCAGGACCTTGGGTGTTATACTATATTTTATGTTGACCAAAAGTGATCTGAAGGCAATTGACGAACTGATTGTAAAAAGAGTTACCAGTATTGTTGAGGAGAAGTTGGAAGAAAAGCTAGAGGAAAAACTAGATGAAAAGTTTGATTCTTTTGCCAGAAAGGAACTGGATCCGATTAAAAAAGATATCGTTCAAATCAGGAAAGATAGTAAAACTATCGTGGATTATTTTGACAGAGAATATTTGGGATTACGTACCAGAGTCGAGAGAATCGGACGGATAATGAATTTATCCCCGTTGGCGGATTAGTCCTTCGGGAATACTCAGGATTTTGAGAATATCCTCAAGCTTTTTTGGATTTGATGAAGGCGGCGAGGCCGAAGATATAGCTCATACCGGCGAGGTTGTAGAAGATACTGGTGTCGAGAGCGGTATCGACGACGGCGTGCTCGGCGCAGGTGTTGGCCATGCCATAGACGGGAGTGCAGACGATGGTTGTGGTCGTTTTGGCATTGGCCAGAGTTTTTTTGGTTAGATCATCGGACTTATTTGTCAAATTTGAACCATTTGACTCATTGGTTTTCGGAGTAACTGTAGGAGATATAGTTGGAGCTGGAGTGACAGTTGGCGTGAGGGTTGGTGCAGGTTTGGTGGATTGACCCAATAGTTCCTGAGTTTTTTGACGGAGAACCTCACGCTGGTTGTAGAAGAACACAGCCGTGGCTAGGGTAATGGCGGTGAGAATGATAGGAAGGACTTTGCTGGCTCCAGAGGTGTTCATTTGCGGGTAATATACCACCATAACTGGCAAATGTCAAAGCTATGGGGTTTATTTTGCTCTGGGTGATGGTCCGAGTCACACAATTGAATTATGTAGCTTGGGCCACGCACGACGGATAGGAGGGTGTCGGCGTGGTCATGGATTATTGTTTTGATCTGGACCCCCGGGGCCAGTGGATGGCGGGAATTCCTCTGGTTACCAGATCTCTTCCTCTGTAGTAGAGAAAGACCAAGACAGTTGCCACTCCGATGAGGAGTGCCAGAAAAAAAACCACCACCATGGCCAGTGTAATCAATGCGATTGTTGGCGTAATCACTTCACTCCTCTCCGTCGTGCTAATCATTTGTTAGCACGACAAACTTTTGTCGAGCCGTTTCGGCAGATTTGTCGATAGAAATGTGCTATGGGGCATTTTACCTCGGGTGCTGTCCGAAGTCAAACTGATACTTGACAGGGGGTAAATAGAGATGTCAAACTGGTTGTAGTTATTTATTTTGGAATAAGAAAGAATATGGATCAAGGAAATGGGGTTGAAGTTTTATCAAGATTAGCTGTCGCTCCTGAGGCAAGTCCTAAAAGTGCTTGGGAAGTGGCTCAAGAAAAGGGTGGTGAAAAGGTTGACAAGAGTCTAGATCGTATTAAGAGTTTTTTCAAAAGAGCAGAGTCTGTTGGTAAAGGTTTGTTGGGTTTGGCAACATCCGGTGAGGCGAGAAACCAACTTGGTCAGGAAGTGAAAGGTGCGGTAGTGACAGCGGTGGAAAATGCTGCCGTTGAAGTCTATACCAAAGTTCACACTGTCGAAACCGCAGTTCAAGTTGAGTGGGATAGTGCAAAAAAAGGACTAGAAGCGGCTTGGAACAAGACCAAGCAGGAAGCGACTAATAAGGCTAGCCAACTGGCGGAAAGAGGCGTGAAGGCGGCGGCTAAGTTTGGGGTAGAGCTGGTTCAACCGGTGGTTGAGGGGGTGGTCAATGCTCAGGGACGTATCGAGGGGGTTGTTTTCAACGCGGCGGCGGGGGTGCTTGAGAATGTCGGTAGGCCGGTTCGGGCCGCTGGCGCTGGGGCGGAGAGAGCTTTACGAACTCCACGCGACGTAGTCGAGGGTGCTATGGATGGTTGGAAGAATAAACAGTTCGCTAGTGGTTTTGCTGATAGGTTGCGGGGAGCTGCTGATTTTTTGAATAAATGCAGGGGTAGGGCTTCTGAAGTTTATGAAGTCGGATCAGGATTGAGGAGGGCGGCAGGTGAGATCAGGAGCGGTTTGGCGAGTAGAGAGAAGTCCAGAGCCCAGTTTGTCGCTAATGTTAGTGCCAGCGCGGATCAGGTGAGAGCAGGTAATTTATAAATTAGAAACTAAAGAAAGAAAACAATAATGGATAAAACTGCCCTAGTTAATTATCTGAAAACGCTTCAGCTTGATGAGAGAGCAAAGGCGTTTTTGATTGATCACGTCGAAAAGAGTAATCTTGATCAAGCACTTTTGGATAGAGTGGCTGACGTAGTGGAATTAATTGCCGATAGGTCTGATATTGAGGGTGATCTTTATGCCGGGTTGGCGTCGGGTCTCGAGGAATTGAAAGGCAAGGGCGAGTTGGCCCAAGATAAGTATCAGATGGAGTCTGATCGGATCTTTGAAGAATTTCTGACCAAGGCAGAGTCGGCTATGAGTCAGAAGCAAGATCAGGATCAGTTGGGACAGGTTCGTCAACAGATGACTGATATAAATCAGCCACAGGTATAGCATGGGCGGCAGGGTTGATGTAGTTGATGATAGTCTGGGTGGGCATCACCGGAGGGAGGTGGTTGGAAATGCTTCGGTGGGAGTGGCGCCCAAACCGGCTGAGGCTGGGTTTTATACAGATAGTGAGACAGTTGGTAGTCATTACCATTTATCAAAACAGGGAAAGCTTTTTAGAACTGATGATGAGCAGGTCTTAAGAGGTATGGGGTTGTTAGGATTGAAGGAGGAGTTGGGAATTGATGAACCGCAATGGGCGGGAGAGGCGGTTGAGTTCCCGGAAAGGTGGAGCCATGATGATTTTGTGAGGAAAGGAAAACTGGCTGAGCGCAGAGTGGACCTTCTGGCGATAGCGACTGATGGAGAAAGAGTGGCGGCGAATCTGGATTGGTCAAAACTTGAGGGGGCAGATAGTGACAGGATCAGAGGGTTGGAAGATGGTTTGTTTCTGGATTTGTGGGCTGATGTTACAACTCAGGTAGAGATTCGAGCGGGAAATAAGAAATCACGGGGAGGAACAATTACTTTGAGAGGAGACGATCAATTCATAAGGTTGACGGCGGCGAACTTTGGCAGGATTCTGGGAGTGGCGGAAGATAAACAGGTGGTGTTGCCCTCAACAAAGGGAAATCCACGGGAGGTAGTGGCAAGCTGGACGTTAGCTCTCGCGAGTTTGGATATAAACGAGAGACGGCTGTTGACACGGGAAATTGCGATGTACAAAGGAGACGAGAAGATTGAGCTAAAATAATACCCTAAGAAACGAGAAAAGCCCTCGTGGACACCAACTTTCGTTGGGCCAGAGGGCTTTTCGCTCTTGGAGAAGAGGAGAAGAGATGAGGCTAAGGTTTTTTGGCCTTAACGTTTCATTTCAAAAATCTCCGGGGTGGTTGCTTGAGTTTCGCCGAGGTGCCGGCCGCCGTATTAGGCGGCGGTGGGCGGTTCGGCGGTGGCGTCGGCCAGTTGGGCTTCGAGCTGGGCGCGGAGGTGCGCCTTGGCGGACTGGGTGGCAAGGCCGTGGCGGCGGGCCTTGACTCCAGGCATACGCTGAACGGCTTTCACCAGCAGCGTAATTTCGTACTTCGCCTCTGCGGGGTTGCCGTTGAGATGGGTGATGGCGAGGTCCAACGCTTCGGTGATGACGGCCTGTTCGGCCCGGACTTCTTCCGTGGCGCGTTGCGCGCCGACGAGATTGGCGCCATCCACGGCGCTTTCGATGCTGAGAAATTGTGGGATAGTGGGTTCATTGCGCTTTGTGATATGGCGCTGGAACCAATTTCGTGACTTAGCCATGGTGCCCTCCTTAAAGGGTGGATTAGTACAAGAGCCGCGCGTCGCGGGTCCTGTGCCTTTCCATCTGCAGAACTTGTTTTCCTCGCGGTCCGGGCTTAGGCGCCTTGGGCCAGAACTCGCGCCGCGCGGCTCAGAGAAACAACTAATGATTAATTGACTCTCTGAGCGCGCGGGGAGATGACCCGAAACTTAAGCAATTTAAAGAGCGAAGTCTTTCGACTAGGGGAGATAGTAGCACAAGTATTACCACTTGTCAAGTAGTTGTCCTGGACACCTAGATAGAGAACGGTTGTTCTCCTTTCTGTTTAAGGTAATT
>CAZDXN010000014.1:0-21754 GCA_964509695.1 uncultured Pseudomonadales bacterium | reverse complement strand
GTCCATTCTGGGGGAAGATTTTTGGCATCTCGCTCTTGATTCTGGTCATGTCCGGTATCAGTCAGTTTTTCCCTCTCGCTTCCCGGTCCTTAATCGACCTTATTTCTACCGGCAAAACCACCTTCTTTTTACTTCCTCACCCGACTTTTATGAATCTTCTGATCCTCCTCGTCTTTCTTAAGGTCGCGCTAATCATCATCAACCGCATCTCTGTGTACGCCAGCTCTCTTTTATCTTCCCGACTACGACATTATCTACGCGGCATTGGCTTCCGCCATCTGCTCACTCTTTCAGTCAGCTACTACAACAAGCACTCCTCGGGCAAACTTATGAGTAAGTTGAGCCGCGGCACTGATGGCATCAGAAGCATCATCAGTAACCTCGGTATCAACTTTCTTCCCGGCGTTTTCACCGCCGTTATCTCGATCGTCGTCGTTTCGGGCATCAACTGGAAAATCGGCCTGGCCACCATCACCATGTTCATCCCCTTCTTTTATCTGCGTCTACGTAGATATCGTGAACTAAGTGGGCTAGAGAAAAAACAAAACCGGATCTGGGACCGGGAATATAGTCACTTCTGGGAAGTTATTAGCAATATTCGTCTGGTCAAAACCTTCGCCGCCGAAAGATATGAAACATCCAAGTTTCATCAAGTTTCCAATCGTCTCTACAAAAACAATGTCAAGATGGAGAAAATTAACAACAAAGGCACCTCAGCTGAGATACTCGTCGAAGTTTGGACCATGGGTATTTATTCTTACGTTTTTTACCTCGGCCTAACCCACCAATTTTCTATCGGCACGGTTATTCTTATGACTCAATACGTGGAGATGATAAAACAACCTCTCTGGAACCTGAGTTGGATTTTCTGGGAGGTGAAGTATGCCATGATTGGTATTCGTGACTATCTCAAAATTCTTGATGCCAAACCCGGCTTAGTCGAGATAAATCAGCCCCTGACACCAGCCGTTACTCGCGGCCAAGTCGAGTTTGAAAATGTTTGGTTCAAGTATCCCGAAAAAAGCGGCCAGGATGTTTTTCATGGCATCTCATTCAAGGTCGAGCCGGGGAAAATCCTCGCCCTAGTCGGTAAGTCCGGCGTTGGCAAAACCACCATCGCCAACATGATGGTTCGCTTCTTTGACCCAGATAAAGGCCAGGTCCTTATTGACGGCATCGACCTTCGCGATCTCTCTTTTGACTATCTTCATAGCGTCACCGGACTAGTCATGCAAGAGAGCCACCTTTTCGATGAGACCATCGCCGAAAACCTCCGCTATGGCAAACCGGGAGCCACCAAAGAAGAAATGGCCATCGCCTGCAAAGTCGCCCACGCCGACGAATTCATCAAGAAGCTTCCCAAGGGCATCGACACCATTATCGGTGAACGTGGTGTCCGTCTCTCCGGTGGCCAGAGGCAACGACTCTCAATTGCTCGGACTCTCCTCAAGAATCCCCGTATCCTCATCCTCGACGAGGCTACCAGCGCCCTCGACTCTCATTCCGAAATGCTCGTTCAGGATGCGCTCTGGAAATTGATTCAAGGGCGGACCACCATCATCATCGCCCACCGGCTTAGTACCGTCCAAAAGGCCGACGAAATTATTGTTCTTGATAATAAGAAAATCGAAGAACAGGGCACTCACGAACAACTTCTAAAAAAGAAAGGTATTTACGCCTCACTCCACTTGATCCAATCCGGTCAAATGGAAAAACTCAAACACTGGGACCTCATCTCCTAGACTTTTTCGGTGGTTCGGTACTCGATGTAACGACCCATCATCAGACGGGCGTGGGCATCAAGACCGGGGAGGGCGGTAAAGAAGAAACCCACCACCGGTAAGAGAATGAATTCGAACGGGGAAAACATTCTTCGCCAGATGGATAACCCGGCCACCTTCGGTTTTGATCTCCAGTCGACAAATATCACCACCAACAAACTCACCATCGAGGCCGTCAAAATCGCCGAAGAAACTTGAGGCAAAGTTTTCCCGATTACCGTCCGGCCAAAGTTTTCATTGATCAGAGGGGGGAGAGTCGCCCCCAGAGTCAAAATAAACCAGTTAACCGGCCACAGAAAGTGGTCCTCCAGTACCTTAAAAACCCGAATCGTTTTGTCCCAAAAAGGGGCTTTGTTATCCAAGACATACTGCTTGATAATATAAGCGTCGTCGCTCGCGCCCCAAGCCCAGCGCTTGACTTGTTCATATGTATTGACAAAAGTATTCCAAAACCCGATCGACTCCGCCGCATCCGCCATAATTGGCAAGAAAATCGGTTCCACTTCGACCTCCCCCCCAGTCGCAAAATACGCCTTGAAGAAAAGACGGTAGTCCTCGGGAATTACATCCGGGTCCCAACTGCCGATCTCGGAAAGTAAATGCCAGCTCAGGGTATAGGTTGAGAAATTGATCAGTCGGTCCGGTCGCATCAAAAGCCCCATGTAAACCACGCTCGCCACCCGGTTGTAGACTCTCATCGGCCAAGCTATTTTTTCGATATTGTTATAAAACACCACCGCTCCCTGCCAAATTCTTCGATACCGCGCCGGATTATCCAAAAACTTAAACGTCACCGCCGCGAAATGATTTGGGTGAAACACTACATCCGCATCCGCCGAAGAAACAGTCATCATCTCAGGGTTCCAGTTCTTATGTTTCTCTATTTCAGCAGCAAGCTCTCTCGCTCCCCAAGCGGAGTTGGCTGATTTCCCTGCCACTTCCCCCGGTATGTCACCGGGGTGATAAGTAAACATTAATTTGGCAAAAATTCCTGCAAACTCGGCTCGTAAGGCCACCTCCCTCTTCCTGTTTAATTCTTCTCCCGCTCTTTGTTCAAAAGCGATTATCGGAATGATCTGTTTGGCCGGCAATGTCTGGTTGGCTAGCGATCTTAGGGTTCTCGCCAATGTCCCCCCCGGCTCTTGGTAATTGGGAATGATCACCGCATGAAAAACTTTTTTCCAATCTGCGAATCCGGAAACATCGCCCATCCAATCATACGTTTCACTCGCCCGGATTCTAAAGTGAGAAAGTAAAGCAAGCCCTGCCAGAGTAATAGAGCGGTACAGCCAGTAGACATCAAAAGCGATAATGTAATACGCCACCGCCAATGGAACCAGGAAAGATCCCCAAACCGGGAAAAGGATCATACTCCAGCTCACAAAACCGGGCAAAATCTCTAAACAACGTTGGGAGACATTCGGATATCGTCTGATCAACCACCGAAATATAAACATTTTGCGTTTGCAGTAGTTTGATTAATCAAAGTCTCGATCGGCGAACCTAATAAATTCGCGATGTATTCGGCTAATATTGTAACATTCGCCGGTTCATTTTGGCTACCGCGCCTAGGTTCTGGTGAAAGATAAGGAGAATCAGTCTCAAAAAGAAGCCTGTCTGGGGGCACTATTTTAATTAACCTCCTCAGGTTATCGGCGGATTTGAAGGTGATGTTGCCACAAAAACTAACATAAAAACTCAGCTCAATGACCTTTTTCAAAAGCTCTTCACTCCCAGCCCAACAATGAAATTGACCCGCCGGTAACTTTTTCATCGAGCCCAATACCTCTATCATCTCAGCTTCCGCCTCTCTCATATGAATCGCCACCGGCAAACCCAATTCCACCGCCAATTCCAATTGCTCTTGGAAAACCGCAATTTGTCGGTCTTTACTTTTTTTCTCAACATCATAGTGAAAGTCCAGTCCAATCTCTCCAATCCCCACAATCTTCTTGTTACCTACCACCATTCTTTCTATCTCCGCCCATAATTCATCATTCGTAATTCGTAATTCACTTATCTTTTCCGGGTGTACCCCCACCAATCCAAAAACTTCGTCATATTTTCCAGCAATCTCCACCACTTTTCTAGCATCTTCCAAACTCGTACTTGGGGAAATTATCTTTATTACCCCGGCCGCTCTAGCTCGACCCAACACTTCATCTATCTGGCCGACCAGCCGCTCATCAGTCAAATGGCAATGCGTATCAATCAACATTTAGTCCTATTATCCTCTAAAATAAATCTCAAATGTCAAATTTCAAATCTAAAATAATTTTGATTACCGGCTGCTCTTCAGGTTTCGGATATGTCACTGCCAAATATCTGGCGGAAAGAGGCTACACCGTCATCCCATCGGTCCGGAAAAAATCCGACCTAGCCAAGCTTCCCAATACCGTTCTTCTCGATGTCACCTGGTCTCAACTAAAGATCAATCGATTCATTGATAGTGTCATCAAAAAATATGGTCGTATCGACGTTCTGGTAAACAATGCTGGTTACGGCCACTATGCTCCGCTCGAAAATATTACTGATCTTGATGCCAAGAACCAACTCGAAACTAATTTTTTTGGGCCGATAAAAATCATCCGAGCCGTTCTTCCTCAAATGAAACAACAAAAAAGGGGACTAATTGTCAATGTTAGTTCACTTCTTGGTTTATTCGTAATTCCGTTCTTGGGAATCTATTCGGCCAGTAAATACGCCCTTGAGGCTTACTCTGTTGCCCTCCGTCTGGAACTGCAGAAAAAGAATATTCACGTCACTATCATTAACCCAGGCCGTTTTGCCACCTCATTTGGGCATCAAGAGAAACCCACTGGCTCCGACCCAATTCTGTTTGCAAGGTTAATCGAAAAAATTATCAGTTCTGCTAGTCCCAAAGACCGCTATCTTGTCGGAAAAGAATCAATCCCAATCAGTATTCTTCTTTCACTACCGTTGTTTATCAGGGAAGCGGTTTTCAAGAAAATGTTCTCTAGAGTCTAGGAAACAGTATTTCTGATTTCTTGATTTCAGGTCCGGCAAAAGTTTTCAAGATTTTTTCGGCTGTCTCCGGCAAGAACGGAGCAAGGTCGGTTCCAATTTGTCTCAGTCGATTAACCAGATCTATCAACATCTTCTCTTTTTCCACGCCCTCAAGTTTCCAGACCTCTCTTTCGTTAATCAAAGTATCCGCCTGTTTTATTTGTCCCCAAATATATTCCATCGCCCCATTAAAATCCCAACTTTCCATCGCCCGAATTACTTCATCTCCAATTCTTATGTTCTTAGATTCGTAAATTCTTAGATTCGTATTTTCAGCCATCGTCGCCACTCTCGCCACCAAATTACCAATACCATTTGCCAGATCACTGTTGTAAGCTTCCTCGAACAATTTTTGGCTGATCGGACTATCTTCATACGAAGAAAACTTCGCCAAGACATAATACCTCACCGCGTCCGTTCCGTATCTCTCCACATACTCGATTGGGTCGATCACGTTCCCCAAACTTTTACTCATTTTTATTCCACCTTCTCCAGTGACAAAACCTTCGACGAAGACTTGCCTGGAAGGAGACAGTCCCGCACTCATTAACATCGCCTGCCACATCGCCGTCTGTTGTCTCAGATTGTCCTTCCCCGCGATCTGTACTCCTGGCCAGAAACTATTAAATTTTTCTTCATCTTCCGGCCAACCCAAGGCCGAAATGTAATTCACTAGGGCATCGAACCAAACGTACATCACCTGCTCTGGGTCGTTCGGAACATCCACCCCCCAAGGCATTTTTGATTTCAATCGAGAAATAGAGAAATCAGTTAATCCTCCTCTCGCGAATGTTTTCATTTCTCCCAACCGAAATGAGGGAACAATGAAATCTGGTCTTTCCTCGTATAGCTTGAGAAGCTGATCTTGATATTTTGAAAATCTGAAAAAATAATTTTCTTCTTCCCGAATTTCCAACTCCCGGTTAGCGTGAAGCGGGCATTTTCCGTCGACTAATTCCGAATCGGTTTTGGGAAGTTCACAACCGATACAGTACTTGATTTGGTAATTTTTCTTATAAATGTCACCATTGGCGTTGCATCGCCGCCAAAATTCCTGCGCCGCTGACAAATGGTGCCGATCGGTCGTTCTGATGAAGTTGTTATAAGAAAGATTAAGATATTCTTTTAGTTTGTCAAACTTCGCCGCCCATTCATCAACGTATTCTTGAGGAGCCTGTCCTGCCGCTCGTGCCTCGTCATAGATTTTTTGGCCGTGTTCGTCTGTCCCCGTGTTAAAAAAAACCTCATTCCCCAGGAGCGCATGAGCCCGGGCCACCGCGTCAGCCCGAATAATCTCCATCGCAAAACCGATATGCGGTTTCGCATTTACGTACGGCGTCGTCGTAGTGATATAAAACTTCCTCATTGGCTAAATTGTACCTTACGCGGGCAGAATCTTGCGCAAACCCCGGCTGATTTTGTCGGTCCAGTCGCTGGCCCACTCCTCCGCCTTGATTCTCTTAATTACCTCTCCAATTCCGGGATTGCCCATATTTTCAGCTACCGTCGCGATCGTCGCCGAGCTGACCTTCAGATTATTTTTTATATCCTCGTAACTTCTTGCCTTATCCAAATAAATCGCAATTCCCATCCGTTTCATCATGGCGACTCTTTCGGTCTCAGTCAAAAGATCAGCCAGAATCTCCGCCATCATCTTGGGAGAATCCACCTCGCAAAGGATTCCCAAGAGCATTTGCTGAATTTGATTCTCCAAAGTCTTATTTAGTTTCCGGGCCGACACTTGCATGTTTCAGAGTATACCCCATCTTATCCATTCGAACGTAAAGTTCACCACAGACCAAAATTCCAATGATCAAAACTCCGTTTAAAAAACTCCCCAGACCATTAATCCGAAGATAAAAAAAGACCAGCAAGCCCAATGTCCACCAGAGTGCTCTTCGGGCAGACAAAAATATAATCGTCAGCAACAGAAAAACAGCCAAAGAAAACAAGGCTGTAAACAACAGATAACCTCCCGGTATGATCAGATCCTTGATATTGTCCGGATCAACGAAATAAATCATCAGACCCACTCCTGCCCACACTGCCACCGTTCCCAAAGCCAGCCAACCATACCGTTTCCTTCTTTCAGGTATCGCCTTTCTTCGTTCCATGCCTCCACTATATAATGAACTCATGTCTGCCGAAATACTTATGGTCCTCGTCTTTATCGCCGTTTGCTTCTTTCTGCTCTATCTTGCTCTCGCCAAGAAACTAGACAAACCCAAAGACGACGAAACTCTCACCAAATGGCTTTCTTCACTCCAGACCTCGTTCACCAATAGCAATCAACATCTCACCAACACCCTCCAAAGCAGCTATCGTGAGCTCCACGAAAGACTGGACCGCGCCACTGCCGTCATCGGCGATTTGAAAAAGGAAGCCGGTGTTTTTTCCGAGGTTGGCCGCTCCATGAAAGACCTCCAAGACTACCTCAAGAGTCCGAAGCTTCGGGGTAATATCGGCGAACAGGTCTTAAAGGACCTCGTCGGGCAAATGTTTCCCAAGAAATCCTTTTTCCTTCAACACGCTTTCAAATCCGGCCTGATTGTCGACGTCGCCATCCAAACCGATGCCGGTATTCTTCCCATCGATTCCAAGTTCCCCCTCGAGAACTTCCAAAAAATGTTCCGGGCCGAAGACGAGAAGGAAAAGGAGGCCTTCAAGAATCTATTCATCCGGGATGTCAAGAAACACATCAAAGATATCAGCAGCAAATATATTCTCCCCGGCGAAGGCACCGTCGATTTTGCCCTGATGTATCTCCCCTCCGAATCGGTTTATTACGAAGTCGTCGGCCTGCCTGACCTTCTCAATTACGCCCGCGACCTCCGCGTCTACCCCGTCTCTCCAACAACGCTTTATGCCCATCTTCAGACCATCCTTCTTTCTTTTGAAGGCAAAAAAATCGAGAGTAAGTCCAAAGAAGTATTTATTCTGCTCCGCGCCATTGCCAAGGATTACGAGAAGCTTGACGGTAATCTTTCTACTCTTAATCGTCACATTACCAACGCTGCCAATCAAATGACAACCACCACCCAGTCATTCCAATCCCTCGGCCAAAAAATCACGAGCACCAAAAACCTCGACCACACCCCATCCTTACCCGAAGATTAGTTTTGCCATATAATACGTCTCATGGGTATGGAATGCGGCCACCAGTTCGAACAAGCCCGTGAACGGGCGCATGATATTGAATATGCTGAAACTTTATTGACCCCTGAACAGCGAGCCGAAATCATCGAAGAATTAGGATTCAATACCAGTCATTGGCGCTGGGTCCATGTTGAGCACAGGAGAGGCAAGTAATCTCACGAGCCCTGTATACTTGGGCGTATGTCGCCAACTCCCTTTCAGAAGACATATTCCGCTCTCAACCAAGACCAGAAAAAAGCCGTCGATACCATCGACGGACCGGTCATGGTTATGGCTGGCCCGGGGACGGGGAAAACTCAAGTTCTGACTGTCCGAATCGCCAACATTCTAAAGAAAACCGACACCGATCCCTCTGCCATTCTCGCCCTCACCTTCACCGAAGCCGCGACCAGAGAAATGCGTCAACGCCTCATTAATCTGATTGGCAAAGACGGCTACTCCGTTCGGACCACCACCTTTCATGCTTTTTGCTCCGATATTATCAACGAGAACCCGGAGCGTTTCTCCCGCCCCGCTCCAGCCAAGGGCTGGTCCGCCTCTGGCGGAGGCTTGACCGGATTGGAAAAAATCGAGATCATCACCAAAATTCTCGAAGACGGTACCTTTCTTCTCCTCAAGCCCCTCAACAATCCCATCTTCTATTTAAAAGATATTCTTGGCACCATCTCCGATCTCAAACGCGAAGGCATCACCGATAAAAAATACGCCAAACTAGTCAGAGCTTTGTCAGAAGATTTCCAGGTCGAAGGACCATCGCTAAAGAAGACTGCCTTTGGCGAAAAAGAGAAATTGGTCCAAAAAAATCTCGACCTCCTCACCATCTACCAACAATATCAAAAAGAATTGAAAAAGCGCGGCCGTTTTGACTTCGAGGATATGATCAACTGGGTCGTCGAAGCTTTCGAGTCCGACGAAGAATTCCTCCTAAGTTATCAAGAAAAGTTTCAATATATTCTGGTTGACGAGTATCAGGATACCAACTCCGCCCAGAACCGCCTCCTCTTTGCCCTCGCTTCCTATTGGGGGGAGACTGCCAATCTTTTTGTCGTCGGCGACCCGAACCAGTCAATCTTCCGTTTCCAAGGCGCCAGTCAGGAGAACATCAAGCAGTTTGACAAACATTTTCCCAAAGGCGTCAAGATCTTTCTGACAGAAAATTATCGTTCTACCCAAACCCTTCTTTCTTCGGCCGCCTCCTTGACTGAGATAACACCCCTGAAGGGAAACGCGATCCACGAGCCTCATCCGATCAGAGTCGCCCAGTTTAATTCCTCCGTCTTCGAAGACGAATATCTAGTCAGATCAATCAAGGAAAAAATCGAAAACGGTACTAGTCCAAGCGACATCGCCGTCATTGTCAAAGAAAATAGAGACCTCGTCCATTTGGCCGATATTATGAAACAGAGAAATATCCCGTACCGGCTTGAGGGTGGCATCAACGTTCTTACCACCCCACTGGTCAGCCAGTTCATCAAAATTCTTCGCGTCACCGTCGGTATTTCAGGATCTCTCGATGATATGGATCTATTTACTGTTTTGAATTATCCCTACTTTAATCTCGACAAATTCGATCTTCTAAAACTCGCCCGTCAAGCTCATACAAACAGGATCTCCCTTTTGGACACTCTCCTCTCCTCGAATCACTCCGTCGTAAACCAGTTCGTCATCTGGAGCCACCAAACCGCTTCTCATACTCTTCCTGAAATGTTTCAGACTATTTTTCAAGAATCCGGTCTCCTCAACCACATCCTCGCCCTCCCTCAACCAGTGAGCGAACTCAATCGCTTTAACACTCTCTACGAAGACGTCAAAAACCAAGTCGCCGCCAACCCCAGACTTAATCTGACAGGCTACGTCAATAATCTCACTACCATGGAAGATCACCAGATTAAACTCGATGAAGAAGTTTTAGTTAGCGCTACTCCGTCCGTCACCTTGACCACTGCCCACAAAGCCAAAGGTCTTGAATGGCTCATTGTCTATATTTATCGTTTTGCCGACACCCACTGGGGGAACAAAACCAACCGTCAAATGATCAAACTTCCCGACGGCATTCTCGACTCGGACCTGACCAAAGAGGACAAGAACGCCGAAGAACGCCGCCTCTTCTACGTTGCCCTCACCCGAGCCAAACGCGAGGTCCATCTTTCCGGTGCAACGACCTACGCCTCCTCCGTCAAAATGGTCTTTCCGGCCATGTTCCTTTCCGACCTTCCCCAAAAACACCTTGAAAACATCCAGACCGACGCTTTTGAAAAAGATGCCGTCAAAATACTCGCCAATCTTCTCGGCATTCCCTCTGAACCGACGATCCACAATGGCGAGGAGGCTTTTTTGAAAGACCTAATCGCCAACTTCAAACTTTCGCCGACGGCTCTCAATACCTTTCTTCAGTGCCATTATAAATTCAAACTCGACAATCTCTATCGCATTCCGCGCGCCAAAGCCCCGGCGATGTGTTTTGGTACCGCTGTCCACTCTGCCCTCGAAAACTTGTACAAAAAACTAAACAAAACCGGCAAACTTGAGAAAGAGGCTGACTTCATCCGGGACTTTGAAACCGCCCTGAAGCGGGAAGTTCTCTCCGAAAGTGAACTAAAAGACCGTCTCGTTCATGGCCGGAAAATCCTATCTGCCTACTACAACCACTACCAAAAAGAATTCATCCCCGTCCTCTTCACCGAGAGAAACTTTGGCCACGCTACGCCCATCCTTCTTGACGACATTGCCCTCTCGGGTAAATCCGACCGGATTGACATCATCAACTCCTCCGTCATTGCGAGCGATAGCGAAGCAATCCATTCCCGCTATAATAAGCGGGTTCGTTTCACCGACTACAAGACTGGTGCCCCCAAGACTAGGGGCATGCTCGAGAAAGAAGGCGATGGCCCCGACGGTAATTACAAAAGGCAGCTCACTTTCTACCACCTTTTGGCCGACCTTGATAAATCATTCGGTTACAAAGTCACCGATACCGTCCTAGATTTCATCGAACCGGACAAAACCGGCGCCTTCCACCGCGAACACTTCAATATCACCCCCAAAGAAGTCCATGATCTGAAAAACACCATCAAAGACTCCGTCAAAGAGATCAGAACCATGAATTTTTCCCGCACTACCGACACCAGCATCTGCGCCCGTTGCGATTTTCTTAGTCACTGTTGGCCATCTGGTGTTCCAAGCCCATCAAAATGAGGGTGTTGAATAACTCCGTCCCGTCATCCCGACCGAGCGTACACGCGAGTGGAGGGATCCCTCGACTACGCTCGGGACGACAGAGAAGAAGATGTTATTCAACAGCCTCATCCTATAGGACGGATTGACTAAAACTACACTCTGTGGTATAAATCCACCAGTTTCGCCAAGCCATCAGTGCGATGGTCAACCCGAATCAATCAAGTTGGAGGAGAAAATGAATAACTTACTGGCCATAATAATCGTGGTAGCAGTAGGGTTGGCGGTTTCATTCATCCTCGGCGTTCCAATCGTCGAGGTGGTCGCTATTGTGGCGTTCGCAGCGGGTGTTTCCGCGGCGATCGCCCTGGGGGACCAAGCCGTCAACCTCATCGCCGTCTTTTTTTCGTAAAAAGGCGGCGTCTCAGCGCCCTCACCTGGGGGCGCTTTTTTTCATAACTCAGACCCCATCGAATAATTTCAGATACAAAACTTCTTTTTTTCGTCTAAGTGTTTCGGCTAATTCCGGGTATTCCTTCAACCCGCCATTTTGATGCAGTTGTCTCAGTTGTTCGCTGGAACCGACCAATTTTATTTTTCTCTTTCCGTAGTCGCCCACCCCCTCCATCTCCGCAATAACCATATAAATCTCACCTCCATTTTGGAAATCAGCCCCAACCACCAGCACTACCTGATCGGGGAGAAACCGGCACTTAATCGCTTTCATAATTATTTCTTTTCGGTCATTAGTCAGCTCTGTGTTGGGATCGACCGCGAAATATTCATGAGCCATGATTCTATCTGCCAATCTCTCCACCAACAGCTGATCGCCAAAATCAACCACCACATCTGTCGCCTTTATCTCTCCTTTTCTCTCTAAAACCATTTTAAGTATGACCCGGGGTACTCCAGCTCGTAACCACCGAAACGGCGCTTGAACTCCGTAAACCCTTCCCACTTTTTCAAAGGAAACCGGCCGTCTTGGACCCCCTCAAAATTATAAAATTTCTTCTTCAGTTTCTTCGCCCGCCTCATCGTCTCCCAAGTTAAGACAACATGCTCCGAACTTTTCCGGCCCGCCTCGCTGGTCCACGTTTGATAATAAAAACAAGTGTCGGGGGTAAACAGCAACATAATTGCCGAGAGTATTTCCCCGTCTCTTTCCAACGCCCAAAACTCGGTCTTTTTCCCGAAAGCCTTTACCAAGCCATCAAACTGTCCCCTCATCAAAATATATGACTTCGTCCACCTCCTCCACCCCTCATAAAACTCCCCCGCACTAATTGTTTTGACCTTTTGTTTTTTTGAGTTCTTGAGTTTTTTTATGATTCTCCTAAAGTTCTCACTCATTTCAGAAAGTAACGTCTTCTCGCTTTTGGTTAAATCCAACACCCTTGTCTTCATCGGCAAATAGGGATCTCTCGTCAATCTGTAGCCCGCTTTCAAAATCCCGGGAATCACCGTCTCGTTTTTTGGCTCCATCACTGACCAAAAGACATGGTGTTTTTTCTTTACTTCGGCCAACTTCTTCCATTCGATCGGTTTTTCGAACCGTTGCAACTTCATAAACGAAAAGCCAAGAAACGGCATCGGTCGGATGAAGCCGTAGAAGAACTTTCCATCCTCCATTTTGATTTTCTCGATGATCCACCCGGTCGCCGACAGCCAACCGGCCCATTCTTTTGTTTGCCTCAAATCGACCATCAGATAAATTTACGGATTAACTTCAGGAGAAACCAACGGACTTCTTCTCCCAACCGGTAGGGATAATATAGTACCGGATTAATTACTAAATCATATGTTCCTACAAACTCGACCAATTTCGCCCCATAACCTTCCTTGAATCGATGGAAACCTCCCCATGGATCGGACGGTTTGGGATTTGGCCCCGGTGAACCCCACATGTCAAACAAGTTACAACCATTTTTCTTCCCCCATTTAATTACCTCCCACATCAATAAATTACTGCCGAAAACATTCCGGTCGTCTCTTGTTGATGCCCCGTACGGGTAGTACATCACCCCGTTCAAAATAAAGACAATCCAAGTCGCCAACATTTTCCCTTCATACTCTGCTTTAAATAGATGAGCCACACCGGCAGACCATAGAGTTTCAAACATCAACTGATGATATTTCTTCGTATGAGCGTAAAACCCCTGTCTTTTGGTTGTCTCTTCGGTCAACCTCCAGTACTCATCGAAAGCTATTTGACTGTTATCTTCGGAAACCGTCACTCCTTTTTTCTCCGCCAGACGGGTGTTATATCTCGTCTTTTGTCTCATCCCGGCGAGTAATTCTTCCTCGCTCTTAGTTAGATCCAGCCAAAACGACCACCTGGTAAACAACGGTCTTCCGCCAATTAATCCGAATCCTTTCTTTAATTCCCGAATTCTGACTTCCGTCTTCCGACTTCTTACTTCGTTCGGCTCCAATTTGACCATCAAAACATTTCTTTTCCGAAGTTCCCGTTTTACTGCCTCGACCATCAATTTGGAGGGGATTACTCCCTTGGGCCAGTAGCCGATTTTCCAGGGCAAGTGGGGAATTGGGTGAATCGTCACCTGAGCCGTCTCCACCAACTTGTTTTTCTGGTACCGTCCCAAGCGGATCACCGCCACTCCGGTTTTCTCCCGAAACTCTCCCCAAGACCAGCTCTGCAGAGGGTGGGCCGCCAATTTATCAAAACTTTTTCTCTCCCGGAAACTTACTTCCTTTATCATTAGCCTCAATTCTACCAGGAAACTTGGCGGAGAGGGCGGGATTCGAACCCGCGATATCCTTTCGGATATGGAAGTTTAGTAAACTTCTGCACTAGACCACTATGCGACCTCTCCAGATTAAAGCCGATTATACTTTAGAAGTCCAAAACGAACACTTACAACTTCGATCATTCGAACCATTGAACTCTTAAAAAGGTTGTTGTGATTTACCCCTTTCGCTCTCCAATTGTCGCCGCCACTTGGACCAACTTTTCCCTCTTGGCGGAAGTAGCCCCCTCAGACGGTAACCGACTTCGTCAAGAGTTCGGGTAAAGTCATCAGCATCAGCTTCCCCCTCCAACCAATCAACCACTGAAGACGGCGCCGCCATGAGGACCTGAGACATTTTGGCGATTGTCCCCTGACTGACCTTCAAAGTCTCCCGAATAGTTAGATAGCTGGCTCCTTTAACCAACATAAGCATCACCGAAATCCGTTTTGCCATCATCGTTCTCTCCGCGGCAGAAAAAAGAGACATGAGCATATTCTCTGCTTGCTCCGTAGTGGTTACCTGTTGAATCAACTTGATAAATGACCCTACAAGTTTGCCCGAAACCTCTACCCTCAGCTGTCTTTTGCTAACTTGAGACATCAACCCCAGTTTACTCTAATGGTTCGAATACTTGAAGTATGTAGAAGCCAACGTCAACAAACCAGTTCAAATTTTTTCAAGCGCACATTGTGTTGTTATAATCACAATATGTACAAGATTTTTGTTTTCGTACCGGACCAAGAAGATCTTATTTATAAGATTATGAGCGCAGCTACAACGGCTGGAGCTGGCGTCATTGGTAATTACACGGGTTGTGGTTTTTATTCGAGAGGAACTGGAAGTTGGCTGCCTGGAAAAGGATCCCATCCAACAATAGGTAGATAGGAGAATATTCTCACGAGCCCGAAGTAAGAATTGAAATGATCTGCTCCGAAGAAAAAGCTGTTGAGGTGAAAAAAGCAATCAAGGAAGTTCATCCTTACGAAGAGCCGGAAATTGACTTCGTCAAGTTAGTCGACGTCTAGAATGGCTATAGAGATTTTTGAACGCCCAATCGCCATAACCGATGTTGAAACTACGGGCCTTGATCCTCAAAAGCACGAAATCGTTGAAATTGGATTGGTCCTGGTCGATCAACAAACCGGCAAGGTCATCGATACCTTGGATATAAAAGTTAAACCGGAACACATCGAAACCGCCGACGAAACGGCCCTCAAAGTTAACGGCTACAAGGCCGCCGATTGGCAAGCTGCGGTCTCAATTATTGAGGCCATGACGCTTTACGGTCAAAAAGTCGAAAACGCCATTTTTTGTTCCCACAACGTCACCTTTGACTGGTCTTTTATCTCCGCAGCGTTCAAGAAAGTTGGTCTGAAAAATACTCTCGACTATCACCGTCTTGACCTATTCTCTCTAATTTGGGCGAAGACAAGAGATTCAGATATTGAAAGTTTTAGTTTAAGTAAAGTTGCTCAGTTTCTCGGTCTCCCCGAAGAACCACTTCCTCATCGCGCCATCAACGGCGCCCGGACCGCCCACGAAATTTATAAGAAAATAACCCATTCTTGATATTAAAATAAAACCATGGAAGTTCGGCTGGAAAAGTCGTGGAAGGAATTACTCAAAGACGAGTTTGATCAGCCCTATTTTGCCCAACTCGCCAAATTCGTCAGAGACGAATACCAAATCGCCACCGTCTACCCGCCCCCAAAATTTATTTTCCACGCCCTTGACTCAGTCCCAGTCGGCAAAGTCAAAGTCGTTATTCTTGGCCAAGATCCATATCATGGTGCCGGCCAAGCCCACGGTCTTTCTTTTTCCGTTCCCGACGGCGTCGTTCTTCCCCCATCGCTGGTCAATATCTACAAAGAAATAAAATCCGATTTGGGCAAGGACACAGCCAGGTCGGGAAACCTCGACCGCTGGGCCAAGCAAGGAGTCCTCTTGCTTAATGCCACCCTCACCGTCCGAGCTCATCTCGCCGGTTCGCACCAAAACAAGGGTTGGGAAATTTTCACTGACGCCATTATTCATCACCTCGCTGAAACAAAAGATCACCTTGTCTTTATTCTTTGGGGAAACTACGCCCAAAGAAAAGGCGCCTTCATCGATACTGACAAACACTTAGTCATCAAATCCGCCCACCCTTCACCCCTCTCCGCCTACAATGGTTTTTTCGGTAGCAAACCATTCAGCCAAACCAACGTCTATTTAAAGAAACACGGGCAAACCGAGATAAATTGGTAGTTGACAATGGTATGACACTTGACTAATCTAATATATAGATGGCCTCAAAAAAGAGTTTCTTAAGTCGTCTGTCCTCGAAACAAAAACTTTCTCTCTTTTTCTTTGCTGTTCTCCTTCTCGCCTTTCCCCTAATTGTCCTCGCCGTCAAATTCCAACAAGATTTCCGTTCTCGCGCCTACACCCCGAGTCCCATTATTACCACATCTTCACTTCCTTCGGCCACTCAAGGGACAAAATACGAGGCCACCGTTTTGGGGATCGACAGCAGTGGTTATGGCAATTTCCTCTCCATGAATTTTTCTGGTCTTCCCGCTGGTCTTTCCAAAGGTCCTTGCCAGATCAGCGCCCCAGCCGCCGACAAAATCCGACCCTCTGTCACCCCAATTCCACCGATATCCGTCTCCCCAACCAAGAAAACCCCCGCGGCTCCACCCTGTGTGCCCCAGCCACCGTGTCCGGCCGATTCGAGTAATTGTCAGGTTCCTCCACCACCATCAGGCAAGAGTTATTGCCCAAGGCCGACCCCAACCCCAATAACGCCAACTCAGATTTCCTGTCTCATTACCGGAGTACCAACCACCCCGGGAACATTTAAAGTTATCGTTACCTTAAGTAACAGCCAGACAAAATTATCCGCCACCCAAGGACTTGGCTTGTCAGTCACTCCCTCCCCGACCACCTGCATAATGTGTCCTCCTCCTCCGGTCAATTGTACCTACGTAGGCGGAAGCTGTTCCAGCTGTGGCACACTGTCCTGTCAAGTCACCCGCACTCCCACCCCAACCACCCGATTCTATACTCCAACTCCAATCATCTACCGACCGAATTAATCTCGGATAATTTTCTACCAAGAATCAATCTCGTCAAAGTCTGCTTTCGTTTCCTCTTCCACGATAATCCGTCTAGCGTCGTAATCCACATCCCGTTCTTCATATCTTTTTTGGGCTAGACGCAGAAATTCTTGCGGAATCTCAGAAAGGAAACGCGACGGTGACGATACCTGCCTGCCGCCGTACACCAGTCGGCTCCTCGTCAAAGTCAGGTGCAGTTTAGTTTTGGCCCTAGTCATCGCCACATACATCAGCCGCCTCTCCTCCTCAATATCCTCCAGTTGCAATAGACTTCTGGAATGAGGCAGTAGTCCTTCTTCTAGCCCAACGATCACCACCTCATCAAACTCCAACCCCTTCGCCGCGTGAATCGTCATCATCGTCACACCCGCATTTCCTGCCTTTTTATCCGCTAATTCTTCGGACTGAATCAAAGCGACACTCTCCAAAAACTCACTTATTTTCTCAAACTCCGAAGACACCGCCAACAACTCCTTTATATTTTCAACCCTGGCCACATCTTCCTCGTCCCGATCGTCGAATCGTCTCATGTATCCAGTTTCTTCGATAACTTCCTCGAGGACTTCCCGCGGCGACTTTCCCACCAGACTTTCATTATTGTGCCCAAGCCATTCCTCAAACTTCGCCCGGTTTCTCTTCCCCAAGTGTTCGATTCTTTCCCAACTGATCGTGTCGGGCGGGTTATAGATTACCCGTAAATAGGCGAGTAGGTCCTTAATTTCAGACCGGTTATAGAAACGGATACCCCCCACCAGTTTGTAATCGATCCTTCCTCGGATCAGTGCCTCTTCAATCGCCCGCGACTGGGCGTTCGTTCGGTATAGCACTCCCAAGGTTTCCCGGTGGCCGACGAGTCTTTCCGCCGTCTTCATCACGTAAGCGGCTTCTTCTCTCTCATCGATTGCCTCAATCATTTCAATTTTCTCACCAGTTCCTTTATCTGCCTCTAACTTCAAGACCGGGTGATTGGTGTTGTTGACGATGACTCCATAGGCGGCAGAAAGAATCGTCTGGGTGCTTCGATAATTTCTAGGTAGTCGTACTGTCGTTAGGTCAGGGAATTCTGCCGATAGCAAGGTCAAGTTTCTAAAATCGGCCCCGCGGAAAGAGTATATTGCCTGCGCGGCATCGCCCACCACCATCAAGCCATTGGGATTTGTCACCAATAGCTTTGTCAACACAAACTGGGCCTTGTTTGTGTCTTGATACTCGTCGACTAAAATCTGGCTATATCGTCCGGCAATCTTTTCTCTCATTGAGGGTAGCGACAGTAGTTTCACCGATTTCACCAACAGGTCATCAAAATCGACCGCATTAGCTCTCGTCAAAATATCGTCATAAACTCGCCACACCGAAAGCAGTTTTTTGTAGAATTCGTTATTGGCCGAAGCCGTCAAATCTTCAATAGTTACCAAATCGTTCTTAAGCCGGCTAATGATGTGCAGGAACATTCCCGGTTTATTATTTTTTGGGTCAAGAGCCAGTTTTTTCACCGCCAACTTTAGAGCCGCCTCCGAGTCGTCGCTGTCGTAAATGACGAAATTTGGCACCAAACCGATTTTCTCGCCGTAGATACGTAGCAACCTCGCGCAAAAAGTATGAAAAGTTCCCGCGAAACCGAGGTGACTATCCATATTACCCAAGGCTGCGACTCGTCGCTTCATCTCCTCTGCTGCCTTGTTGGTAAAGGTAAGTAGCACAATCTCTTCCGGCCGCGTCTTTTGTTGATTGACCAAGTATATCGCCCGGTAAACCAGTACTTTTGTCTTCCCGCTCCCCGCGCCTGCCAGAACCAGAAGCGGCGAACCCTCGTGGGTCACCGCCGTCAGCTGTTCCTTGTTTAGTTCCTTTTGCCAGTTCATGTCTCTATACTATATCTGATATGCGATACTTAATCGGCAACTGGAAGAGCTACAATACCATCTCCCAAACCAATCTTTGGCTTCGGGAATTCGCCAAGACGTTTACTAGGCCAAAGACGAATATCGATCTTATTATCTGTGCCCCTTTCACCAATTTGGCCGAAGCCAATCGCCTGATCGGAGAACTCCAGCTCCCGCTTCAAATAGCCGCTCAGGACGTCAGTGCCTACCCACAAGGGAAACACACCGGCGAAATCACTGCCCAAATGCTTTCCGAACTCACCAGCCATTGTCTGGTCGGCCACAGCGAGAGAAGACGCGAATTTGGCGAATCGAGTCAGATTGTCGCCCAAAAAACGCGACTCCTCCTCGAAAACTCAATCACCCCCATTGTTTGTCTGGACGTTCCTTACCTTGAAGAACAAGTCAAGGAGTTGCTTGATCTTCAATTACCCCTAGCAAACTGTATTTTCGTCTACGAACCTCTCGCCGCCATTGGTACTGGTCTACCAGCCGACCCCGAGAGTGCCGAGATCGTCGCCAACAAAATCTCTTTTCTCACCGAAAGCCAATGCCCCATCTTGTACGGCGGTTCCGTCACCTCCGAAAACGTCGCCGGATATCTAGACAAACAACACCTCGACGGAGTTTTGGTGGGTACGGACAGCCTCTCGGTGTCGTCTTTTGATAAACTGATGCATGCCTTTATATGAACGGAAAAATCATTCGTCTCCGCCGAGCTCTGTTTTCTCTAGCCGGTTTTCTCCTACACCATCTCTTCATTATCGTTCTCTTTTTCGTCTTCTGTGGGTTAATTATTCTCGGGTTAAAGACAAAAAATTTTCTTACTCAAGCCGGTTTGGGTGAGCTCAAACCCCTCGAAAGTACCAACGGTCGTACCAACTTTCTGATCATGGGAATTCGGGGCGAAGGTTCCGACTCGCCCGACCTGACCGACACCCTTCTGGTTGTTTCATACTCCCATCCCGACAAGCAGATTTCTCTCGTTTCCATTCCTCGGGATCTCTGGGTCAGTTCTCTGAAGACCAAAATTAACGCTGTTTATCACTACGGCCAGTTCAAAGACGAAAACGGGGGGGGTATCAAGCTGGCTCAAAGCGCCATCCTTGAGACCCTCGGCCTGCCGATCCACTATTCTGCCGTCATCAACTTCACCATTTTTCGTGAAGCCATTGATCTGGTTGGCGGCATTGACGTTTCAGTCGCAAACACCTTTACGGATAATCAATTTCCCATAGAAGGAAAAGAAAACGCTCTTCCTGTCAGTAGCCGCTATGAATCAATTACTTTTACCGCCGGCCCAAATCATATGGACGGCACTACCGCCTTGAAATTTGTCCGCTCTCGCCATGCACAGGGTGAGGAGGGTACCGATATCGATCGGGATCGTCGCCAACAACTGGTTATCTCCGCCCTGAAACAAAAAGTTTTTACGATTGGCTTCTTAACCGATCGGAGCAAATTAACTGCCTTATATAAATTACTAAAGAACCGACTCGACACTAATCTTAGCGAGAGTCACTATCCATCCTTGGTTCGTCTCGCTTTCGACTCCTACCGCCATCCGCAAAAAACAATCGTCCTGTCGTATACCTCTGACGAGCAGGGGGTCGCCATACTCGAAAACCCCCCCGTCAGCAATACTTATCTCAACCAGTGGGTCCTCATTGCCAAGGATAACAACTGGCCCGCCCTCGCCCAGTATCTGTCAAACAAACTCAACGCAAAATATTGAAGTACCTGCAGGGCCAGGCCTTGCAGGCAGATTCTCTGTCATCGTGAACCCCGTAGGGGTGTGGCGATCCATTCTGTCATCCCGAGCGCAGTCGAGGGATCTATCTTATCTTTATTAAATAAGATGGCCCTTCTGAGAAAACGACCCCTCCCAAAGCTTTTATCTTTCGCTCGTCTAGGTTCTTGTACTTCTCTCTCTCCCGTCCGGAAATCACCACCCAACCCAAATTATATTTTTTGACGAACCCCACCGCCTCAGTCAAACTTCCTTCCTCATAAAATCTTCTCACCTCTTCATCCCTCTTGCCGACTTCGTCATAACCCCCGCGCCAGAGCCATTCGTGCACTCGCCACCCCACCACCGTCGGCACCCCGCTAAAGGCGGATACAAAATCGGTTTCGGTATAGCTGTCCCCGACAGCTTCGACCAAGTTTCTGCCATCTCGATTCTCAGAAAGGTACTTGATCAAACTCAAATCGGCCGGATACCTTTCTTTCAAAAAGACGAAGCCATCCAAACCCCGATACTGGGAAAAGTTATTGTAATAAACCTTAAATGAAACAAATGGAAAAATCATCAACCCCCCAAACACCAACAACATCCCCCCCGTCGTTCCCAATCTTAATACTTGATACTTAATACTTGATACTTTCCCCATCAGCCATCCAAACAATATTCCCATCAAAATAAATGCTTGATAAGTCAGTTTGAACATAGTGTTGGCGCGCTGATGGTTCGGATAGATATCTTTGATATATATAAACTCGGGGATAATCAGTAGCGCAATTGCCGTAAGGCCCATCGCCAAGACAAAATAGTTTCTCCTCTCCTTTGTTAACGCCAGACGAAGGGCAACTACCGTGATGACCAGATGAAGCCCCCACAAGACTATCAGCTGCCACACCGGTGATCGCAGGGTCACTGGCGCCACCCCATCCGAAATCGACTTAAAACCGACAAACCACGGCAGAGCGGTCAGAACCATGAATCCGGCTACCACCAGTGCCGCCCTTATCAAAGGCAGAAACTTCATCTTTCCCGAAGACAGCATCAGGAAACCATAGATCGTCAAAAACAATCCATAAATCATCGTGTCCCAAGTGTTGGTCATCACCATGACTCCCAAAAGTATTCCCATTAGGGCCGACA
>CAZDXN010000013.1:0-24144 GCA_964509695.1 uncultured Pseudomonadales bacterium | reverse complement strand
AGGATTGCCTTTCACGCGGCGGTTCTATCGGAGAAAGCTATCCTCCTCAATGTTTCACGCCGACTCCCACTCCCACTCAGTTCGCTGACCCCACCGCCAACTGGAAATTGTATACAGATATACAAAATCGTTATTCAGTGAAATATCCCGAGAACTTTAAAATCACCGACTACGCGGAAGGAAATTACAAAGGTATCGCCATGGCCCTTATTGGGGAATCTCAAAAAGCGTCGGGGAGAACAGAAACAGAACTCTCGGATGGGATAGTTGTAAAAACAATCATTATAAATGACCCAAAAAAATCAATTGAACAATACGCACAGGAACAAAAAAGTGCAGAAGGAGATGCTGCAAGTCAAATAGTTACCACGAAACTTGAAAGCCAGATAGCATACGAATTTACTGCAAATGGCTGGTGGGGAAGGACAAGGGTGATTTATTCGGGGGTAAACAACTTCGTCATCAGACTTTCTGCAAATATAAATGGAGCGGACTCCAAAATTTCTGAATACAAAAAAATTGTCGACCAGATCCTCTCCACGTTTAAGTTTATTGATAACAATAATACTGATGGAATCTTAGAAGCCACGGTGATGCGTAGCCCAACGTGTGCGGGAGCGCAAAGAGTAGGAGATAACTGTGAAGCGCCGGTTGTAAATGGAGTCTTCGACATCTACCTCGTTGTGAACACTAAAAATAATGAAGCCAAATCTAAACAAGAAATATTTTATGGTACAGATGGGCTTGTGAAAAAACAAACGGTTAGCACAAATGCGAACGGACAATTTATCGTGGCACTCGAAGCGGGATCGTATCAGATTCGAAATACTCTCACGGGTATTGGAAATAATATTAACGATCGGAATTTTACCATTGTGGCGGGCCAAACCACCACCAAAAGGTTTGATATCGACACGGAGATCCGATAAATAATAGTAAACTAACCACATATGAACCCAATTGCCCAGAGTACTCCGCCAACAATGCCGCCGGCGCCTAAACCTTCAATAGTACCAGTTATTCTCTCCATTTTTCTTTGTATTTCTCTCGCCGGAATCGGCCTCCTCGCCTACCAAAACATACAACTTCAACGGCAAATTGCCTCCCTCCAACTCCAACCCACCCCAACCCCCTTGCCCGCCGAAGTCTCGACGAAGGAGGGCGACCCCACCGCCAACTGGAAAACATATACAAACACTAAACTGGGATTTTCCATCCAGTACCCGTCCAATTTAAAGGTCAGTCAAGAACCACAACCATATAAAAATAATTTAGGCGGTACAACCTGGTTTCTATCGATTGATGACCGGGCTGATGGTGACGCCGCTGGAAAAACTATTGGTACTTCAATTTCTGTCCAATTTAACGACAAACCTATTAGTGGGGAATCAGGTCAACCCATTACAAAAATCGAAAATACGGTCATGGGAATAGAGAATGTCACATACTTTAATATTCAGAATTATCCAGCCGTAAAGGGAAGACAGAATATAAACCCGGACCAAAACGGCGTAGCCCAGGAAACAATCTTGTTTGTTCACATTCTCCAAGGCAAATTACTTTGGTCGATAACCGGAGATGCTAAAAGTACAAAAGATGCAGAGATTAATAAGGTTAATCAAATCCTCTCCACCTTCAAATTCACCGGCGCCACCGCCACCACCACCCCAACTCTTACCATCACACCAACCTCTAAGCCAAAGACAACATACGTCGTCCCCACTAGCTGGAAAAGACTTACCACTCAAAGCGGCCTGAATCTATGTTTACCACCCAAATGGGAAGCGGAAGCCTACGATCACCTTATTTTCAATCGAGACGAGGGCTACAAGCCGAGTATTACCTATATTACAAACCTGCCCTATTCAGGAGGTTCGCGGCGTGAAGCCTACTTCGCCTATTGGGCAAATGAATATCCAGACGTAAAGCAATTAGTCTCCGTAACCGACACTGATATAAACGGAAATTCCGCCCTAACTATCTACCCAACCAATTCTTCTGACCCCAAGACGTCCCCCGAGGGGTTGACGGTAGTCTGGTATTCCGCCGGCAAACTATGGAAAGCAGGCCTGTCTGGTTGGAACATGACCAACGCCTCGCAGGCATCTTTTCTGAAGGACTTTTACACCATGATTAGCTGTGGTTTATGACCCGCCCGCTACTGTTTTCAATTTTACTTTTAATTGTTGGCATCATCGTTGGGGTTTTTGCCAGCAAATACCTCCCCGTCTTTAGCCAGCCTTCTACCGACCCCACCACCACGGGCACACTAATTGCCACGGTAATGCGTAGTCCAACCTGTGGAGGACCGGCGTCAGTCACAGACATGACAACGTGTGAGGCGCCATTAGCAAATAAAGTGCTTAAAATCATGAGATCTGCTGACAGCGTCGTGTTTCAAACAGTAAATACCGATAAAGATGGAAAATTTACGGTTTCATTACCAGCGGGAAGCTATCAACTACAAAGATATCCGGACGAATTTGGCGGAAACATCGAAAACCCAGACTTCATAATCACTGCTGGAAAAACCACCACCCAACAATTTGACATCGACACCGGAATCCGCTAACCCGACGTAGTATGCAGTTTGGTGGGGTATACTTACCTCCGTGGGATCAATTTTTATCACCTATATCTACCAGCCCTTCTTTAATATCCTCGTTTTTATCTACTGGGCCCTCAGCCAAGCCGGCATTCCGGACATGGGCATTGCCGTGATCGTCTTCGCTGTCGTGGTCCAGATCATTCTTCTTCCTCTCCATCTTTCCGCCGGCCGCTCCGAAAAGGAAAAAGCTGCCATCGCCGCCAAGATCAAGGAGATCGAAAAGAAATACAAATCCGACCCCGTCAACCTCCGCGCCGAAAGCAAAGCCATCATGAGGAGCAACCGTGGTGCCGTGATCGGGGAGACGATCAACATTACGATCCAAGTCATCATCGTCTTGATGCTCTATCGCATCTTCAAAACCGGTCTCGAGGGTGAAGATCTCCACCTGCTTTATTCATTCATTCCTGAGATCAAGACTCCTATTAACCTGATGTTTCTCGGCGTTTTCGACCTTTCCCAGACAAACAGTACCTTAAATCTAGTCCAGTCCCTCCTCATCTTCGCTATCGAAGCCCTTCATATGCTTTTCTCTCCCGGTGCCACCAGTCGCCGGGAGTTCCTCCAACTGGCCATTTTCCTTCCTATCACCGCCTTTTTGGTCTTTATGTTCCTCCCCGCCGGCAAAAAACTCTTCATCATTACCTCGTTACTCTTCTCAATTGCCGTTTTGTTGATTAAACAAGCCCTATTTTGGTATCATACCCTTACAGGAGAGATTACTACTCCCCCTATAAATAATGGCTGATTTTGACAAACTAGTAGTTGGTTTTTTGGTAGATGAAGTCGTCGGTGGTTTTTTCATCTCCGTTCCCCCCGGGCATATTGCCTGCGTCTACGATCGGGGATATGGAGTCTTGAAGAAGGTCTGGGGTCCCGGACTCCACCTCAAGATTCCTTTTTGGCAGATTGCCAAACTCTTCAACGCCCAGATCCTCGAATACACCATCCGTCACGGTTTTGACGTCAACAACAAGGAAGCCCTCGGCGATGAACCCATTCTTACGACCACCAAAGACAACAAGAGTATCAGCATCGAGGGATCAATTCTTTTCAAGATTGACAAAGCCAACGCCCCGGAACTTTGGGAAAACATTGGTGACAACTTCGTCAGCAAGGTCGTCCGTCCCTACAGCCGCTCTCGAATCAGCCACGTTCTATCCGAGACCAATAGCAAAGACATTCCTCATTCCCGCGGCCAGATCGAGGAAACCCTCAAAAACGAGCTCAATCAACTCTTCTCGGACAAGGGTATCATCGTCGAAGGCGTTCTCCTCTCCGAAGTCAAGATCCTCGAAAACCCCAGCGACGCCGAACACATCGTCTTCTCCTCTCCCTCTAAAACCTAGCCACAGATTGCTTTTTCATCCCAGAAGTCCTATAATAAAGTCACGTAATCACCTTCGATTACCCTAGCACCTGAAAAAAAGGAGAAACTCATGTCTGTCAGACCTTTAACACCGGCGACGGTGGCCAAACAAAAGGTGGAATCGTTTCCAGACGCGGTGATCGAGGCTTTTAATGAAGCCATCGCCGCCAGCTACGTCAACGGCCGTTCGAGCTTCACAGTAGGAGAAGTGGTCAAGTTGATGATTTCAAAGGGCCTCAAACGGGCCAAAATCTTTGACAACAATTGGCTCGACATCGAAGAGATCTATCGTAAGGCTGGTTGGACGGTTGAGTACGACCAACCCGGCTACAATGAGACCTACGAGCCCAACTTTACCTTTACGGCCAAAAGGAAGCGCCCCTAGGCACATCCCCGACTCCCGGGCCTGAGGACTTAAACCCCCCCAGGCCCCTACTTTTCTGTTTCCCCAAAGCTCTGACCACTTTCCTTCCTCCTTTGTCTTTAATCCTTTATACTTAACTTCATGCCCGCTCCAACTCCACGCGCGGTTCTTGAAATTCGTCCCGCCAAAGACTCGCTCGTCACCTACGAGAAATTCGTTCACGTTCTGGCTTCCCTAAAAAACACCCTCAAGACCTCCTTATTTCTTCGTCTCTTCGGCAAACTCGATACTATTACTCTGGAGATCGCCAGCCTCAACCAAACCGTCTTTTTTATCGTCAGCTGTCCGGAGAAAATTGCCCCCCTCGTCAAAGCCTTGATTGCCGCCCAATATCCCGACGCCATCATCACCCACATGGCCGATTATATGGACTCTTGGCTGACCCACGGCTCACAGGCCCTCGCCCAGCTCACCCTTACGGCCCCATCCTATCTTCCTATCAATACTATTCAGGGCAAAACCCCCGACCCACTCGCCGCCATCCTAGGAATCTTGGGTAAACTCCCTCCAAACCAAGCCGGGATTGTCCAATTTTGTCTTTCCGCCGCCCCCGGTGGCTGGGCTAATTTTCCTCGCGCCTTGGTTCACGAGGGGATTCAGACCGCGCCCGACAAAAAAGAAGCCCATCCCCAAAAAGCCCTCATCGAACAAAAGATCGCCCTACCCGCTTTTGATGTCGATATCCGCGTCGCTGGTATTGCCCCCGATCAGGCTTCCGCCGACCTCATTCTGACCCAAGTCGTCACTTCCTTTGGTGTTTATGCTCTGGCCGAGGGTAATTCTTTCAAGGTAAAAAACAGGAAGAAACTTTCTCTTAGTCAAAAAAATCGGCTAATCAAAGTTTTGGTCACTCGGAGTGCCGAGTTCACCCCGACTCATCAACAGCTCAACCTTCTCGAGATCGCCTCTCTCTATCACTTTCCCAATGTCGATCTAACCGGCCTTCGAAACATCGCTTGGGGCAAAACCCTCAAAGGTGAACCGCCCTCCAGTCTCCCCGTCGCCGAAGGACTCACTGACGAGGAGAAATCAAAGACAAATTTCTTTGCTCGCACCGAGTTCAAGAATCGCATGGCCATCTTTGGTATCAAAAATGGTGAGGACCGTCGTCGTCACATCTATATCTTAGGTAAATCCGGTACCGGCAAAACCACCCTCATCTCCAACATGGCCATCGCCGATATCCGAAACCGTGCCGGTGTTGCCGTCATCGACCCCCACGGGGATCTCTCCGATATTCTTCTCGACTTTATCCCCAGTTACCGGGTCAACGACGTCGCCTATCTTGACCCCTCCACCAAAGAGACTTCTTTTCATCTCAACCCTCTTTTTGTCAAAAACCCCGAGCATCGCGAACTAGTCGCCTCAGGGATAGTCGGCATTTTCTACAAACTCTATGGCAATTCCTGGGGTCCTCGTCTCGAGTATCTCTTGCGAAATGCCGTCCTCACATTAGTCCAGAAGCAGGGGAGTACCCTCGTCGACGTCATTCGCATCCTGACCGACAAGAAGTTTCGGGACAAATTCCTCGAATCAATTGACGACCAGATTCTCAAAGACTTCTGGACTCTCGAATACGATTCCTACACCGAGAAATTTAGAAACGAAGCCATCTCTCCCATCCTCAACAAAGTCGGTCAGTTCGTTACCAGCCCGACCATCAGAAATATCATTAACCACCCGAACAACTCCGTCGACCTGGAAGACATGATGAACCAAGGCAAAATTATTATCTTGAATCTGGCTCAAGGAAAGATCGGTGAGGACAACGCCGCCCTTTTGGGAGCCATGGTCATCAGCCAGATCCAAATCGCCGCCATGAACCGCGTCAACATCGCCAAAGAAGACCGAAAAGACTTCTACCTCTACGTCGATGAGTTCCAGAACTTCGCCACCACTTCATTTGTGAAAATTCTCTCCGAGGCCCGCAAATTCCGCC
Organism: uncultured Pseudomonadales bacterium; assembly: GCA_964509695.1. GTDB lineage: Bacteria > Patescibacteriota > Microgenomatia > UBA1400 > MFAQ01 > 2-01-FULL-50-23. The sequence goes on along the minus strand of CAZDXN010000013.1, from coordinate 17,804 downwards.
TCAACCTCATCCTCACCAACCAGTACACCGCTCAACTCCCCGAAGAAATTCAAAAAGCCATCTTCGGTAACGCCGGCACCATCATCAGCTTCGTCGTCGGCGCCGATGACGCCAACCGCCTCATCGCCGAAATGGGCACGACCTATACTCAGGACGATCTCGTCAGTCTCGTCCGCTACCAGATCGTCATGAAGCTAGCCATCGACGAGACCATCTCTCATCCTTTCCCGGCCTACACCCTGCCCCTGCCCTTTAGTAAGAATCAGAACCGCGACAAAGTCCTCCGCACCTCCTTCGAACGCTACTACCGCAAAAACGCCGTCAAAGTCTCTAGCGTTGTACCTAGTTCCTCCCCGCCACCCGCAGATGTTAAAATTAGACACGAAAATGCAAAGAATTGAAAATGGCTAAAGTACCAAGTAATTTTGTCACAATTTGTAATATCGTTGAATGGTCCACCGATAAAATAAATCAAGCCTGGCAAGATCTCTCTGAAAAAGTGACGAGCGAATTCATCGAGTGGTTGGTCAACGAGGGTAATTTAGCAGAAAACCAACAAAAATCACTAGGGGTATCATTAATGGAAATTTCGGATAACAAGTTCGCACCCGGCGACACCATCCTCGGCCTCATAGATCCGATTCTAAACGAAGATCAAAAGAAAACGGCCTCTGACCGGTATGCTAAGCTTTCTATAGAGAACTTAGAAACTTTTTATGCCAACCTAAAAGAAACCATGACTATGGAACAAAAACAGGTTGCCGATTCATATATAGAATCACTTTATGCCAGAGCCAACAATTGAACGAGCTATTGAGACATCGGTAGGTTTCGCCTTTAATAACAAAGATACTGATCCTAAAACCATTGCTGCGAGGAACCAATTAGAGCAAAGAACTAGAAGTGGCAAAGAATGGTTACTCGGACTTGGAAAAACCGCTGCGATAGCCTTAGCCAGAGAAGGCTTTATGCCAGATATTACTAATGATGTTGGTAAAAGGTATGCCGTGACGCTATGGAAAACAGCAGAAGATCGAGTCAGGCAACGTTTGAAGAACGAAATAGAAAAAGGAAACACAAAATGGGTTCTCGCGACACTAGGGGAGATTGATCCATGTGACGTTCCGATTCAAAACATCTCGGCCAAACCAGGGGAGAGACAGGAAATTGGGGTTAGAAGAAGCGTCGGCTTACCACGCGGCTCAAAAGCCCATTTCCATGAAGCAAATCCAAAGGCAAAGTTTCCAAATAATCAAACAGATTCCGACCAAATAGTTCTTGGTCAGGAGTCTTTTTCGAAAGAAGTGGTCAAAAGAGTTCTCGCGGGGAAAGGAAAATATCAACCAATGTGGCGCCAGAACGACGTGCTTTTACCTCTTATCGACAGCCAAACTGGAGAACTTCACTTTTTCACCATAACCACTGATCAACTACCAGAATTGGCCTTACGACTCAAAAACATACAAATAGAGTTTGGCGGTAGGAGCGATGTGGGCATCGCTCGTAATGGCAAACCAGACGAGGATAGTTATTTTTGCGGGGGGAAAGGAAAAGGGATCGATATTAGGCTTGCAAACGCCTCCTCCAATATAGCCGCGTACAATGAGGCCGCGAAAAATAATCAAAATACACCCGAACAAGATCAAAAATTATTAGCATCTCAAGATCAACTAAGATTAGCAAATGAATCTGCCGATATAATCTTTGCCAATGGGGTTGAGAGCCTGTTTATCGTCGCCGACGGGATGGGGGGAGTAGATCTCGGAGAATTAGCTTCCCAGAGTGCCATACGACTAACACTAAATAAGTTAGCCGAAACCACTGGTTGGTCAAACCTTTCTCCAGATCAAGTACAGCAAAAAATTAAAGAAGCAGTTGAAGCAGCAAATGAGAACGTGTTTGCGTCAAAGCAGGGCATGGGAAAAGAGCTTGGAAGCACGCTAACTATGGCAATGGTTGTGGGGGGAAAACTTTATACCGCCAATGTTGGTGATTCTCGTGTCTACTTATATGACGAATCAAATGACAGCCTGATACGATTAACCAGAGACCACTCCTTAGTAGAATCGTTGGTGGGAGCTGGACAAATTACTGATGGCGAACGATATGCTCATCCAAATAGGAATATGGTTTACAGAAATTTGGGAGGTAAAGCCACAGTCGAGGTTGACGTTACCGGACCAAGAGAGATTGAAGGAAAAGTAAAAATCCTCACTTGTTGCGATGGGTTGTGGGAGATGGTTCGCGATCCACTACTAAAGACTTTTCTCTCGCAACAAAAACCAAGTGGTGAGCTCGCCAGACAGTTGATCGCCGCCGCAAACGCAGCCGGAGGCGATGATAACATTACAGCTATTGTTGCCGAATTAAACGTTAGCTAACAAAACTCTAAACACCACAAGTGTTTGTTCTCAAGGTTATGAAAACTGGCTTGAAGTAATATTGAAGTATGTGTATCCACAAAATAGAGGATCAGTTGGGAATCATTACCACCGCCGGAGTCTGGAAAGACCGCCAAGACATCAAAAAAATCACCCGCCAGCATTCTCGCTATGCCCTGATTGTCGCGACGGCCATAAAGCACAAATTAACTTTGAAAACCGTGGTAAATTAAACTTAATGTCCAAAGCCAAAAAGCCCGAGCCGCAACCCTGGCTCAAATACATTATCCTGCCGCTTCTGCTAATTCTCTTTGGCCTACTCGTCAGCTTCGCCAAATGAGCAAAAAAACGAAGTTTGACAAATAGTGATGTATGATGAATACATAAAATCATGCTGAGAATAAACATCTATATTCCCGAAGATTTAAACCATCAGTTAGGACTGGTAGCCAGATCCATCGGCCAGAAAAAAGCCGAAGTCTTCCGAACAGCCATTCGGGCTGGGCTAAAGACCATCCAGCCCAAATCCATTTCTGCTCTAAATCTAGTTAACTTTGCCAAAGAAGCTGAAAAGATTCCCACTAAGGGTCGTATCCCCAAAGATATCATCAAAAATCTCGATTACTACACTTGGGGAGGGAAGAAACGAGACTGATAAAATCGTTATTGCCGATGCAGATGCCCTAATTTCTTTGACGCTGGAAAAAGATTCCAATCACAAGAAAGCAATTCAATTGGCTTCTCTATTCGTCAAGAAAAACATGGAAGTTGTCTTTCCTGTCAGCGTCTTTCCAGAAGCGATTACCTCATTGGTTAGAGCGGCCAACCAACCTCAAAAGGCACGTCTAATCAGTCAGCAGTTACAGCAAGGATTTTTTCAAATCGATTATCCGGAAAAGGAGACCCTGATTAGAGCCAGTCAAATTTTCGAAGACTCACATTCAAAACAAAATACCTTTTTTGACGCCATCGTCGTCGCCACCGCCGAGAAACTAAATACCAAAACCATTTTTTCCTTTGATAACTGGTACTCAAAACTGGGTTTCATTTCCGGCCCAAACCTGTTCTAAGGGTTTTTCGTTGGCTGACTGTTTTCGTTTGTTATATACTGGTACTATGAAGAAACTCATCGTTCTCGGTTGTCTTTTTGCCCTTGCTCTTATTGTCGCCGTACCAATCTATGCTCAGACGCCATCAGCAGCAACCAACCGTCAAATGGGTCGGGAAGACGAACGCGAAAATTTTCGCTCCAAACTGAATTCAATTAGAGACGAGAAAAAAAAGACCATTGTCGACCGCATTGACAAGCGTATCGTCGAAGTCAACGCCAATCGCACCAGTATCATGACTCGTCATATAACAAAAATAGAAGAAGTTCTAAACAAGATTGAGGCCCGATCCCTCGAAGTCGAGAAGAAAGGCAAGGATATTAGCGCTGTAAAGGCCGCAATAGTCACGGCCCGCACCGCCATCGTTTCAGCGAAGTCAGCCGTTGCTACCCAGGCCGCTAAAACTTACACCATCGACGTTACCACAGATGACAAGCTAGGCGCGGCAGCTTCTTCGACCAGAACGGCTTTTGCCAAAGATCTTCAAGCCGCCCATCAAAGTGTCGTCACCGCTAGAAAATCAGTCCGCGATGTCCTCAAAGCTCTGGCCAATGTCGTTGGCGAAAAGTTAACAAACACGACTGAAAAATAACATGAAGACCAAATCCACCATCTTTCTAGCCGTTTCGGCACTTTTCCTAGCCGCCTGCAACTACACTGGTCCCGCCGCGACCACCACTACGCCTCCGACCGCCGCTACACCCACAACCACAATTTCCGCTACTCCGACGACTACCTCAACCAATGTTAACGATCTCAATGCCGAACTGAACGCTACCGTCGATGACGGGGGCCAGGCCGATCTTAACCAGCTCCAAAAAGACTCCTCCGGTCTTTAGCTATTGACAAAACTCCAGTTATTTTCTAAAGTAGCACTCGAAGTATTTAAGTGCTATCATACACATACACTTGAATTAGAAATTAAAAATTAGAAACTAGAAATTTTAACTATGCCAACCACCGTCTTCGCCGCCAAATCTCTCCAACCAGCTCCCGGATACCTTCTCGTCGAGCCCGCTAAACAAGACAAAAAAACCGACTCCGGTATCTATCTTCCCGATAGCCACGAAGACAAGCCCCAGTACGGCACCGTTCTCTCGGTCGGGGATGATCTCACCACCACCGAAGGCACCAAACTCAAATCTCCCGCCAAAAAAGGCGACACTGTCGTTTACAAGAAATGGGGTGGCAACGAAGTCGTCATTGATCGCCTCGAATATCAATTTTTGAAATTCGACGACATTCTCGCCATCGTCACCAAATGAGCAATGTTTAATATTAAATAATAAATAAATTCAAATGGCCAAACAAGTTCTTTTCTCTGATGAAGCCCGCCAGAAGCTCATGGGCGGCGTTAACAAACTAGCCAAAGCTGTCGTCACCACTCTCGGACCCAAGGGTCGCAATGTCGCTATCGACAAGAAGTGGGGCGCCCCCACCGTTCTCCACGATGGTGTCTCCGTCGCCAAGGAAATCGAACTCCCGGATCCATTTGAAAACATGGGCGCTCAGCTCGTCAAAGAAGCCGCCAGCAAAACCAACGACGTCGCCGGTGACGGTACTACCACCGCTACCTTACTTGCCCAGCAAATCGTTGTCGCTGGCATGAAGAACATCACCGCCGGAGCCAATCCCATGCAGATGAAAACCGGTATCGACAAAGCCGTCGTCGCCGTCGTCGAAACTCTTCTCAAGCTCAAAAAAGACGTCAAAGAAACTGATTGGCAATCTGTCGCCACTATTTCCGCCCAAAACGAAAAAATCGGTAGTAAAATCGCCGAAGCTCTCAAGCTCGTCGGTCGTGACGGCGTCGTCGAAGTAGAGGAGAGTCAGGGTCTCGACTTTGAAATCGAACACAAAGAAGGCATGGCCTTTGACAAGGGTTACGCTTCTGCTTACTTCGTCACCGACCCGGGCAAAATGGAGGCTACCATTGATGCTCCTCACATTCTCATCACTGACCAAAAGATCAGTAGCGTCAACGACTTCCTTCCGGTTCTGGAAAAAGTCATCAAGGTTAGCAAAAACTTCGTCATCATCGCCGACGACATTGACGGCGAAGCCCTCGCCACCCTCGTCGTCAACAAAATGCGCGGATCTTTCAACGTCCTCGCCGTCAAGGCTCCTGCCTTCGGTGACCGTCGCAAAGCCATGCTCGAGGATATTGCCATTCTTACCGGTGGCTCCGTCATTTCCGAGGATACTGGTCGAAAACTCGACTCTGTTACCCTTGAAGATCTCGGCCACGCCGATCGCGTCTGGTCCGACAAAGACAATACTCGTATCGTCGGCGGCAAGGGAGATCCCAAAGCCATCGCTGCCCGTGTCACTCAATTAAAGACCGAGGCGGCCAACACCAAGTCCGACTTCGATCGCGAGAAACTTGAGGAAAGACTCGCCAAACTGGCCGGCGGTGTCGCCGTCATCAAAGTCGGCGCTCCCACCGAGGTGGAATTGAATGAACTCAAAGAAAGAGTCAAAGACGCCGTTGGCGCCACTAAAGCTGCCATTGAAGAAGGCATCGTCCCCGGTGGAGGTGTTGCCCTTCTGCGCACCGCCAAGGTTCTAGATTCCCTCAAAGCGGCTAATGCCGACGAACAAGTCGGTATCGACATCGTCCGCGAAGCGTTATCCATGCCCCTCCGCTGGCTCGCCAAGAACTCCGGCGCCGATGATGGTTGGGTTGTCCGAAAAGTTGAGGAAAGCGTCGACAAGAACTTTGGTTTCAACGCCCTCACCCTCGAGTTTGAAGACATGCTCAAAGCCGGGATTCTCGATCCGGTGAAGGTGACCCGAAGCGCGCTCCAAAACGCCGCCTCCGTCGCCAGCATGATTCTAACTACGGAATGCCTAGTTACAGATTTGCCTGAAGAGAAGAAGGAAATGGGCGGTCAATCCGGCATGGGCGACATGGGAATGTGACGGTTTACCCGTCATCCCGCGTATCCGGAGTACTCGACGTCCCAGGTATTATCCGTGGGACCCGCGGGAGACACTAATTACTCGTCATTCCGAGCGAAGTCGAGGAATCTCGCTGGTACTCTATTTGACAGAGACATACACCATGGTGTATGTTTATTGCATGATCAGAACTCAAGTCTATCTGCCTCAATATCAAATCAAGTTTCTGAAAGATCTCGCCCATGTCAACGAGACCACCATGTCCGAAGAGCTTCGGAAAGCTATTGAGCATGTCAGGAATATCCCCAAAAAGAAAAAATCAAAGCCATCAAAATCCTCCAAACGTGAGAAAAAACACCTCAACTGAACTGTTCAAGAACGATCCGGTGATGAGAAAACTCATCGCCAAACATCAGATCAAAGAATATTATGGTGGCCAAAATAATTATTTCCTCGATCTCGTCGAGATCGTCATCGGCCAACAGCTCTCGATGAAAGCCGCCGACAGCATCCTCAAACGCTTTTTAGGCATTTTTCCTGTCAAACCGAAACCTGATGATGTTCTAAATCTCCCCGCCGATAAGCTCCGCGCTGTCGGTCTTAGTAACTCCAAAGCCAACTACGTCAAAAATATCGCTTCCGCCATCTCCCCCGGCGCCATTATCCTAGACCAGTTGGAAAAACTGACTGACGACGAAATCAAGAAAGAATTGATCAAAATCAAAGGCATTGGTCCTTGGTCTGTCGAAATGTTTCTAATTTTTAGTTTGAAGCGCCCTGACGTCTTCTCGGTCGGGGATCTTGGTCTCCGGACGGCTATCGAAAAACTCTACGGCATCAGCCGCAATGATCAAAAAGCCATTCTCGCACTCGCACAAACTTGGCACCCGCACCGTTCTCTCGCCTCCCGCCTCCTTTGGGCCAGCCTCGACAATATATAATCACCCCATGATTGATCTTCGCCAAATTCTTCAAGACAAACGCAATCTTCTCGACCGCCAACTCGCCGAGGCGAAGTTCACTCGCGATCACGCCGCCACTCCCACCGAGAGTCATTCTGACAAAACCCGCCAAAATGCCGAGCAACTCATGGACACCCTAAACGATGCCAAGAAAAAACTTCAATCGCTCGAAACCGGACTCAACAAACTTCCTCCATTTAGTAACACGGCTACCGCCAATACCCTAATCACTCTCCGCACCCCTCTCGGAGTCAAAAACTTTCTCCTCGTCCCAGATGGTTTCGGTGGTCAGACTATCGGTGACACCTTTCTTCTTTCAGTTTCTTCAACCCTCGCCCAATCTTTCTTAAACAAAAAAGCCGGCTACACCTTCTCCTTCAACGGGGGAGTCTACCAAATCATCTTCCTCAACCCAAATAAATAACACGCTCCGCCGTCATTGCGAGCGTTAGCGAAGCAATCCATATAGATTGCCACGTCATGAGTACATTCCTCGCAATGACAGACAATAAACCCCAAAATAATAGTTATTAACAAAAAAGGTAAGTTATCCACAGTGTACAAAGAATTGATAGGTCAAGCAAAAAAATAAATATTTTGTCAACAACTTTCCTCACCGGTCATATAGAATTAAATAATGTTTTCGTTCCTCACTCGAATCAAAAAAACGGGGAGTAGCCTCGGTCCCGGCATCATTACCGGCGCCGCGGATGATGATCCTTCAGGTATCGCTACATACTCGCAGACTGGAGCTCAGTTCGGCTATGGTCAGCTCTGGACCGCTCTTTTTCTCCTCCCTCTAATGATCGCCGTCCAGGAAGCTTCAGCCAGAATCGGCGCCGTGAAGGGAAAGGGGATCGCCGCCGTCGTCAAAGAACATTTTGGGAAACCGGTCCTATTTCTCGTCGTCGGTTTGATCCTTATCGCCAATATCATCAATCTTGGGGTTGACCTCGGGGCTATGGCCGCCGCTGCCAATCTCCTAGTTCCAATTCCCTTTGCCCTCCTTACCGTTATGTTTACCGCCGTCATCCTTTTTTTGGAAATCTACGTTAATTATCGACCTTACGCCAGAATTCTCAAATGGCTCAGTCTCTCTCTCTTGGCCTACCCTCTAACTCTTTTCGTTGTTCACCAACCATGGGGGGAGATAATCAGGGCGACCTTCTTGCCCCACCTCGAATTTAATCTACCCTTTCTTTTCGTTATCACTGGCGTCGTCGGCACCACCATTTCCCCCTATATGTTTTTTTGGCAGGCCTCGGAGGAAACCGAAGAGGCGAGAGAGGAGCACCTAATCAATGACGACGGCACCGTCTCGATGAACCATCGTTTTATGAGACGACTCCGTCTCGACAACCTTATCGGCATGGTCGCCAGCCAAATCGCCACCTGGTCCATCATCGTCACCACCGCCACCGTACTCCATGGTAATGGCGTCTTCGATATCCGTTCCGCCGCCCAAGCCGCCGCCGCCCTCGAGCCGTTGGTCAGCAGTTTCGGGAACGCCGGCCTCATCGCCAAATTCATCTTTGCTGCGGGAGTCATCGGTCTGGGGTTGTTGGCGGTGCCGGTCTTGGCCGGCTCTGCCGCTTATGCCTTGTCTGAAGCCCTTGGTTGGAAATACGGCCTCGACAAAAAATTAAAAGACGCCCCCGGATTTTATGCCATCATCATCATCGCCACTCTCATTGGGCTTTCTCTTAATTTTCTTGGGGTGAATCCAATCAAGGCCTTGATCTACACTGCCGTCATGAACGGTATCGTTTGTGTCCCGCTCCTTTTCATTATTGGCAAAATTGCCGGCAGCCAGAAAATCATGGGCAATTACGCCAGTGGACCAGTTTCAAAGATTTTCGTTTGGCTTACTTTTGGGGTGACTCTTGTCGCTGCCGTCAGCCTCCTGTTCGTTCGTTAACGAAGGTAAGTGAGCGGGTTTAGAGCTCTTCCATTTTTCCTGATTTCCAAGTGCAAATGAGGCCCGGTCGTATGACCGGTTACTCCCACTTCACCAATTTCAGTCTTGTCGTCAACCTCATCTCCCTCCTGTACCATGATCTTGCCCATATGAGCATAACGGGAGGTCAGATTGTTGCCGTGATCAATTACTACGCTTCTGCCATAGTTAAACCTCGAGATTGATACCTCGACCACTTTTCCAGATTTAATTGGGTAGATCGCTGCTCCCGACAGGGCTGTGATATCAACTCCCGGGTGTTCCGACCAAAATCCCTGAGAAACTCCAGTCATTTGTGGCAAGAGGAGACTTGGTCCTGAACCGGCTGTAATTACCTCAATTGGAAGGCTCGTTGGCTCCAAAGCCGAGACTGGAGTCTGTTTCGCCAGTGGATAAACTCCAACCATGACCAAACTGGCTACCGAAAGAAAGCCACCAAAAGCGACCTTGATCTCCCTAGTCTTGGGCAGCCATTTTTTGATATCAATCATAACCACGGGTACCCCCGTGAGATTGTTTTGTTCGGCTGGCCTTTCAAAAGAAACCGGCTACGGTTTGCTCTCTTAATTAGCTTCACCTAACAAAAAAGCCTGTGAGGCTATTAATTTGATAATTACCCGACAGACCGCGCTAATCCTATCAAATTATCCCATAATTGTCAAGTCTATCTGCTATCATCAATTTGTGCTCAATTCCGCTCTCCTCAAAGGCAAAAACGTTCTTCTCCGGGCCGACCTTGACGTACCGGTAGAAGAGGGAAGGGTAGCCAACGGCTTTCGGCTCCAAGCTCTTCTGCCCACCCTCAAGCTCTGCCTCGAAAATGCCAAAAGTACTCTAATAATAGGGCATTTAGGCAGGCCAAGCGAGCTGGTCGAGCGCGGTGCCGAACCTCAGTTCGGCCTCAGACCAATTCGAGAGTGGCTAGAAAAAGCCCTACATCAATCTATTTTATTTATCGATTCGGGTTTTTCTCCGGGGGAGTGGGCAAGGGGAGAGTTTCCTCTGGCCATGTTCGACAATTTACGTCTCCGCCCGGGTGAATTAACCAGTGATAGGGAATTCGCCAAACAATTATCCGAAGGCTCTGATATTTACGTCTACGAAGCCTTTGCCGCTTACAACAGTGCCGCCAGCCTCCGAATAATACCCGAAATTATCCCCACCTATACCGGTCTTCAGTTTGATCGAGAAGTGGAGGAACTTGGAGCTATCATAAAAAGTGCGGATAGACCAAGCCTTTTAATCATCTCTGGTGTCAAGGAAGACAAGAGGAAATATGTGGATAACCTTGTGGACAAATTCGACGAAATTCTTCTCGGAGGTAAATTTGCCACCAGCCTCACTCCTGACGGCTTGGATATTAACGAAGAAACAATCGCCCTCTTCTCCAGGAAAATTATGTCTGCCAAATCCATCGTCATCAACGGCCCTTTGGGTAAATTTGAAGATGGCATCCACACGGCTGGCACCAAAGCCATCTTTAGTGCGGCCATCTCATCTTCCGCTCGAATCATTATCGGCGGCGGCAATACCTTGGCCGCTATCCCCGCCCTAGGCTTTTCTTATTCTGATTTCGACTTTGTCAGTACCGGCGGCGGTGCCATGCTTGAATTTCTAACCACCGGCACCCACCCCCTCCTCGAAATCATCAAAAATCAGCCTTATGCCCGTCCTTGAGCCCCCAGTCGATCTCGCCCGTTTCCCCGTCACCCATGGCTTTTGGATCGACGAAACAGACAATCCACTTTATCGGGAATTTTATGGGGCTTTTGCCGGTCATCACCCCGGAGTTGATTTTGCCCTTCCCGAAGGCACCCCGGTCAAGGCCGCTACACCAGGTATTGTCGTCCGCCGGGAGATCCATCAGGGAATGGGCAAGACCATCGCTATTCGTCTTGGTAGTGTTTATTCTCTTTATTCTCACCTATCGGAATTTTGCATCGAACTTGGTCAGCTTCTTCGGCCTAAACAACTCATCGCCTACTCCGGCAACACCGGTCAAGCGACGACGGCGCCTCATCTCCATTTCGAACTTCGCGATCTCACCAAAATTCCACTCAAAGACTCAGTTTTCGAGCCTGTTTTTGGTCAGGAGATAAAAAATTTTCAACCAACATTCAACTACGTTATCAACAACACCAATACTCAAAAGACTTTTACCAATCTTGCAGTTCGTTACTTCGGCCTTCCTTCTTACGCCTCCCTCATTCGCGATTCTAACCCCAATCTAAAAGACCTCTCCTTCGACTCTCCTCTCCCCGGCGGCCAAACCATTATTATTCCCAATTATCCAGATCGAAATATCTGATGGATATTTTTGAAAAAATAAATTCTCTCAATCTGCCCCCTAGTGAATTTGTCGTCATTGGTGGTAGTGCTCTCGAATGTTACGGTATTAGAGAAAGTGGTGATGTCGATTTATGCATTACGCTTGATTTATACAATCTCTTGGTTAATTCAGGATGGGTAGAAGAAAATAAACCCAATGGCTCCAAGATTATTCACCCGAAATTAGATACTAGTTTTGAGTTGGGTCTAGATTGGTCATATGGTGATTATCACGCCACCCATGCTGAGTTAATTACCCGTTCATCTCTCATTCGCAGTCTCAACGTGGCCAGTTTGAACGATATTCTTGCCTACAAGAAAGAACTCGGTCGAGAGAAAGATCAGGAAGATATCAGACTAATTAACGATTATCTAATGAAGAAAAATAGGCAATGAGCCTTGAAAAATGATAAATTGTAGGTAATGCCCAACTTTTCTATCAATGGTTTCGGCCGTATCGGTCGTTCCGCTGCCCGTGTCTGGCTCAAAAAACATACACCTGACATCAATCTGGCCGCTATAAACACCTCGGGTTCCCTGCCCGCTTCCGGCTGGGCTCTTCTCCTAAAATATGACACCGCTTACGGCCGTCTCCCATATTCGGTCGAAGCCGAAGATATCCAGGACCCCAAAAAAGCCACTGACGAAAATCCCCTCATTGGCTACTTAATACTAGATACAAAATACAGAATTCCTGTCCTTGCCCAGCGCGATCCTGCCAAGATCCCTTGGGGACAATATCGGGTCGATGTCGTAGCCGAATGCACCGGCCTATTTACCACTCAAGAGCTTGCCGGCCAGCACTTGAAAGCTGGAGTCAAAAGTGTCGTCATCTCCGCCCCCGTCAAAGGTGGCGGAATCCCGACAGTTGTCCTCGGGGTGAACGACAACCTTCTCAAGGAACACGCCAACGCCATTTCTATTCTAAGTAATGCCAGCTGTACCACCAACAGCGTCGCTCCGGTCGCTGCCATCATGCACGCCAAAATCGGCGTCAAAAAAGCCATGCTCATGACTATCCACGGTTACACTGACGATCAGAATCTTCAGGACAATAGCCATCGTGATCCGCGTCGTTCCCGTGCCGCTGCTGCCAATATCGTCCCCACCAGTACCGGTGCCGCCATTGCCGCCACCGAAGCCGTCCCCGAACTCAAAGGCCTATTTGACGGGCTGGCCGTCCGTGTTCCGGTCATCACCGGTTCTATTTCTGACTTTACTTTTGTTACCGCTCGAACCACCTCCGTCGAAGAGGTCAACGAAATGTTTATCGACGCTTCCCGCACTCCTCCCTACCAAGGTATTCTGGCTGTCACCAACGAACCCCTGGTCTCCTCAGACATCATTGGCCGGGACGAATCGGCCATTGTTGATCTTGGGTTGACCCGCGTCGTTGATGGCGATCTCGTCAAGGTCATGGCCTGGTACGACAATGAATGGGGCTACAGCAATCGCCTCATCGAACAAATCATCAAAGTAACAGAAACAGTCTAACTGATATACTTTGCCCATGGGTGACAGAGGAGAGGTCCTAGTACCAAGGGAGATAGAAACCGCCGTTAATCAATTTGGAGTCGATAAAACATCCGGCAACAAGGTAATACAAGAAAACCTCAAGGAAAGGGAACGTGTCGCCAGGATTCAGAAAGAGGCACTTTCGAGTATAAAAAGTTTTGACATCGACAGATTTATTGAGGATTTTGAAGCCTCCCATATATCAACCATCGAGATTCCAGAAAATTTCCAAGCGGGCTTCAATAGGCTTTACATTATGTTTCCCTCAGAAGAAGGATTTCGTGTGGAATGTTATCGTTCAAGTGCGGGTATAAGCTTCGTCGTCAGACAAGATGAATCTGCTGAAAATCATTGTGCCTCCTTTGTTGAAATGGTTCCAACCGCCCATGAGAATGAACTCGAGTTAAACAATCAAATATTCTTCAATCACGAGACCAGGCGGGCAATCGATTTTGTCCAAACAGCCAAATCTAGAGGCTTCGAAACCCACATCAATCTTGATTGGGGAGAAGATCTGGGTTTGTTAAGTTTTCTCCAAAGGAGAATTACCCTATTCCCTATGAGAATCTTGAGTGAGGACTATTCATTCGACCAAAAACGGCGGCTTTCCCATCTCGTTGGGAAAACCCTGTCTCATGAAATCGGCCACGCTTTTCAGAAACCAGAACTACGTATATATGAAGTCGTCTCCTTAGGTACCTCATATTATCTAGCTCGTTTACTCAGCAGAATTAATCATCCCTCTGTCAACAAACTCAAGACAAACGTCGGTAAATTGGTTGACACATTTGGGCTCCGGCTCAGCATAAAGGATCTTGTCAGGGAAAGAAATGCCGACGCCTTCACTTGGAGCTATATTCGGCGCTGTGAAGATGCAATCAATGTTGGAGTCGACGTATCACAGCGAGTTAAAATAGTTGATCGCGAAGACGCCATGAAAATAATTAGTGCCCGCAAAACCGCCCGTACAGATCCGGACGGAGAATATATTATAAATTTGGGTTCCGACTCTGAAGCACTGAAGTAATCAAAGCTAGGGAAATCTAGTTTGTCAGTTGTATATTAGGACATCCATGTTTGGAAAGGAAAAGTCATATACCTCACGGCTATCCCCCGGCGCCAGAGCGATACATCCACCCGTCTTCTTTTGTCCGATGTAATTCCCGAAACGGTAAAATTTTTCTCCACCGGAAAGCTTATATGGCAGCTCGTGAATCCCAAGATAGGCACCCAGATCCTTCGCATAACTAAAGGCCATCCAATAGGGCATAAATACATCAAAGATACCTGAATACCCCAGCGTTGACTTGTTGATGATCTTATATTTCCCGGAAGGGGTTGGATAATATAAACCCGTTGATACCCGGAAGCTCTTTAACAAGCTACCATTCTCAAAAAGAAACATTTTCTGCTGTGACACATCAACCTCAATATATTTTTCCGCCTCAATTCCGTCAGAGTTTGGGCCGTCGTCATCACCCAAGACAATAGGAGAACTAGCGCTCGTTGTCTGTCTGGCAAGAATCTCATTTTCGATTTGGTTCGCTGCATAGACTACCGGCACAGCGAAGCCCACTTTGTTGAACAAAATACTAGCTAGTCTTCCCTTATCCACCCTAAGATACATAGGCGTCGTCAATTCATCTGCGCCATCAAGTAAACCAGAAAGATCTCTCCTTTGAAGCCTTATCGTCACGTTCCCGCCTCCCTTTTTCAATATTATCTCGATCGGTCTGGCTAGAGCCTTATCTATCAGGACATTTTCTTCCTCTGCCTTCTTTTCTATGTCACTCTTCAGATTGATTATTGTCGGTTCGATCACCAATTCCGTTTGTCCAAAAGTCGTAATCAGGCGTCGTCGAAAGCCATCGACGTCAATCCTTTTCATTCTTCCGTCAGAAACATAGGCAAACGCCAATTTATTTTTATCAAAGCTCACCCGCTCCTTGATTTCTACCGGATACATTAGACCATTTACGCGGTCTTCGAAGGTGGAATCAAACACCAATATGGGCTGAATTAGAGTCGGTGTCGTTAGGGCCGATATCCACATCCTTACCTTCTGTCCAAAATCAATCTTCCCCAACGGCGCCAAAGTCCTGTCGACAGACATACTGATACCCAAATTGGAATAAGTTGTTTCAAACTCTTTTCCTTCCAACTTGATTTTGATTGGCTTACGAAGCGCCTCCTCGACTTGTTTGCGTACTTGGGATCTCAACTGAAAGGAAATTTTTGTCTGTCCGAGATAAGAATTAGGCCAAATCAAAAAATTGACGATGGCCCCAGAAAGGAGCGCCAGCATCAATATTCCAAAGAACAACTTGGTCATACCAAATCATCATACAAGCCTATTCTTTCTTCACTCACTTTTTCCACAGGAGGCCTAGGCCGGAATCGAACCGGCGCATAACTGTTTTGCAGACAGTCGTGTTTCCTCTTCACCACTAGGCCTAACGAGAACCTCCACATTTTACCATTAATCTGCTAAACTGAAGCCGACCATGACCTCAAAACAACTCATAGTTCTTTTCACCACCTCCATCTTATTGGCGGGCTGTTCTCTGCCTTTTGGGGGCAAGAAAGCCGGTATCCAAATCACCGCCAACCCCCAAGCCAGCGTCTTTATGGACAACAAATCTCTCGGTCAAACCCCAGTTTACCAAAACGGCCAAAAACCGGGAACGTATAACATCAAAATCACGGCCGCCGACACCACCCTCGTCCCCTGGGAGGGCAAGGTCACCCTAAATCCCGGCGTTCTCACCGTCGTCGACCGCCAGCTAGCGTCTGATCCAGCCAAAGCCCATGGCTACACCCTATCCTTCGAGACCTTGACCAACAAAGCCGCCACGGAAGTGAACTTGGTTAGCTTTCCGGACACGGTTTCGGTTACGGTCGACGGAGCCCCGGTTGGCCTGACTCCTTTCAAAAGTGACTCCATCCCCGCCGGCGCCCACTCCTTCACCCTCACCTCCCCCGGATATCAGGATCTAGTCATCAAGGCCTCAGTCCTCGCCAGCCAACGCCTTGTCATCAGCGCCCAGCTCGGAGCTCAAGACATTATCCCCACCCCCACTCCGACACCCTTAGCGACACCTTCGGCCACTCTCACTCCGGGTGTCGTCGAAATCACTCCTCTTCCCAAACAAGCGACAAGCTCCGCTGTTCCAAAACCATACGTCGAAATACTGGCTACCCCGGACAACAACCACCTCAAGGTCCGTTCGGAAAACGTCATTGGCAACAATATCATCGCCATCGTCAATACCGGTGACAAATTCCCTTACGTTTCTACTAGTGGCTCTTGGTATCAGATTGAGTACCTCACCGGCAAAAAGGGCTATGTTAGCGCCACCTACGCGAAATTGAATAATTAGCTTAGTTCGCCCCGACGTAATAGAGCAAACCTATTACCAGCATTCCCCAAATCACCACTGTTACCATGATTGGTTTGTCGGATAGGATAATTCTTTCCGGACTTTCCCCCTCGTTTTTTTCATAGATTAACTGCAAATACCTCATTACTCCGTAAATCACAAAAGGCGTCGTGATCATCATCAGTTTTGCCGAAATCAGAGTCCGGGGCAGATCCGCCATGATCGTAAGGACTCTTCCCCGTGGGATAATCACCGGGTGATTAAAAGAGAACAATGCATAGGATAGCCAAGTTGCCGTCGCGAACATACTTGTATAAATGTCCAAGAGCGACTCGGTGTAATGTTTCAAGGTCGCCCTCACTTGTCCTGCCCCTGCCGATGCTTTTAAAAGGGTCAGCTCTCCCCGTCTCTTTCCCACTGCCAGAAATAACGAAGCCGAGACTACCGTCAAAAGGAACCAAACGTCCATGTGGGCGCCGATCGCCAGACCACCCGCATAGACTCGAAGAATATATCCTGACGCAACCACAATGACGTCAATAATGGTCACTTTTTTCAGCCAAATAGTGTACAAAAACTGAATCACCACATAGGTCACGCACGCCCAAAAGAAAAACATATTGATCTTGGAAGCCCAATATAATGCCACCACAAACCCGGTAACTAGCGCAAAAACCGCCATTGGTATTGGCAATTTCCCAGACGCGATCGGCCTATTTTTCTTGAATGGATGCAGGCGGTCAGCGGAGAAGTCCGAAAGGTCGTTAAATACATAGACACTTGAGGCCAAGACCGTAAAGATCACCGCCGCCTCGACCACCACCCAGAAGAAGCCATCATTAAATAATAGGCCCGAGAAGGTTATTGGTGCAAACAAAGCGATGTTTTTCAGCCACTGCCGCGGTCTGGTTGTCTTGAAGAGCTGCCAAAGTATATCCATAGAAGTAGGCCGGCGACGCCGACGGCTAAGCCTACTATAGCAAATAATTTCATTCTTGCCGTCAGATTTAACGCCAATACCCCCAACAGGGCCGTAATTGACCAATAGAAAATCGCCACTCTACGCTTTCCCCAGCCCAGATCCAAAAGTTTGTGATGCAGGTGTCCCCGGTCACCCCAAAAAGGTGATTTACCTGCCACGAGCCTCCGAATGATGGTGTAACCGGCATCAATCAAGGGTAATCCGAGTACCATGACCGCCGTCCCCACCTTTGTGGTTGAAAGAATCGATAGTATTGCCAGAAGCAATCCAGCCAGTGTCGTCGCCGAGT
>CAZDXN010000012.1:0-24860 GCA_964509695.1 uncultured Pseudomonadales bacterium | reverse complement strand
AATCTTCTCAAAGAAAAAAAACTTGACCAATATCTCTGATATGTTTTACGAATCCGTCAAAAGATCCATCGACATTCTCGCCTCGGTCTTTTTAATTATCTTATTTTTGCCTTTTTGGATCATCATTCCACTGGTATTAAAACTAGATACAAAAGGGACCATATTTTTCTTTCAAGATCGTGTTGGTAAAAACGGCCAACTATTCAAAATTATCAAGTTTCGCACCATGTTTGAAGGATCTGACGATTTTTGGACCAAAGGGGGCTCATTGGGGGAAAAGGCAAAAGAAAGTGGTTGGAAACTTACCTTGGAACAAGATACTCGGGTCACCCGCTTGGGAAAAATTCTTCGTCAAATTAGTGTCGACGAATTCCCTCAGTTGTTTAATATCCTCAAGGGTGATATGAGTTTGGTCGGTCCTCGCCCCTTACGTGAGATCGAGATTGCGGATGCCGTCCATCGTTATGGAAAAAAGATCAAACCGACTATTGACGAGAGTTTAACCGTGAAGCCGGGCTTGACCGGTCCTTGGCAGGTCTCCGGTCGAAACGACATCTCCTGGGACCAAAGAGTACAAATTGATGCCAACTATGCCAAACGTAAAAATATCCTTGATGATTTTGCTATTATATTTAAGACCCCGTTTGCTATGATTAGTAAATGGTAACTATGGAAAAGGTCGAAAAAACACCACCAAAGAAAAAACGACTTGGGTGGCTAAAATGGGTCGGGTTGGTTATTCTAATTTTGATCGTATTAACCGGCTCTATCGCCGCTTATGGCTATTCTTTCTATCAATCGATCACTCCCCAGATTAAAGATGCTTCCGTCGCCGGAAGCGAGTTGGTCGCCAATGTCCAGGCCCAGGACTTAATCAAGGCCAAAGAAAGCAGCGCCAAACTCAAAACCAAAATCGAACAGATTCAATCAAAATATCAAAAACTAGCTGTTCTGAAGGCGATTCCGGTACTGGGAGCTTACGTTGGTGACGGCCAACACGGCCTTTCCGCCGCCGTTTCGGCAGTCAACGCCATCGACAAATTGGTTCTTGCCGTCGAGCCATACTCAGACCTACTCGGCTTCAAGACCGACTCCAAGAATTTGGTCGAAGTGAAGTCCATTGAGGATCGAATCGTCTTTTTGGTCAACACCCTTGGGAAGATCTCTCCCCAGTTGGACGCAATCACCGGAGACGTAACCAAAGCTCGTGACGAATTAATTCTGATTGATGCCCAACGCTATCCGGAAACGGTAATGGGGAAAAATATCCGTGGCAAAATCATTGGTTTTCAGGATAGCGCCAACAGTATGGCCAGCCTTGTTGGTCAAGCCAAACCCCTTATCGACCTCCTCCCGGCCCTTCTGGGAAATCCTGATCGAAAAACCTACATGCTTCTTTTCCAAAATGACAACGAGCTTCGCCCCACCGGTGGCTTTCTTACCGCTTATGCCTATCTTCAGGTCACCAAAGGCAAAATCGTTCCCCTGAATTCCTTCAACATCTATGACCTCGATGCTCGCTTCGGAAAGAACATCACCCCCCCGGAACCAATCATCAAGTATTTGAATGAAAAAAGATGGAATCTCCGCAACATGAACATGTCGCCAGACTTCAAGGTCTCCATGGATACTTTTTCAAAGTATATCCGTGATATTAACGGCTTACCTACCATCGACGGCATTATTGCTCTCGATACCGAGATTCCCGTCAAGCTACTCGATATTCTCGGTACCATCGGCGTTGGTGGCTGGGGAAATTTTAGTAGCAAAAATGACCCCCGCTGCGACTGTCCTCAAGTCGTCTACGAATTGGAAAACTTAATCACCAAGCCCGGTCCCGGTTTCCGACCTGACCGCAAGGCCGTTCTCGGCCCCCTGATGCACTCAATTCTCGCCAATGCTATGGGCAGTCCCAAACATCTCTGGCCGAAGTTTCTCAACATTGCTCTTGATGGAATTAGTCAGAAACACCTCCTTTTCTATTTCTTTGAAGAAAAGAACCAAAAAGCCGCCGAGAGCTTCAACGCTGCCGGCCGAATTAGGGACTTTGACTACGACTATCTTCATCTTTCTGACAGCAACTTTGGGGGAGCCAAATCTGACCTCTTCATCACCCGGCAGGTTGAGCAGGAGATTACCACTTCGGCTGATAATGTAGTCAAGAAAGTGACGATTACTTACACCAACCCCCATAAAGGTAGTAACTGTAATCTGGAAGCTGGCCAGCTTTGTCTGAATGGCGTCTATCGCGACTACGTCCGGCTCTATGTACCCAAAGGCAGCCGGCTCACCCGTGTCGTTGGCTCCGAGGTCAAAGAAAATACTTTTGAGGACCTGGGCAAGACCGTCTTCGACGCTTTCTTTACCATGCGTCCCGAAAGTAGTAGTAAGCTCGTCTTCGAGTACGAACTACCCGCCCTCAATTTGAAACCCTACCGCCTGCTCATCCAGAAACAACCCGGCGTCAACAGCATCAAGGAATCGATTACTTTCGACGGCAAACCTACCTCCTTCGATCTCATCACCGACCGCGAACTAATCCTAGAATAGAACTTGTCAAAATACTGTATTATAAATACAAGATGTCCATAAAAGGTTTAATTGAGAAAAATTCAAAAGTATTAAGTGGTACGCCGGTGATTCGAGGAACTAGAATACCGGTTTCTTTACTCCGCCATCTAATAAAAGTTGGGTTTTCGGACAAGGTGATTACTTACGAGTATCCATCTTTGACAATAGATAAAATCCTAGCCTTCAAGGAACTTACTCAGTCCGAGTATAATGCCTCCAAAACCAAATAGATACCGTCTTCTTCTTGATGAAATGTTCCCCCACAGGAACGCATTTCCTCAATTAAATAAGTTACACGATCTAAAACACGTTTTTCACAACCTTCGTTTAAAAGATAACCAAGACGAAAATGTTGTCAAACTGGCAAAAGCGCAAAAACGAATTCTGATATCGAAAAACAAAAAACATATGGCCCAATTTTGTGAAAAAGAACATGTGATCCTCATTTGTATTACTGAAACTATGGATTGGGAAGAAATAGACTCAATGGTCACGGCTGCGCTTCGTAAAATGAAGCCATCTGATAAAATTATCAATCTTTCTCGACCAGCCCGAAAAGGAAGGTAAAAATGACAGTTTCGATTTCTGATTTGGGCATCATTATTCATCAGGTTCGTTTTGGCGAGGCCGATAAATTCGTCAAAATCCTAAGCCAACATCACGGCCTCGTCGACACCATTGCCAAAGGCGTCCGCCGTCTCACCAGCAAAAAATCATCCCATCTGGACAACCTAAATCTCATCCGTTTCTCAACCAATCGGGGAAACCCGCCGCAATACTTGACGGAGGTCGAAACCGTAATGGCCTTCCCGAAAATAAAGAAGGATCTTCACAAAGTCAGAACCTGTTTCTATCTTACCGAAGTCATGAATCTGACTCTGGTCGAGAGTCAGCCCGACGAGGCTCTCTTTGAAGCCCTCAAGCACTTTTTGATTCGTTTAAACGATATTCCCGATGATGAATCTTCCCGCGATTTAGCTATCGATTTTCAACACTTTCTCATCAAACACCTCGGTTTTCCCCTCCCCATCAATGACCGACCTGAGGCTTTGGTCCCTTACTTCGAATCTCTCGTTGATCGTCACCTGATTAGCCCCATGTTGAAAATGAGTTAAAATAAACAAAATGGCAGAACAAGACCTTCTCGACAAAGTTATTTCCCTCGCCAAACGGCGCGGCTTCGTCTACCCCGGGAGCGAAATCTACGGTGGATTGGCCAATACCCATGACTTTGGCCCCCGAGGAGCTGAACTGAAACGGAATCTCACCAATCTTTGGTGGAAGGAATTCGTCACCAAGCGACCCGAGATCTACGGTATGGACAGCTCGGTTCTCATGAGCCCCAAGGTTTGGGAAGCCTCGGGCCATACCGCTAGTTTTACCAACGTCATGATCGACTGCACCAATTGTCAATTTCGTACCCGCGCAGATCATCTGATCGAAGATAACCTATCCGATATTGGAAACGTTGAGGGAAAACCACTCTCAGAGCTAGACTCCCTCATTGCCAAAAATAAAATCAAGTGCCCGAGTTGTGGCCAAGTTTCCTGGACCAACTGTCGTCTTTTCAATCAGCTTTTTGAGACCAAAGTGGGGATAATCGCCTCGGGACAAAACACCGCCTACCTACGCGGAGAACTGGCCCAAGGCATGTTCGTTGATTTCAAACAGATTCTTGACAGCATCCATCCCAAACTACCCTTCGGTTTGGCCCAGGTGGGTAAGGCTTTTCGAAATGAAATCACCATGGGAAAATTCACCTTTCGCACCCTAGAGTTTGACCTTGCCGAGTTCGAATACTTTGTCAATCCATCCGATTGGGAGAAACAATTTGAGTACTGGAAAGAGGAGATGGCCTCATTTGCTGCAAAGGTTGGTCTACCGCAAACCAATCTCCGTTGGCGTTCTCACACTCAGGCGGAGCTTAGCCACTACAGCCAGCGGACCGAAGACCTAGAGTACCAATTCCCTTGGGGTTTCAAGGAAATGTTCGGGCTGGCTTACCGCACCGACTTCGACTTGAAAAACCACATGGAAAAATCAGGCGTCGATCTTCGTTACACCGATCCTCAATCCAGTGAGAAATTAATTCCCCACGTTATCGAACCCACCTTTGGTATCAGTCGCCTTCTTACAATCATCTTGATGAACTCATATTGGGAGGACAAAGAAAAGGAGCGTGTGGTCATGCGCTTTCCAAAGGAGCTCGCCCCAGCCAAAGTCGCCGTCTTTCCGCTTCTGGGAAACAAGGAGGAACTAAAGACAAAGGCGAGAAGCATCTTTGATCGCCTATCCGATCTCTTCGCTACCGAATGGGACGATCGCGGCAACGTCGGCAAACGCTATTATGCTCAGGACGAAATTGGCACCCCATCCTGTGTTACCGTCGATTTTCAGACTCTCGAAGATGACACCGTCACCGTCCGCGACCGTGACACGACCAAACAGGAACGCATTAACATTGACAAACTCACCAAATTTTTAAATACTTAATCCTAATGTTCAAAAAAATTGGATTGATTCTCATCGCCGGGCTTCTTCTTTCAGCTTGCAGCACCAAGACCAAGGTCAAAACCCCACCCGAACGTCAGGTCCGTCAGCTAATTAACGCTCTGCCGGTCGCCAAACGTCCCTTCTTGGTTGTCTTTCCCCATTCCACGGGGAAACTCCTCACCTTCTACCTTGATCGCGTTGGTGATAGCTACAAGCAGTCAACCATCGACCTCGAATATCTCTCCGGTAACTCCCTCAAGGGCGGCAGGACTACCATTGATCTTCCCAAATCCATGCCCTATTCCCAAGCTTTTTTGTTGGGAAGTTGTTCTTCCGGAGGAAAGTGTAGTTTTGATACTGATCTTATTTCCGGAAATATCAAAAATAAGCTCGATGACGGTAGCGAGACACTGAATGTTCTAAAAAGTGACTTTGTTTTTGTCAACAAGGGTGGGGTGACAAGCACCGACGGCCGTGTCAGCTATACCCCAACGAGCACCAAACAAAAAGATCAAATCATGATGGATACTCAAGGTCTTCCCAAAGATATCGATGGAGAATTGGTCTACAGTCCAATTGCCATCAGCGCCGTCAATAGTACCAAAATCGCCGGGAAGCTGAACTTCAGAGTCAGTGGAGTTACCAAGGTCATGATTTATGATGGAGACAATTTTCAACCCCTCAAGGCCATCATTTCGGAAGACACAGTCGCCGTTGAGCTTAGTCAAAACCCGTGGAACAAAGCCGTCACCATTATCCGCGATGATCTCAAGGGAGCGAACGAAACGGCCCAACTTTACCTCCTCGGCCCCATCATTCTCCTAAAATAGTATGCCGGAACCTAGCGCAGAACGAGAGACCTCAAGACAAAAAATTTCTCGCCTCGAGGCGGAAAACAAGGTACTTAAGGTCCAACTCGCCGAGGCAATCAAGGAAAGCGGCATTGATTCCTTAACCGGACTCCCAAACCGCAAGTTTTTGAGTATGGAACTTGAACGACAACTCGCTTTGGTCAGTCGTGAAGGAGGATGCGTGGCCGTAGCAATTATAGATTTAGATGAGTTCAAAAAAGTTAATGATACCTACGGCCATCCTCAGGGTGACGCTGTCTTAAAGGGTTTCGCCAATCGAGCTAATTTACACACTAGACCTTCAGACATATTCGGTCGTTGGGGTGGAGAAGAATTTTTGGCAGTCTTTTCCGCCCCCGAAGGAATGAACGTCGAGGAGGTCAAGATTATAATTCTCAAACGCTACCATGAAATGTTAATAGACCTTAATCGAACCGGAAAGAAAGATGACTTTATTCCTCAAACAATCAGTATTGGTTGTGTCGTTATCGATTCTAAGTTTGATTCTTCGCTTTTAGAAGTAATTGCCGCCGCTGACGCAGAACTCTACAAATCCAAAACAAACGGTAAAAACATGACTTCAATCGTTTCCTACCCTAACTAGTTTGATTTAGTTGGTTGCCTTTATTCTCTTCAATTTAGCCTCAAAGTGGGTCTTGACATGCCGTTTTCTTTTCACGATACTGGATGGTGGTGACAAGTGGTGAAATACCATTATAATAGTAACTAGTTACCAAGACCGGCCATGCAATATGTATATTGGAGCTCACTATCACAACCTCGAAGCCAAGGGCAGGCTGGCGATTCCGGCAGCCTATCGGGAAAAACTAACCTCTGGTGGCGTCATAACGATCGGACTGGATGGCTGCCTATTTCTTTTTCCGAACTCATACTGGCTCGAGCTCTCCGAGAAGCTGGCCAACCTTCCCTTGACGAATCAGCTCGCTCGTCAATTCACTCGACTTTTGGTTCAGTCAGCCTCGGAATTAGATTTGGACAGTCAGGGGAGAACCCTGATTCCGGACAATTTAAAGAAAAGCGCCTCATTAAAAAAGCAAGTGGTGGTCGCCGGAGCCCTGACCAGAATTGAAATCTGGGATCGCGAAGCGTACCATCAGCACCTTAACTTAATAACGCAAGAAAACCCCGACTGGCAAAAAAGTTTGGGTGAGTTAAACATATGAGTTTCATCAGGCATATTCCGGCCTTCGCTGGTCAGATAAGTACTCTATATCACCTGAAACCCGGCGATCTCTTCCTTGACCTTACTTTGGGTGATGGGGGACACAGTCAAGAGGCCCTCGAATCCGGTGCCCGCGTCGTCAGTCTTGACGTCGACCTCGAGTCAATTGATCGAGCCACAAATTTTCTCTCAAGCAAGTTTTCCCCGATTATCGTCAGGCCGGAAATGAAAACCGAAATTCCAACCGATTTTAAGTGGCTAATTGTTTACGCCAACTTCAAAAACATTGGAAAATTAAAGGAAGAACTCAATTTACCGCTATTCAACGGCATTATCGCTGATTTAGGCACTTCCCAATATCAACTGCTATCACCGGAGAGGGGCTTTTCCTTCAATCTTCCGGGCCCTCTCGATATGCGTCTTGACGCCCGGCTTGGTGTTTCAGCCTCTGATCTGATCAACGTTTTGAGCGGGTCTGAACTGGAGCAGCTTCTACGGCTAGTCGACGAATACCAAGCCCGTCCAATCGTCAAGGCCATCGTCACTGCTAGGAAGATCGTGCCCATTACTACAACTGACCAGCTATCCCGAATTGTCGCCAGTGCCAAACGTACCACCTCGGAAAAAATTAATCCGGCCACCAAAACTTTTATGGCACTTCGCATGGCCGTCAATCTCGAACGGGAGTCACTGCGGGAAATGCTCGTCACTCTTCCCAACCTTCTCCTCGGCGGGGGAACGATGGGTATCATCAGCTTTCACTCTGGGGAAGATCGCCTCGCCAAACATTTCATCAAAGATCAAGTCAAAGCGGGGATTCTACGCGTTATTAATGTTAAACCAATAATACCGACACCAAATGAATTACACACAAACCCAAAAATCAGGAGCGCCAAGCTCCGTCTTGCTCAAAAAATTTAGTCTACTCGGCATTAGTCTCGGGTTGGTTTATGGGTTCGTAGCTCTTCTTGCCGTGGTGAATTTGGTTGGCACCAACGCCCTCGCCACCCAAGGCATCGTTCTGGACAATATCAGCCGGCAGACCAACAAGATCAGTAAGGAAAATCAAATTCTCTCAGTCGAGATTGGCAAGAAAACCAACCTAAGTTATATTGAATCTACCGCTATCAAGCTTGGATACAAACGTGTTAGGACAAACCTAGTTATTCCGGTGAACGAAGCCGTAGCGGCCGTGATTCAAAGTGTACGCTACCAACAATAGTTCCGTCACCATATATCGTCTTCACCTGCTTTCTCTGTTGGTACCTTTTGTAGCCTTTCTCATCGTCGTCCGGTTATTTTATTGGCAAATTATCCGAGGCGGGGACCTTCGAGATCAAGCCAACCGCCAACATCAGGATGTCGTCGTTTTGGCGAGCGAGCGGGGGAGTATCTATGATCAACACGGAGAACTCCTCGCCGGTACCCAAAATCTTTATCATCTTTTTGTCTACAAACCTCAATTGACGAAGGACAAATTCGAATTAGTAAACGTTCTGGCTCCAATTCTAGCCACAGAAAGTAGCGCAATTAATCAGACTCGAGATTTTTTGGCCGCAAGAATCGGACTTGATAGCAACTGGGTTTCCCTCAAGCACTACCTCTCCCCGAGTCAGAAACAATCGATCGAAGTCTTAAATATCAAAGGCCTCGGTTTCGAAGACGAATTCACTCGCTTTTATCCCGAAGCCAGTCTCTCCTCTCAAGTCCTCGGTTTTGTCGGTTCGGATCTGGCCGGAGAGCCCCAAGGCTATTTCGGACTAGAAGGATATTTCGATAGACAACTGCGTGGGCGTGAGGGAAAAGTCACCACCGAAAAGGATGCTCGGGGGGCACCGATTCTCATTGGTCGCTACAATCTAAGCAAGAACATCTCCGGCCGTTCTCTGATCACCACCATCAACAAAAAAACCCAATATCTAGTTGAATCATTACTCAGAGACGGTCTTGATCGATATCAAGCTAAAGCCGGAAACGTAATTGTTATGGAGAGTTCGACCGGGAAAATCCTCGCTATGGCCGCCTTCCCCAACTACGATCCGGGACACTTTTCCGACTTCGACAACAGCTCGTATCGGAACCCAAACGTCGCCAATCTCTTTGAGCCGGGATCAATTTTTAAAGTTTTAATCATGGCCGCTGCCCTCAATGAAAAAGTTCTTACCCCCGAAACGATCTGCGACGACACTTGCAACGGTCAGATCTCGATCGGTCAATACACTATCAAAACCTGGAACGAGAAGTACTACTCCGGCACGAATATGACCGACATCATTGTCCACTCTGACAACACTGGCATGGTATTCGTCGGTCGGAAACTGGGGAAGGAGCGCTTTGTTCATTATCTCTCCCAGTATGGATTTGGGAAATTAACCGGAATTCAACTTCAAGATGAGGCTCCCGGAAGTGAAAAAACCGAAGATGATCTCAAGGATATTGACCTGGCCACTAATTCATTTGGACAAGGGATTGCCGTCACCCCTATTCAGATGATTACCGCGGCCAATACCATTGCCAATCAAGGTCTCCTCGTCAAACCGACCATAATTGAGAAAATCATTAGTAGCGGAAAAGAAATCGAATCAAAACCGGAACCGCCCCTTAAAGTTCTGGAGCCCGAAGCCGCCAATCTAATGCGCGACATTATGATTGCCGCCGTCGACCGTGGTGAAGCCAAATTTGCCAAACCCAAAGGTATTCAGATTGCCGGAAAGACAGGTACCGCCCAAATCCCGATTCAGGGTCATTACGACCCGACCAAGACGATTGCCAGTTTTATCGGTTTTTTCCCCGCCTACGATCCTCAATTCACTGTCTTCGTCAGCCTCACCGAGCCACAAACCAGTCAGTGGGGTTCTGAGACCGCCGCCCCCCTCTGGTTCTCTATCGCTTCCCAACTCCTCCTCCAAACTAGCGCCAACTAATCTCCGCCAAAGGCGGATGGGCCTCTGGCCCAAAAAAGCATTATAATCAATCTGTGTCACGACTCCACCAGCACACAATTTCGGTAAAACACGCCCTCGACGGCGTCGTCTATACATTTCGGACCCAACCCAACTTCCAGGTTCACTTGATCTTTGCAATTCTGGCAATTACCGCCGGTATCTATTTTCAGGTTTCGACCGCCGAACTGGCGGTCATTCTTTTTATCATTGGCCTAGTCATGGTCGCTGAGATGATCAACACCAGTATTGAGTCCGTCGTCGATTTGGCTACCGACCAGTTCCACGAGAAAGCCAAGATCGCCAAAGATGTCTCTGCGGGAATGGTCCTCATCACGGCTGTTGTCGCCGTTCTGGTTGGAATCGTAATTTTTCTCCCCCACCTCCTATGAATTTATTACTAGGAATCCTCCTAATTTCTTTCATAACCCAGGCCACACTGGTAGTTCCTTGGATCGATCTTCTTTATCGACTCAAGTTCTTCAAGAAAAAAACTGCCGTTACCGCCAGTATGATTGATACCGCCTCGACCCACATCCGCTCAAAGGCTAGGACTCCGGAAGGCGGTGGTCTTCTCATCGTCATCATCACCAGCCTGCTCTTTGCCATTATTTTTCCACTTCTCAAAGTTATCGGCGTCAACGTCACTCACGTATATCCCATTAACGAAGAGATCAACATCATCTTTTTCACCTTCCTCTCCTTTTGTCTGCTTGGTCTCTACGATGACATCGTCAAGTATTTCGAGCTAGATCGCGATCTTGGCTACACCGGTTTGAAAACCAGAAACAAATTCATCATCCAGACCATTCTAGGTCTAATCATCGGTAGCTTGTTGTATTTCAACCTGCACATCAGCTTTATCAACATCCCCTTTTGGGGAATCATAAACCTCGGCCCTTGGTTTATCCCCGTCACTGCCTTTTTGGTTATGACTTTTGCCAACGCGGTCAACATTACCGACGGCATGGACGGCTTGGCTGGAGGTCTTTTGATGATCGCTCTTTTTGGATTTCTAATGCTCTCGGTTTCTATCCTCGATACCCCCATTTCCATTTTCATTGCCCTTTGGTTGGGGGGATTAATTGCCTTTCTTTACTTTAACGTTTTCCCCGCCCGTATCTTTATGGGAGACGCTGGCGCCATGGCTTTCGGGGCGACCTTAACTGTCATCGGTCTACTTTTGGGTAAGTTCGTCGCACTCTTGATCGTCGGTCTTCCCTTTTTGGTTGACGGGTTTTCTAGCCTAATTCAGATCCTCTCTGTGAAACTTACTGGAAAACGGATTCTTCCCATTGCGCCAATTCATTATTGGCTTTTAAAAATTGGTTGGACCGAGCCAAAAATAGTCCAACGCGCCTGGTTGGCTGGGATAATGGTCGTCGTCTTTGGTCTTTGGTTGGCGATTATATGACCAAACACAATCATTATTTTGCCCTGATTACCATCCTCTCAGTAGTTATTTCACTTATTGGTCTGATCGTTGTTTATAACGCCTCAGTGGTCGAGGCCTTCACCGATTTTAGTGATCGATATTACTTCGCCAAACAACAGTTGGTTTGGTTGAGTCTTGGTTTGGTGGTTTACTTTGTTACCTCACGTTTTGGTCCCAAACATCTCAAGAAAATTTCCTTTGCCTTTTTTGTGCTCTCACTCATAGCAATGATATTAGTCCTCGTTCCCGGAGTCGGGCTTCGCCTTCAAGGAGCTAGACGCTGGATCTCGCTTGGCCCTTTCCGCTTTCAGCCCTCAGAATTATTAAAAACCAGTCTGGTTATCTATTTGGCCACTTGGTTAGAAACCCCCAAGGATATCAAGAAATTTGCCGTCCTTCTGGCCGTTTGTCTGGGCCTAATTATGCTTCAGCCGGATCTTGGAACCGCGGTCATCGTCGCCGCCTTGGGGTTTGGTCTGTTTTATTTGTCGGGGAGCGCCATCAAAGAGATCGTCCTCTTTTTTACCTGTTTGATCGCCGGGGCTGTCATCTTGATTATTGCCTCGCCCTATCGACTCGAACGTCTGAAAACTTTCCTCGACCCCATCTCCGATCCTCTCGGTCGGTCCTACCACATCAACCAAGTTCTGATTGGTTTGGGATCGGGAGGGCTGTCGGGTATTGGCCTCGGTCGGTCCCGCCAGAAGTACTCCTACCTTCCCGAAGCCACCACCGACTCTATTTTTACCATCGTCGGTGAAGAACTCGGTTTTATCGGAGGAGTCTTCTTAATTACTTTACTTTTGTCGCTTTCACTTCTGGCCTTTCGGGTGGCCAGTCAGGCGGGCGATCAATTCAGTCGCCTCTTGGCCGCCGGAGTTGCTCTCCTTTTTTCCACCCAGACTTTTGTCAATCTTGCTTCGATGGTGGCTCTCGTTCCTCTTACCGGAGTCCCTCTCCCCCTGATCTCATACGGAGGCTCGTCTCTAGTCACCACTTTTCTCGCCCTTGGTATACTAGCGAGTGTAGCCCGTCATATATGAAACCGACAATTGTTTTTACCGGTGGCCACCATAATTCCGCTCTCGTCGTCGCCTTGTATTTAAAAAGAGAAGGTTATCAAATCGCCTGGATCGGTCACAAATTTGCCGCCGGAGGAGACAAAAGTCTTTCCGCCGAGTATCAAGAGGTGGTGAGAAATCAGATTCCATTTTATGAGTTAAAAACAGGAAAATTCTACCAACAGTTGAACCCCCTTACTCATTTGAAAACCGCCTTCGGTTTTCTTCAAGCGCTTTTTCTTCTTCTCATGATCCGTCCAAAATTTATCGTCTCCTTTGGCGGCTATCTCTCAGTTCCCATAGTTATTGCCGGCTGGTTTCTTCACATCGATAGCGTTAGCCACGAACAGACCGTCGTCGCCGGCTGGGCCAATCGCGCCATTGCCCCTTTTGTCAGAAAAATGTTTCTAACCCACTCTTCTTCACTGGCAAGTTATCCTGCCAAAAAGGCAATGTTAGTCGGCCTACCCCTTCGGCCCGAACTCTTCGACCCAAAGTTGAAACAGAACTTTGTTCCCAAGCTTCTCTATGTTTCATGCGGCAAGCAAGGTTCTCACTTGGTAAACTCTGCTCTTTTCCCTTTGGTTCCCGAATTGGTCAAACACTTTACTCTAGTTCATCAAACCGGAGCCAATACCCAAACCCGGGATCTCGACAAAGCCAGGCGGGTCAAAGAGTCCCTCGGAGAGTTTTCCGACCGTTACCTATTTGCTCCTTACTTCTTTGCCAAAGAAGCCGCCACTTATCTTCAATCCGCCCTTGTTGTAGTCAGCCGTGCCGGAGCTCATCTTACCTATGAGTTATCCGTTCTTCAAAAAAGGACGGTCTTTGTTCCCATTTCCTGGGTTTCTCACAACGAACAACTTCTAAATGCCAAAGAAGCTGCCAAAATTACCCCTGCCGTCATCATCGAAGAAAACGATCTTACCAGCCAATCTCTCTATGACGCTATCAGACAGGTTGCCAAGATAAGGCGGACCAAGAAGATAAAAATAGACCCATTATCAGCCACCAAGAAAATCGCCGATGTTATCCACGGATATCTTGAAAACTAAAACCAAACGAAAACTAAACCTTTCGATTCGGAGTTTTGCCGCCCCCACGATCACGTGCCTCCTGATTATTTCAGCCATTATTTTCCATCAGCGCCTCCTGGTCATCAAGGAAGTTGTCTGTCAGATGGCATCCGCCAACTGTCCGGAAGGAGTCACAACTTTGCTTGATCACACCAAGGGAAAATCATTTCTCCTACTCAACCAAAAGGATTTGCGAATACAAGTCCTATCTACCGGATTAGTCGATCAAGTAAAATTTATTCCAAAACTCCCCGGGAAATTGATTATCAAGGCGGAACCCCCATCACTGAGTTTTTTAATCACTTCAGTTTTCAGCAAAATCACTCCCGATCTAACATTTCTCACCAGTTCTACCTCAGCTGCCCCCTCCATCGAACTTGGGAATTACGTCGCTTCCATGGAGGGGAAGACTTTCCAGCTTCTATCAACGGGAGTCCTCAATCAAACAGATGGCGATTCCAATTATTTTCTCATTTCCTCCTCACTTCCCAGCCGGGATTATCTGTCAAAAACCGCCAACTGGCTCCAGTCTCTCATTCTTTCATCCATCAGACCGGATGCAATCTATATTCTAAGTGATATGATCATCCTAAAGCAGAATGGACAACCGGATCTGATTATGAATATTTCATCAAACCCCACTGAAACAATTCTTGCTTTACAACGTATAAACCAGGCTATTACAATTAAAAAGCCAACCGTTATTGATTTTCGCTATTCTCACCCTATACTTAAATAGAATATGTCCAAGCTTACCTCCCTCAACGCAATTGACATTGGCAGTAGCAAAATTTCCTGTCTCATCACCATTCCCAGCGCCGATTCCGAAAAAATCAACGTCGTCGGCGTCGCTACTACTCCCAGCCGGGGAGTCAGGAAAGGTCAAATCGTGGACATCGAGGACGCGGTCGGAGCCATCACCGATTGTGTCGAAGCCGCCGAAAGAATGGTCGGCTTTTCCATTAACAACGCCTACGTTTCTATTTCTGGTGACCACATCCAATCTCAAAATAGCAAGGGCGTCGTCGCCATTACCCAACCAGAAGGCGAAATTGATCAGGAAGATGTTTATCGCGTCGTCGAAGCCGCCCGAGCCGTCTCTCTACCCAGCAACCGCGAGATCCTCCACGTCTTACCTCGTGAATACATCGTTGACTCCCAGAGAGGGATCAAAGATCCCATCGGCATGGCCGGTGTTCGTCTCGAAACCGACGCTCACCTGATCACCTCCTCGGCGATAGCCATGAAGAACATGGCCAAATGTGTCACCGAAATCGGCATTGATGTCGCCGGAATGGTCTACACCGGTCTGGCCTCGTCTTATGCAGTTCTCACCGAAACCGAAAAAGAGCTCGGCGTTGTCCTCGTTGACATCGGGGGCGGGACGACCAGTATCTCAATCTTTCTCGAGGGGGCTTGCTGCCACTCTGCCGTCATTCCGGTCGGGGCGAAGAAAGTTACTGACGATCTGGCAATTGGTCTGATGGTTTCGCTCGAGTCGGCCGAAAAAATCAAACATTTCTTGAGCAAACAGCCCGAAATCTCCGCCGAAAAAACTACCATTGACGAAATCAGTCTGACCAAACTCGGTCTCAAGGAAGAACCCAAATCGGTTTCCAGAAAGACAGTTGTTGACGGTATCATCCGTCCTCGTCTGAATGAGATTTTTACTATGGTTGGTACTGCCCTGAAGAAATCAGGTTACGGCGGTCAAACTCCGGCAGGGATTGTCCTTTGTGGTGGAGGAGCCATGACCGTCGATGCCGCTTCTGCCTGTAAACGCGTTCTCCAACTGCCCACCAGAATCGGGACACCCTCCGGTCTTTCCGGTCTTATCGAAGAGATTAGCTCTCCCGCCTATGCGGCCACTGTCGGGCTGATTCTATATGCCGCCGGAAAACAACACGAACACACACCCACCAAGAAAAATAGTTTTAATGAGCTTACCAAAAAACTTCCTCTCAAAGGACTAATTGGTAAGTTTACCGAGTTCATCAAGTCATTCCTTCCTTGACTCGCCGACCGGCGGTCTTGACTTGTTGAATCCTGCCCCAAACTGTATACTGACCGAAAATTGAACTTATATGGCCTTAGTTAAAGCTGACATCAATTCATTTGCCAAGATCAAAGTTCTCGGAGTTGGTGGTGGAGGAAACAACGCCCTAAATTCCATGATTTCCGAGAACAAAATTCAGGGAGTTGAGTTCATCGCCGTCAACACCGATCTTCAGGCTCTTCTGGCTAATAACGCCGACATCAAACTCCAGATTGGCGAACGAGCCACTAAGGGTTTGGGTTCCGGTGCCAATCCTGAGATTGGTACCGCTGCAGCTGAAGAAAGCCGCGACAAGATCCGCGACCTTCTTTCCGGTACAGACATGGTATTCATCACCGCTGGAGAGGGCGGGGGGACGGGCACTGGTGCCGCTCCGGTTATCGCCCAAGTCGCCAAAGAGGTCGGCGCCCTGACCGTCGCTGTCGTCACCAAACCCTTTCTTTTCGAGGGGACCAGACGTATGGTTCAGGCCGAAGAGGGGATTGAAAAACTAAAAAAAGAAGTTGATACCCTTATCGTCATCCCCAATCAACGAATCCTCGACGTCATCAAAAAAGAAGATACTTTGTTGAACGCCTTTAGAATGGCTGATTCGATTCTGTCGCAGGGAGTCCAAAGTATTTCTGATTTGATTACCATTCCCGGTCTTATCAATGTCGACTTTGCCGATGTCAAGGCCATCATGAGTAACGCCGGCTCCGCTCTCATGGGTATCGGCCGCGCCTCGGGTGAGAAGCGGGCGATTACCGCCGCCAAAGAAGCTGTCAGTTCTCCGTTATTGGAGATTAGCATCGAAGGAGCGCGGGGAATTCTTTTCAATATCAGTTCGGGAAAAACCCTCACCATGACCGAGGTCAATGACGCCGCTAATATCATTTCCGCCGCCGCCGACCCCGATGCCAATATTATTTTTGGTGCCACTATCCGTGAGGATCTGGGCGAGGAAATCAAGATCTCCGTCATTGCCACCGGTTTTGATGAGAACCGCCGGCGCCTTTCCGGATTTGTCTCCCGTGGTGGCCCCAGTTTTTACAATCGACCTTTGTCCCAACCGGCCAACGAGGAACTCTCTGACGAACCAGAGCCCGATAAAGCTGAACCCAGCTTCGAGTTAGTCGAGGAAACCCCCGCCCCCCAAAGCCTAAAAGACAAGTTAAATATCAAACACCGCGAGGTTGAGATCGAAGACGATCTCGACATCCCCACCTTCCTCCGCAAGAGACAGTAAACTATAGTACCGCACGCGCCAATAAAATATTCATTGATCTACCAATCTACTTCAAGGTTGCACCCTGAAGTCGCCTCATCAGAAACAAAACTCTCATAACTTGAGCCATTTTCCAGCCTTGAGAAGATTTCAATGATTTCATCACATTTTACCCAAGACTGCTTTATCTCACCCAGATAATTCGCCAAACTTGAGTACTGATACCTCTTCAGCACTTCAAGGTTGCACCCTGAAGTATTATCCGGCGCAGGGTTTCTGTGAATGTATCGAGTTAAATAAACCAATTGGTCCTCAGAGGTAATCATCACGGCCTTGTAGTTTCCTTGGAATAAACCCCCAATGCGTCTGTATTTTCTGTTGAAATACATTGAATAGCGAGTCAGAAGTGAACGCATAAAACAAGCCATCGCCATACGCGAAGATTGTCGTATTTGGAGATGAAAATGGTTTGGCATGAGGCAATATGACAAGAGACTAATACTCTCAAAATAATTTTTCAGTTTTCGTGATGGAAATATTTTAATAGATGAGACGTCATCAGGGCAGAGATAGTCTTTTAAATACGATAAGAAAACCACATAGTCCTGGTGATCAAGAAAAATTTCACGCTTTTCTACACCACGGTTGTACACGTGATAACAACCATTGTCCTCATAGAACTTGACAACATTTAATGCAGGCACCACTTTTAATTATACGAATGACTTCAAGGTTGCACCCCGAAGTGAATATCAGGCGCAAATAAAGTAAAATAATCCCATGGTCAAAGATTCATTCACCGATATATTTTCAGATAAGAAAAAGGTGATGTTTGTTTATGCTCATCCTGACGACGCTGAAATGTATTCCGGCGGACTTATAGCCAGACTAGTCAAAGAAAGGATTGAAGTCTTACACGTCAAAATGACGAAAGGAAACAAAGGCTCTCGTCAAGAAAAATATACCGAATCCGATCTAGCAGACATCCGAGAGTCAGAGGATGAGACCGGTCTAGATATCCTAGGTCTTACCCCAAAAAACAGCGTCAATCTAAATTTAGGCGACGGCGAAATCGAAAACAATCTTGAAACTATCGAAAAAATTGTTAGGCAAATCCGTACTTTTAAGCCAGACCTAATCATTACTCACAATCCGGAAAAGGTAGTCATAAAAGACGATTTTGGAGAATTTTATTTTAATCATCGCGATCATCGCCACACAGCCGTAACGGTCGTTGACGCGGCCTACCCTTACTCTCGAGATAACTTATTCTTTTCCAAACAGATTAAAGATACATTGTCGCCACATATTGTGAAGGAGTTACTGTTTGTCGATTCATGGGGTGACCCAGACTTAGTTTATATTGACATCACCGAGTTTTTCGATCGGAAAATAAAGGCTATCGCTAGTCACAAATCTCAATATAGTGAAGAAAAAGCCAAAGGTGCGGCAGATTACTTTGCTTCAGAGAAAGAGGGTCGTCGATACGAACAATTCCGTTACGTCAAGGCAGACTAATGTTATAATCCATGTAAGGCGTTTGAGCCGTTATCAGCGGCAAAGCTGAGGGAAGAACAAAGTAGACCCCTCTGGGTAGGCCCAAAATAGCCGTGATTAAGTTAGATTAGATGGTACCGTCCCGAAAGGGTCTCTAATCCTCGTGCGAGCGAGGATTTTTGCGTTTTAAAGGGGTTACAATGAATAAAATGGCAAAGCAAAAGAAACACTTGATCCAAGAGGTCACCGGCACCCCGGACTTTCCGGTTATGGAAAAAGCACTTCTGGCCAAGTGGTATACCGAAGGCATTGTCGAAAAATATCTTCACAAAAATGACAAAGCAAAAGAAAAATTCTTCTTCCAAGATGGTCCGATCACGGCCAACAACCCCATGGGAGTCCACCACGCTTGGGGCAGAAGTTTCAAAGATCTTTGGCAACGTTACAAAAATATGCGCGGTTACAAACAAAGGTTCCAGAATGGTTTTGATTGTCAGGGACTTTGGGTCGAGGTTGAGGTCGAAAAAGAACAAGGCTTCAAAAACAAAAAAGAAATTGAATCCTTTGGTGTCGCCAAATTCGTTCAGCTTTGTAAGGATCGGGTGATTAAGTATTCCGGCATCCAAACGGAACAAAGCAAACGCCTCGGATATTTTATGGACTGGGACAATTCTTACTTCACGATGTCTGACGAAAACAATTACATGATTTGGTATTTCCTCAAAGTCTGTTTTCAAAAAAGCTGGATCTACAAGGGTCACGATTCGGTCCCTTGGTGTCCCCGTTGTGAAACAGCTATTAGCCAACACGAAATGCTGACGGAGGACTATAAGGAATTGACTCATAAGTCGATTTATTTGAAACTACCAATTACTGGTCGGGAAATAGAATTTCTTCTGGTCTGGACCACCACACCTTGGACGATCCCTGCAAACATCGCTGTCGCTGTTGACGCCAAACAAGACTATGCCCTCGTAGAGGGAAGCACTGGAGATAGATTTTGGATTTTAAAAGATCTGGTGGAGAAGGTATTCTTCGATGGCTACAAATCAATTGTCAAAGTTGTTAAGGGAAAGGAGTTATTAGGCTTACGATATCGCGGTCCGTTTGATCACCTCCAGTCAGTCAAGAAAGTCGCTGCTGAGTCAAACAAATTCCATTCTGTTGTCGAGACCGATCCGTTTATCATGCCCATCAGTAATACCGAAGGAACCGGCTTGGTACATACCGCGGTCAGTGCCGGCACTGAAGACTTTGCTCTCGGGAAAAAACTTGGTCTCCCGATGATTCCAATTATCGCCGATAATGCCGATTACCTTCCGGATCTGGATTTCCTTTCCGGTCAAAATGCCAAAAAACACCCCGAAATAATTCTCGATTACCTGATCGAGAGAGAAAAAGAAGGCGAAAACTGGGTCTTTCGCATCGAAAACTATACCCACCGTTATCCCGCCTGCTGGAGGTGCAAAACTGAGTTGGTTTGGAAGGTCGCCGACGTTTGGTACATCTCGATGGACAAAGTTGATCCCGATGATAAAGGTGGCAGAACCCTGAGGCAGAAAATGATCGACGTCGCCAAAAAAATTACATGGAAACCAGGGTTTGGTCTCGATCGGGAGCTCGACTGGCTTAATAATATGCACGATTGGCTCATCAGCAAAAAGAACCGTTACTGGGGACTGGCCCTGCCGATCTGGGTTTGCGGGAAATGTGGTCAATTCACCGTCATTGGTGGCAAGGAAGAATTAAAGGAGAAGGCGATCAAAGGTTGGGATAAATTCAAAGGTCATACTCCCCACAAGCCCTTTGTCGATGAAGTGAAAATCAAATGTGATCATTGCGGCGGAATCATGAACCGCATCGGTGACGTCGGTAATCCTTGGCTTGATGCCGGCATCGTAACTTTTTCCACGCTCGTCGATCCACTGACAAAGAAGGTGAGCTATACGACTGACAAAAAGTACTGGCGAGAATGGTTTCCTGCCAATTTCATCACCGAATCTTTTCCGGGTCAATTCAAGAATTGGTTTTATGCCATGATTTCTATGGGAACTGTTTTGGAAGACACTAATCCTTTTGAAACCGTCCTTGGTTTTTCCTCCATGCAGGGAGAAGACGGCCGGCCGATGCATAAGTCTTGGGGGAACTCGATCGAATTTAACGAAGGGGCGGATAAAATCGGTGTTGACGTTATGCGTTGGATATTTGCTCGCCACAATCCGGAGAGAAACCTTCTCTTCGGATACAAAATGGCATCCGAAACCAAAAGACTTTTCCACATGATGCTCTGGAATTCTTACCGTTTTTTCGCCAACTACGCTTCGCTCGAAAATTGGCAGCCAAAGATTGAAATAGAACATCGCCCCAGCCAGCTTGACTTGTGGGTACTGCATCGTCTGGATCAAACCGTTCTCGACATGACCAACTCCCTAGATCAATTCGACGCTTTTACAGCCACCGCTTCAATAGAAGCGTTCGTTTCGGATCTATCTACCTGGTATATCCGACGGTCCCGTGATCGCATCGGTCCGTCGGCTGAAAATCAAGCTGATAAGGAAATTTGCTACCGCACCCTGCGCACCGTCTTTGACGTCCTCTCCCGAACGCTAATGCCCATCATTCCCTTCATGGCTGACGAAATATATACCAATATTACCGGCGAAGTCTCTGTCCATTTGGCTGGCTGGCCAGAAGCGGCGACACCCGGGGTTATTGATATGAAGTTGATTGAAAATATGATTGAGGTTAGAAAAGTCTGTGAACTGGGAAATGCTTTTAGAAAAAGTAACAGTATTTCGAACAAACAACCATTGGCCAGTTTGACCGTCAAGGGAGGATCTCCCGCGATCACCGCCGATGAGGAGTTAATTCAATTAATCAAAGACGAATTGAATGTGGAAAAAGTAGAATTCGTTTCGGCGGAGACCCTTTCAGTCAATTTCGATACCAAACTTACCGATCGTTTGATCAAAAAAGGCCAGGCCCGCGAACTTGTTCGGGCGATTCAAGAAGCTAGGAAATTAGCTGGTTGTCGTTTGGACGAGGTCGTCACCGTCACATTGCCAGATTGGCCGGTCGAATTTGAAAAGGATATCAAACAACAAACTTTAGTCAATCAAATTATCAAGGGGGAGCAAATCATCATTAACCGAGGTGCGTAACAAAACTGGGTTACTGATATCCGTTAGCCTTCTTCTCTGTTTCGGACTAACTACTATTTGGAGCACCGTCCCCAATCTTTTTTGGGTCCAACTCGGTTTTTTGGTAATTGGAATCTTTGTCGCTTTTGTTTTCTACAAACTGGATTTTACAATTGCTTTTTCACTCTCTACCTTCATCTATATTTTTTCTATTTTTCTCTTGGTCATCACCCTATTTTTCGGCCAATCTATCCGTGGTGCGACCCGCTGGATCGGTATTGGCACAAACCAGCTCCAGACCTCGGAAATAGTCAAACCCCTACTGGCCCTAGCCTACGCCGGGTTCTTAGCCAAACATCCCCTCAATAAGCTCAAGAATCTCGTGG
This sequence comes from uncultured Pseudomonadales bacterium, assembly GCA_964509695.1. GTDB lineage: Bacteria > Patescibacteriota > Microgenomatia > UBA1400 > MFAQ01 > 2-01-FULL-50-23. The sequence goes on along the minus strand of CAZDXN010000012.1, from coordinate 2,962 downwards.
TCTACGCCGTAGCGTCTCTAATTCCAGTATTTTTGGTGAAATCTCAACCCGATCTTGGTAGCGCCCTAGTCCTCCTCGTTCTTTCCGGCTTCATGGGACTATTTGCCAGAATTGACCTCCGATGGGTCGCCGCCATTTCCTTATTTAGTCTTCTCCTAATTCCGCTTTCGCCATATTTTCTCAAGGATTACCAACGGGATCGTATCGAATCTTTTTTGAACCCATACCATGATCCAAAGGGGAAGGGCTACAATGCCATCCAGTCAGTCATTGCCATCGGCTCAGGTGGTCTGATCGGTAAGGGGGTTAGTTTGGGGACCCAATCTCATCTTAATTTTCTACCCGAGCGCCATACCGACTTTATTTTCGCCTCATTCGCTGAAGAGTTCGGTCTACTGGGAATTGTTTTAGTCCTTTTCGCCTATTTTTATCTTCTTTACCGACTCTTCGATATCAGCAATCGCCTCAAAGACCGTGAAAATCGCCTCCTTGCCCTCGGAATTCTCTCGATTTTTATGTTTCAATCAGTCATCAATATTGGCATGAACCTGGGGGTCATGCCGGTCACAGGTATCACCCTTCCTCTCTTCTCTTACGGCGGTAGCTCCCTGATCAGCTTCGCCGCGCTTTTCGGGATGAGCCTGCGTCTGCTTGAATTAACCCCCGTTCATCAGATATAATAAGCGGACAAATGGCCACCAAAAAGAAAGAAGCTACCAACACCATCGCCGTCATCGAGCTTTCCGGCAAGCAGTATCTCGTCAAAGCTGGCGACAAAATCGTTGCCGAAAAACTTGACGCCAAAGCCGGCGACGCTCTCACCGTCAAAGAAGTCCTTCTCATCAACGATGGTGAAAAGACCAAGGTCGGCACCCCCTTCATTGATGGCGCCTCTGTCGCTCTTACTTTTGACAAAGAAGGCTTGGGGGAGAAGGTGGAGATTCGGAAATACAAAGCCAAGTCCCGTTATCGCCGCACTACCGGTCACCGCCAAGTCCAAAGTCACCTGACAGTCACCCTCATCAACCAATAATAATGGATTTCATTTTCTCGCTCGGTTTCTCAGAAGAACTGGCTCTTATGGAGCTGGAGACGGTACTTGGTCAAAAATCCGAAAAAGTTGGCGACCATCAATACAAAGTCAATCTTCCCCGAGGCTTCTCTCAAATGAACTATCTTTCCAACCGTCTCGGTGGCCTAGTTGAGGTCCACGATACCGCTGGCAAGCTTGTCTGGCGCCACAGTGCCAAAGAATGGTACAAGCGCGATCGCCTCAAACCCTATTCCGATCCCCACAAGGGGCTGCTACCCCCAAAAATTGCTCGAATTCTCGTCAATTTAGCCTTGGGCACCAGCGACCCAACCGGAAAGACCCTTTTTGATCCTTTCTGCGGTTCGGGGACCATTCTTCTCGAGGCCGGTCTGATGAAACTAAAAATGATCGGAAATGACCTTGACCATGATCAACTTACCGGCGCTCGACGGAATCTGGACTTCCTCGGTCTTTCTGCCAATCTAATGAACTACGACGCCGCCAAACTTTCCGATCACCTCAACCAGCCTGTTGATTTTATCGCCACGGAACCCTTCATGGGCAGACCGGGGGCCAGAGTCGATCGTCTACCAGACCTGGCTAAGGGCTTGGGAAAACTTTATCTAGGCTGTCTCAAGGACTGGAACAAATTTCTCAAAAACGGTGCGCGGATTTGCATGATTTTTCCGATTTTCGAATATGCTGGACACGAATACAAGACGAGCCCAATTATTGACGACAAACAGCTCATCGATTACAATATCCTGACTCGCGGCTTGACTTATAGCAGGCCAGAGGCTAAAGTAATTCGAGAAATCGTTATCCTTCAAAAGACTTAATACTAAATACTAGCTACTAAATACTAATTCATGGCCCACGTTAAATCAGGAGGAGCTACCAGACAGCACAGCCAACGCGCCGGCAAACGCCTCGGCGTGAAAATTTATGGTGGCCAAGACATCAAAGCCGGTCAAATCATCGTCCGTCAGAGAGGCGCGAAATTCCACGCTGGTGAAAACGTACAGAAAGGTCGGGATTTTACCCTCTTTTCTACTGCACAAGGCAAAGTCGAATTCAAGATCAAAGAGGGAGTTAATTACGTCAACGTCTCGACCGCAAAATAAATGGCAGAAGTAATTGAACAACTCCCCATTGATCAGTTACAGCCTAATCCCCTACAGCCCCGTGGTGTCATCACCCCCGATTCTCTCGCCGAGCTAATCGATTCCATCAAAACCCACGGCATTATCCAGCCTCTCGTTGTTGCTCAGACTCCAGCCGGTTATCAGATCATTGCCGGAGAACGTCGTTGGCGCGCCTCTCGTCTCGCTGGCCTCACCGAGGTCCCGGTCAAGATCATTCAAACCACACCCCAAGGGATGTTGGAGATGGCCATCGTCGAGAATGTTCAGCGATCCGATCTCAATCCTGTCGATCGTGCCAATTCCTTCGAAAGACTGATGCACGAGTTTGGCCTAACTAATTTGGAAATCGCGACCCGCACCGGCAAAAGTCCTTCCTACGTCAGCAACTCTCTCCGTCTTTTGGAACTGCCCGATGCCCTCAAGGACGGCTTGATTTCCGGCGTCATTTCCGAAGGCCACGCCCGGGCTCTCTCAGCTATCCCCGAGACCCAAGCCATGATCGAGGCCTACAAGATCATTCTCCGCGAAGGCGGTTCCGTCCGTCGTGCCGAGGAACTCTCCCGTCGTTTCAAGAAACAAATGGGCGGCAAGACGAAGGTTGCCACCGACGATCTCGCCTCACAATCAATCAACGACCTGATCGATCAGCTCAGTACCCAAGTTCAGTCTTCAATTGGTAACAATGCCAGAGTCAAGATGCGCCGCTCCAGCGTCGAAACCGCCATCAGTATTGCCCTAAGAGGCACTCCGGAGGAGACCGATGTTCAGCTGAAGAAGATCGTCG
>CAZDXN010000011.1:0-24891 GCA_964509695.1 uncultured Pseudomonadales bacterium | reverse complement strand
AGGACTACGCCCAAGCCTCTCTTACCGCCGAGATCAAAAAACTCGCCAAACTAAAGATCGGAAACGGCGCCGCCCTCGTCACCCGCCCTACCACCGGTGAGATACTGGCCATGATCGGTTCGGCCGATTACTTCGACCTTGACCACGATGGCAATGTCAACATCACCACTCGTCTGCGCCAACCGGGTTCTTCCATCAAACCAATTAACTATGCTACTGGCCTTCTAAACGGCTGGACCGCCAGCACGATGTTCCTTGACCTGCCCTCCTGTTTTAATGTCATCAATCAAAAACAATACTGTCCCAAGAACTACGACAATACTTTCCGGGGTGGTGTCCAGATGCGTTTCGCTCTGGGCAATTCCCTAAACATTCCCGCCGTCAAAATGCTTGCCCTCAATGGCATCGAGTCCTTCATCGCCACCGCCAGCGCCATGGGGATTACCACCTTCACCGACCCCTCTCTTTACGGTCTTTCTCTAACCCTGGGTGGGGGTGAAGTTTTGATGACCGATATGGCCGTCGCCTTTGGTACTTTCGCCAATTCCGGTGTCACCGTCCCCCTCAATCCAATCATCAAGGTCGAAACCTACGACGGCAAAATCTTGGAAGAAAATCATCCGGACGAAATCGCCGATTATGTCAGTACCCTCCACCAAAACTGGACCACTTTTTGGGGAGGGAACCACTCATTTTCTTCCGAAACCGGCAACCAAGCAGTCAAGGTCGTCCTTCCCGAAGAGGTCGCCTATATCATCAGCCACATTCTCTTGGACAATAATGCTCGCATCGGCGCTTTTGGCTCTAATAGTCAACTCGTTATCCCGGGGAAAACGGTTAGCGTCAAGACCGGGACCACCAATGACATGCGCGACAACTGGACCATCGGCTTCACTCCGGATGTTTTGGTCGCCACTTGGGTCGGCAACAACGACAACTCTGCCATGAGCTATGTTGCCTCCGGCGTCACCGGCGCCTCTCCGATCTGGAACAAGATCATGAAGCACATTCTTTCCGACAAAAAGGACCACTTCCCCACTCAACCGGAAGGTGTAGTTAGCCGCGATGTCTGTAGTATTTCCGGCCTGCTCCCCACTCCCGAAAACTCCTGTGAGACCAGAAGCGAACTCTTCATCAAAGACATTTTCCCCGAAAATAATATCCCCTCCCTGAAACAAATTTGGGTCCGCCGGTCTGACAAATACCCTCTCCTCGCCGGGGACAACACCATTGACCTTGACCTCGAACAACACTCCGTCCTTACTGATCCATTCGTCCGCGACTTTTGTCTTGACTGTCAGTATCCAAGGGATGACAAAGATCAAATCCAATGGCCCACGACCACCGTCAACTACGATACTTTTCGACTTAGTCCTCCCAACCCCAAAACCTACTTGAATCTTTAATGACAAAGAAAATACTGGCCGTCTTTGCTCTCCTCGCCCTTATTTTCATTCCCCCCACCGCTTACCATCTTTGGCAAATCAATCTCCCTCTCGTTTCCCCGATTGACCTGATCGAGTCTTTACGCGAACTCACCCCTACCTACCGCCGGCCGGGAAATAAGATCGTCTACGGCTTTCTTCCTTTCTGGAATATGAAGGACTCGACCAAACTCTATGTCCGTTCTCTGACTCACCTAGCCTACTTTGGCATCGATCTGACTGCAGACGGCGTTATCAAAAAATATGATAAACCGGGTGAGAAAGAACCGGGTTGGAACAAGCTCAACAGTGAGGCTTTCACCATTCTTTCCCGTCAAATCAAGCTTCTGGGGAAAAAGTTAATCCTCGTCGTTCGCGCCATGGACACCGACCAAATCGAGTCCCTCGTCAACTCGGACGCCAGCCGAAAAAATGCCATCGACACCATTATGGATGTCGTTGGCGACAAACGGTTCGATGGCATCAACATCGATTTCGAATACATGGGTTACCCGAATCAAGTCACCCGTGACAACTTCACCAAGTTCGTCTCCGAACTCTCCCAACGCTGCAAACTGGTTTCTGTAAACTGTGAACTTTCCCTTGATGTTTTCGCCGACTCGGCCATCAAAGAACGGCTTTATGATCTTCCCAGCCTTGACAGAGCCGTCGATCTAGTCATCGTCATGGCCTACGATTTTTATCGGCCCAGTAGTCTCCAAGCCGGCCCCGTCGCCCCGTTAAGAGGAAAATGCACTTCTGAAAACTGGAAACTGAAAACTGATAATTGTTTGGACTACGACGTCATCACTAGCATTGGTGATATCACCAAACTTGTTTCTCCCTCCAAAGTCATCCTCGGGGTTCCTTTTTATGGATACGAATGGCAAACCGTTGATACTCAATTCCTCGCCCGAACCTACCCCCAAACCGGTCTGACCGCGACCTACAAAAGAGTCCGGGAACTTCTGGATAATAACTCTGAAAGCTCCCTATCCGCCACTTGGTCTGGCACGACTTTTACTCCCTACCTCTCCTACACCAAAGACGGCAATACCTACCAAATCCATTACGAAGACGATAATTCCCTAAAACTAAAGATCGAATTTGTCCATCAAGCCAAACTTGCCGGGTTGGCGATCTGGGCGGTTGGCTACGAGCTTCCCTATACCAATCTTTGGCTGACTCTAGATAATAGCCTCTAGTGTTGGTAGAATCAGCCACGATGAAGCTTCTCTCCAAGATTGGCCAGCCTTTCTTTCAACTTTTTATCTTCCTTTTCACCGCCTTTGTTTTTGTGGTTCTTCTTATTGAGAGACTCCTTCTTCCTTTGGACAATTTTTTTACTTCGCTTCTCTACCGGCCCCGTCCGAAGAAACATATCTCAATTCGTCGCCTTCCTTCACCTCGAATCATTATCGCCCTGCTCCTAATCACCGGCTGGACCTATTATCTTTACATCCAGATCTTTCTCGGACTCCCTTCTCCCTATCAGCTCCAGGACCGTTCTCAGAAACTAACCACCCAAATTCTGGATCGAAACGGTCAGCTTCTTTTCAAAATTTACCAAGACGAAAACCGCACTCCCGTTAGCTTAAGCTCACTCCCCTCCTACGTCAAGGAAGCTTTCCTTGCCATCGAAGACAATGGTTTTTATCATCATTCCGGGTTCTCCATTTCCTCCGTCATCCGAGCCACTTACCACAACCTCGCCAAACAAAAAATCGAAGGGGGGAGCACCATCACCCAACAACTAGTCAAGAATGCCCTCCTCACCAATGAAAAAACTTGGCAACGAAAGATCAAGGAACTCATCCTCGCCATTGAGGTTGAAAGCGTCTACGACAAAGACCAAATCCTCGAGATGTATCTTAACGAAGTCGGTTTCGGTGGTCCTGCCTACGGAATTCAGGAGGCCGCCAATCAATATTTTGGTATCGACGCGCGGGACTTATCTCTTCCCCAAGCAGCCTTCTTGGCCGGTCTCCCCAAAGCCCCCAGCAAATACTCACCTTTTCTTAACCCAACTCTCGCTCTCGTCAGACAAAACCTAGTTCTAAGTCAAATGGTCAAAGACGGCTACATCGATCAGGGTCAATCCGATCAGGCCGCCAGTACAAAGCTAGAATTCATCTCGCCCAAGATTCAAATCAACGCCCCCCACTTCGTCATGTACGTCCGCGATCTTCTGGTTGACCAATACGGCGAAGAGTTGGTCAGCCATGGTGGTCTAAAAGTCACTACCTCACTAGACTTGGATCTTCAAAAAAAGGCCGAAAACATTCTCAATCAGGAGCTTGATCATCTTTCCGGCATGAATGTGGGCAACGGCTCAGTTCTAATCACCCGCCCCAACTCTGGAGAAATTCTTGCCATGGTTGGCTCCAGAAACTATTTCGATATCAGTCACGACGGCCAGGTAAATCTGACCACTTCACTTCGTCAGCCGGGGTCCTCCATCAAAGTGGTGAACTACGCCCTCGCTTTTGAAAAGGGGGCTACTCCCAATACTCTCCTCAAAGATGAACCCATCAGTTTCAACCTCCCCGGCTCAGGTCTGTGGACCCCCAAAAACTATGACGGTCGTTTCCACGGCACTCTTCCGGTCCGCTATACTCTCGCCAACTCCTACAATATTCCCGCCGTCCTCCTTCTTGCCAAGAATGGCGTCGCCAACATGGTCGCCCTTGGCCGCGACATGGGTATCACCACCTGGAACGAACCGGACCGATACGGTCTAGCCCTCACTCTCGGCAGTGCCGAAGTAAAGATGACCGATATGGCAATTGTTTATGGCACCCTCGCCAACAACGGCACCCGAATTCCATTAAATCCCATCATCAAAATCGAAGACGTCACCGGCAAAATCGTCCCATTCGACCAGTGCCTTTCTGGTCTGCCTTGCCAGACCAAAACCGTTCTCAAACCGGAAACCACTTTTTTCATGAACGACATTCTCTCCGACAATTCTGCCCGTGCCGCCGCCTTTGGTTACCGTTCGGTTCTCAATCTTTCTCCATTCAAGGTGGCAGTAAAAACCGGCACCAGCAACGACCTTCGAGACAACTGGACTATCGGGTACACCCCCGACTATCTTGTTGCTACTTGGGTCGGCAACAATGACAATTCTCCCATGAGCCGCGTCGCTTCCGGCGTCACCGGTGCCTCCCCGATCTGGTCGCAAATTATGACCAGTCTTCTCAAAAACAATACTCACAATACCGCCTTCGCCATCCCCAACACTCTGATCAAAGTCAATATTTGCACCGTCACCGGCAGTCTGACTTGCTCTGGCTGCCCCAGTCGCTTGGAGTACTTCACCAAAGGTAGCGAGCCCAAAACCGCCTGCAACCCAGAAGAAGTCAAAAAAATTCTTGAGGAGCGAGCCAAGGCCACCCCAACACCAAACCCACCAATCAGCGGACAAATCCTCTAAAACTGGTAAACCTTTTGTCCTCCCAACGGATTATCCTGATTTGAATTTGTCTTCTCAGGGCGCCTTCCGGAAAAGTAAAAAACCAAGCTGACCACAACGCTAATGACGAGGATCGCCAAAATCACCCACTTATTCCCCTTGGGGTCTTTTTCCTTTTTTCCCTGCCCGCCAAATTGCGTAGCTTTCGGCGGGTCCTTCGGATTCAACTTCAATTGTTTGGGTTCTTCGTGATCCATTTTATTCGCAATATGGCTTCAAAGCCGCCACGCTTTTTTCTAATGCCGCCTTCTCGGTAGGCGACAAATCCACCGCCAAAATTTTTTCCACTCCATTCTCACCCAAGATACACGGCACCGACAGGGCCACACCGAAAAACCCTAGATAGTTGTCCAAAGGTACCGACAACGGGAAAACCGTCTTGCTGTCAGAAAACACCGCCTGCATTATTTTCATCACCACTACTCCAATGGCATAATAGGTCGCCCCTTTGGCCTCAATTATTTTATTGGCCGCTTCCCTTGTCTTTTGGTACGCATCCATAATTACCGCTTCAGATATCCCCGGTACTTCCAACAACTTCTGTCCTCCCACCGTCGTATTGGCAAAAACCGGAAAAGAACTGTCTCCGTGTTCTCCCAAAACATAAGCGTGAATACTGTGGGGATTGATTTTTAAGGTTTCCGAGAGATGGAAGCGGAGCCTAGCCGTATCCAACATTGTCCCGGATCCGAAAACCCGCCCGCCTGACTGCGAAGCTGTCGGCGTGGTTCCCAATATTTTATGCGCATAAAATGTCAAAACATCCACCGGATTGGCGACGATTAAGATGACGCTTTTTGGTGCTGCCTGATTAATTTTTGGCAAGACTTCTTCGAGTATCTTCTTGTTGGTGTTAACCAAGTCCAACCGCGTTTGCCCCGGTTGCTGTGCCGCTCCTGCCGAATAGACGATTAATCTTGATTCAGAAAGATCAGCATAATTATCCGTCGCCGTAATACTTACATACCCCGAGAGCAAGGACAGTGCGTGTTCCAAATCCAGCTTCTCTCCCATTGCCTTATCTTTGTTGCGGTCAAAAAGGACGATCTCCGTCGGCGTCCCCGACAGCATCATCGCATACGCCGCCGTCATTCCCACCTTGCCGCACCCCACCACCGCCACTTTAAAAGAACCTGAATTACTCATGCCTTAACTATATCACCGCCTCATTTACTAAACTTCTTCAACAATTTCTGATCAAACGTCTCGAACTCATCAATCTCTTTATTCTTTGCAAATTTCAAATTATAAGAATCCTCTAAATCGAAATTGTATTTGTCCATTTGGCTTATAGCCTCAACCAGCAATTCATAATTTTCAAACTCAACTGTCAATTGCATTACCTCAATTAATTTCTGTCTCAAATCGTTTCCAAAATAATCATACAAACTCTTCAATACCCAATAAATTTCAAACACAACAACGATCGAAGTATACAATTTCACCTTGGATGCAATCGCCTCATTGAAAATCTTCTTCGCTTTCTCTGTTTGCGGAGCCACGTCGCCAAGAATCAGTCTCAAAAATACATTTGTATCAACAAAGATAGATTTCATGCCATCGAGCCTTTTTTCCGAAAATGAATCATTTTCGCCTCCTCGATAATCTCATCAATGTCCCTTCCGCGCAAATGGTCAGGCACTTTCACGCTCCCTGCTAATTTATTTAACAAATCGAGAGAGGTTTGCATCTTTATTTGGTCACCATCAATCGACAGGATAACTTTTCCCCCTCTTTTCAGGTTCGACTTCCGAAATAACTCTGCCGGGATCGTTAGCTGACCCCTATCTGTAATCGTGGCTATATATGTCATTGCAATCAATATATCACAAAATAATGCAATTTGTCAAACGCATTGCATGTTTAAATTTTCTCTTCGATAATTTTTAATCTCCTCCGAAGCCACCTAGTCATCTCGTTCTTACGAAGCAGTCCTGTCTTGGCACCCAAGTCGGTTACCTCACTGGCTCCATTCGCCAAACCCATTTTCAGACTGGTGGCCAAATCTTTGCCGCCCAAAATTCCCGCCACCATGCCGGCAATAAAGGCGTCTCCGGCTCCGGTATCATCGACCGATTTTGTTTTAAAGGCGGGTGCGAATGTCCATACTCCCCCCGCTATCACTCCGGCCCCCCGCTTCCCGTCCGTGATCACCACTCTATTTACCTCGAAGTTACTTATTTTCACTGCCATTTCTTTCATCTCTTCATACGACTGCTGTACCAATTGGGCCGCCTCCATTCGATTTAGAATCAGAAGGTCGATCTTGGGTAAAATTCGAAGTACTCTTTCTTTTTGCGAGAGTTCTCCTTTTCCCGGATTCCAGCCAACCAATATTTTTTCCTTCCTGGCGAAACTCGCCAGATCTTCCACCAAAGCCATATTTCCACCCAGAGCGGCAATCTGTATCCAATCGGCTCCGGAAATTTTTCCCCAATCCATCTCCGATGAATTCAAATCCTTCGCCGCCCCTCGGTAGGTAATTATCGACCGACCGCCGTCATCTGCCACCAACACCACCGACATCCCCGTCTTTTCTCCTTTCCCAATCTGAACCATACTAATGTCAACCCCCTCGCTTTTCAAATCATTCAGCACCAAATCTTTCATCCAGTCATCGCCAACCCGGGCCAAAGTCGCACTGACAAGGCCCAAACGAGAGAGACCCACTGCTACATTTGTCCCCGCCCCCCCTGTCTGCAGTGAGATATTTTGCGCCTCAGTTTTTCCCCCATAGACTTCACACAGAGCCACTCCCCCAGAAACCTGATGATTTTTCATCACCCGAAAGTCCGCAGACTGCACCAGAATATCCATCACCGCCGAACCGACACAAAGCACTTTCTTCATACAAATATCAATTCCGCTAGTTTCTTGGATATTTCCTTTGGATCCGGGTCTTGCCAAACATTTCTTCCAACGGCAATCCCGGCTGCTCCCGCCGTCAGCGCCCCATTCACTTCCGCTTCCAATTCCGGCCAAGCCATTTTCTTCCCTCCTTGCGCCAAAACCTTGGTCTTTCCGGCCGCGGCCACCACCCACTTAAAGCTCTCAACATCCCCGGAATAAGCGATCTTGACGTAATCGGCATTCAGCTCCATCCCCAAACGAGCGGCATAAGCCAATGTTTCTTTGGTTGTCTGTTTCCCTTCTACCTTTTTCCCCCGCGGATACATCCAGGCAATTACGATTAGTCCTTTCGCATGAGCCTCATCCTCAATTCGTGAGAATTCAGTTAACATCTGTTCTTCATGTTCACTCCCTACATAAATAGTGTATCCAACCGCCGCGGCCCCCAACTCAATCGCCTTGTCGACGGTACACAATTGCAGTGACAACGGCTCCTCCCCCTGAAATGACGTCTTCCCATTCAGTTTCACTATCAAGGGTGGCAACCCAGCCTGTCCTGAGCTTGCCGAAGGATAATATTTAGCCGCCACCCCCTCCTGAAAAATTACTCCGGTAAAAAGACCGGAACGGGCAATGTCGAGAATATAATTTGGGTCAACACTTTTTTCATCAAAATCGACCGGTCCGTGTTCAAATCCCTGATCATAGGCCAAAAGCATCACCCGCCCATTTCTCTCCAATATCAGATTATCTACCATACCTCCATCCTACCAGTTAACCAGAGAGGTTTACTAGCTTCCCAACTTTGGCAACGGATTAAGTCTCAATCTGGTTCCTTTTTTCTGCTCATAGATCTGTGCCTCCGGATCAACCACCACAAACCTTTCTTGCTCATTTTTAATCTTATCAAAAGTACCTTTTCTTATTTCATCAACCGTCCTTCTCATTACTGCCAAAACCCCGTACCTCTTTAACTCGCCATGCTGAGCCAGACTTTGTTCATAAGAAAGGGTAGTCGCTACCCCCTGTATTTTTGGAAGAGGCTTATTATCATGCGTCTCAATCATTATTGCCTTGTCGCCATAGATCACTCTTAAGTCGTCACCCACATATTGCCTACTACTATCTACCACCGAGCCTGATGTGTCAGCCAGTGCCAGAATCCGCGCTTCCCCAAACAAACCCTTCATCTTATTTTGTAAGTCATCAAGATTACCAGCCTCAATGTCACTCACTCGCAGCCCCCGCCCCATTTCCAATACTTTAGTCCCCATTCGACGTAAGGTTTCAGGGATATACTTACTCGGCGTTTCACCTGCCACACCGATTAACCAGTTGATAGCTTTGAGCCCCGATACATTGACAGTCTTGATTAGAGGAATTTCCGATGTCAACTTGAACGGTGTTGCCAGTTCCGTTCGGTCTGCTGGTGCGCCGCCCAACAGAAGGTCCACCCGGTATTTACCATGTAAACCCACATATTCCCTGGCCTCCTCAGTAGTTTTAAATACCCCCATCTTGTCTGGCGATTCGGTGGCAATTACCTCAAACGCCGCTCTGTGGATCTGAAACTCCTTAAAGGCACCATTACTCCAACTTACAATTTCAAGTTTACCCTCACCCAGCCTCTCTCCCACCTTCTTTATCGTTTCCCGCCTGGCAAGCATATCGGCCCGCAAAGAAGATACCTGGCCCTTCTCCGTCAACGGATCAAAGGTGACGGCTAGATCGAAGTCGCCTTCGGCCAAAAAGTCGAGCGCCGCCGATTTTGCCTCTTCTTCCGTTGCTTCTTCCCTTGATATGAATCTTTTTAAAATCTCCTTAATTGACGGCGCCCTGAAAAAAGGATTATCCCTGACCTCCCTATCTGCCCATTGGTTGCCCGTCCAGGCTACCCCGGGATTATATATTGCCACCCTCCAACCTTTTTCCTTAGCGAGTTTCAAAACTTCATCCATCCCTAAACCCGTAGTTTCACTCTGAATCTCTTTTTTAGAATAGACACTTGCCTTCAATCTCGATTCCTTCGCTATCTGATCGCCCTCCATCACCGCTGTCAAAATTCCCGATAAATCAAGACTCGCTCTTTCCGAGATTAAATAGTTTTGTCTTCTCTCACTAATATTCTCAGGAACTTGCCTTCTAGTTCCTTCACCTTGTCCTTCCATTTTTTATCTTAGTTGTTTAATCGCCTTGATAACTTCGTCCTTAGTCATACCATACTTTACCAACAACTCTTCCGGTTCACCGCTTTCTCCAAACCGGTCTCTCATCCCCACCCTTCTCATCTTAGTTGGTAATTCTTCGCCGAGTAGTTCCGCAATCGCCCCCCCCAAGCCCCCAATGATCGAGTGCTCCTCTGCCGTAACCACCTTTCCAGTTTTCAAAACACTTCTCAACACCGTCTCCTTATCCAACGGCTTGATCGTGTGGACGTTGATGACTTCGACGTCAATATTTCCCGCCAACTCCTCTGCCGCCGCTAATGCTTCAAAAACCATCGCCCCGCAGGCCAAGACCGTTACCTCTTTCCCGGTGCGAAACACCTGGGCTTTTCCGATTGTTAATGGTGTTCCGCCAGTCGTCATCACCTCCCGTTTCGGTTTGGTCATTCTCATATACACCGGTCCATGAAAATCGGCTATTGCCAAGGTCATCTTTTTGGCCTGTTCATAATCGGCTGGAACTACCACAGTTATATTTGGCAGTACCCGAGTCAGGGCGATGTCTTCAAACATCTGCTGGTTCCCCCCATCTGCCCCATTGCCAACTCCAGCGTGACCGCCAATGATCTTCACGTTGTTCCCCGACAGACAAACACTAATCCGTAGCTGTTCCCAATTCCTTCCCGGCGAAAAACAGGCGAACGAATTTACGAATGGAACTTTCCCCGTCGCCGCCATTCCCGCCGCCACCCCCATCATATTTTGCTCCGAGATTCCCATTTCCAAAAATCTATCCGGAAACGCCGCCCTGAACAAATCCGTTCTGGTGCTCTCGGTCAAATCCGCAGACAATGCCACGACTTCCGAATTTCTCCTCCCCGCCTCGACCAATCCTTCCCCATAACCATCCCGCATCGCCCTCATCTCTGACTTTTTCAAATCCTCAATCAAAAACATCTCCGTATTAATCATTGTCTTCTCAGCTCTGCTAATGCCAAGATCTCTTCCGCTGGACTTGGGACCTTGCCGTGCCAGGAAGGATCGTTCTCCATAAAGGAAACCCCCTTCCCCGGCGTTGTCGTCAATATTATCGCCGTCGGTTTTTCAAAAGTCACTTTGGCTCTCCCCATCGCCTCGGCAATGTCCGTCATACTATGGCCATCGACCTCAATCACGTTGAAATTAAACGCTGATAGTTTTGCCGCCAGAGACCCCAATGGCATCACATTTTCAGTATGTCCATCAATCTGAATATTATTTCTATCGATCACCACCGTCAAATTCGACAGTCCGTACTTGGCGGCACACAAGTACGCCTCCCAGACCTGTCCCTCGTCCTGCTCGCCATCGCCCATAAAACAAATTACCCGCCATTTTTTATTGTCCATCTTCGCCGCCAAAGCCATCCCCACCGCTTGGCTAATCCCCTGCCCCAAAGGCCCGCTCGACGTTTCTATTCCCGGCAACATTTTTACTACCGGGTGCCCCTGCAATCTCGACCCTAATTGCCGTAACGTTGCCAGTTCTGTTTTTGGGAAAAACCCCGCCTCGGCCAAAACCGCATAAAGAATCGGGCAGTAATGTCCGGCAGAAAGAACCACTCTATCCCGCTCCTCCCACCATGGTTCATCAACCCTGTAATTGATTAGATTTCCCAAATAAAGTACCGTCCAGAAATCTGCCGACCCCAGAGGTCCAGCCGAGTGTCCCGTCCCGGCATTGGTGAGCGTCTTCACCACCTCGGCACGCAGCAAACTCGCTTTCTCGGTCAAACGAAAAAAATCAGATGGCATAGATTCATTCTACTGTGCTACTGTGTCACCGTGCCACTGTGTCACCGCCCGTACTCGGCCTTAGTCCAGAAACGCATTTTCTCCGTTCGGGGACGGCGCGTGAATCTCTTCAGGATTATTTTCCAGATATCTCTCATGTTCCAAAAGAGCCTCGATCACCGCCTCCGGTGTCGTCACAATTTTATAGACCTTCAGTGACTCCGGCCTCTGTTGGGCGATCATCATGTTGGATACCAAGCTCTCCATAATCTCATGCCAAAAGCTGCCATAAAGAATCAACGGCTTGTGGTGACCAAAATAAAGATATGCCAGACCCCAAGCCATCCCGAACTCAGACAGAGTCCCCGTCCCCCCGTTGAATATCACATAGGCATTCCCCAACTCCAATAGTTTCAAGGTTCGATCCAAATAATTATTCTCAATAATCTCCTTGTCCGCCTCATTCAATTTATCTTTCCCCTCAAAGTGATTAATAAACTTCGGATAGAACGTCGCAATCGCCGCCCTGCCACCACCAGCGTGAGCTCCATCTGTCGCCGCCCTCATCACTCCCGGCCCGCCCCCATTAACTACTTCGATACCATTTTCAGCGATCTTTTTGGCTACTTCAAAAGCCGAGCGGTACAGTTCGCTCTCGGGCTCGGCACTGGCAAAACCAAAAAGTGACACCGCCTTGATCCTCTTAAACATGTTCTTGCATTAACCGTAAATGATTAAGTTCCTCTTCCACATTCTCCGCTTTCAGAAGGTGACTCCCCACCACAAACTCAATGCCCATCGTCGACCGGTTCAGTTCGTCCTCTTCGATCTCTTCCGCCCACTCTGCCGTCAGACACTCCTTCATTTTCTCCTCGTTAATCCCGCCGTCGACCACGATTGGAATCCTCTTGTTCATTTTCCTAACTTGCTTAATTTTGGCGAGTACCCGCTCGTCAAATTCACGACCCTGAGCCCCCGCCGGAGCACTCATCAGTAGGACCGCGTCAAGATCGTTTATTACCTCCTCCAGGCCGTCCAGAGGAGTATCAATGTCATAGGCTAGTCCCACCGCCATCGTCTCCGCTTCGGCGTCAGCGACAAAGGCCGTCACGTCAGCCATCTTCTCTACCTGACCGAAAACCCGGTCTACTCCACCCATCACGCATTGTTTAATCCACTTCTCCGGTTGATCCACCATCAAATGTACGTCCCAAGTCACAATGGTATCGATCTGGTTCAACAACTCCGGACTGATAGTCTTCTCGGGGCGAAAAATCCCGTCCATCACATCCAGCTGGACTCGGGGAGCAAACGACCAAACTTTTGCCAGTTGTTCTTCCAATTCCCCCAAACTCTTTGGCATTATCGCCGGAATCACTGTAACCATGAAATCATTCTATCAGCATCCATACCTCGTCGCCAGAACAAGGACTTGTCATTGCGAGGAGCGAATGCGATGTGACAATCTATTTTGTCATTCCGGCATCCGAGCCGGAATCTATTTGGATAGAGATCCTAGATCAACCTACTCTTACCCACCGCCCTATCTCTTATTAAGTTCCTTCCCAGTCATTACCAATTTAATCTCACCTTTTTGGTATACGACAAATCGCCCACTTTCAGCCGCCTGTGACCACAAACCATTATCCCTAATTTTCACCGTTACTACCTCAACCAAATCTCCTAAACTTATGCCTTCTATATCTGGATTATAGTAATGACTACTAATAGTGTACTCAAATCTATCGCCAGGATATCGCCCGCTTAAATGATCACCAACATCGATCTTTAGGGATTGTTCCAGTCTACGTAACATTATGCTAAAAAACTTTTCATCTGCTTCCACTTTGTCTCTTTCCCCCGAACCAAAACCAATACGATGACCTTCGTCTAAATTCCGCTGAAGTTCCCCTAGTCTATCTGTGATGCTGACAATTATAGGTAATTGCCCCTCGATTATCTTTTTCCGCGTCTCCAATGAACCCCTCTCTTCTCCCCTTCTTTCCGCGGCTGTAATTGGATTCAATCTATCTAACAAGGTTGATCTTTCTGACATAACAGGATTATCTCACAATTCAACTATTTCCACACCCACCGCCACAACAACCCTGCCTGCCGGCAGGCATGGTACCTCCGCCACCCAACATCTCCAGCTTCCACAAACGTCTTTTGTATCTTTCCTCGCCGCTAAATTCAGTTTTCAAAAACACCTCAATCATTTTCTTGACCTCGCCGTCTTTGATGTAGTCGGACGGCACTGATAGGCAATTAATATCATCATCAGTTCTGCCTTTTTTTACCGCCGCCACATCAAACGCTTCTCCACAACGCACTCCCTGAAACCGATTCGCCGCGATCATCATCCCGTAGCCATTCCGGCAAAACAATATCCCCCGAGTATCGTCATTCCCGGCTACGGCCTCAGCTACCGCTTCGGCGTACTCGACAAAATCATCTTCAGGGTCCAACCCCGTAGCCCCCACATCGGCCACTTCATATTCCTGCCTGCCGGCAGGCACGGTTTCGGAAACCAACCACTCCTTTATTTCCTCTTTTAGCTTAAACCCCCCATGATCCGCCCCCAATATTATTTTCATACCCATATTTTACAGTACCCATTCCCTATATTGTCATCGCGAGCGTATCCGCGTGGCGATCCAGTCGGGAACGTGTCATTCCGGGCCCGCTTCGCAGCGAGGCGAGCTTGACCCGGAATCTATTTGGATAGATTCCCGCTTACGCGGGAATGACGATAATCAGTCAAACCCCAGTTTCTACTCCAAAGCAAATCCTCCGTAGTTCGCTTCCACAATTATTCTCACCTTAATAGCTGTCTTTTTATTTCACCCGCGAGATTACTCCAATTCTCCGATTCCTTGATCCGTTCCCGATCAAAGTATTCATCCGCGCTGTTACCGCAATATCGGTACAGATATTGCCACAAATGTTCACTATCTGAAAAGACACCAGAAAACCGGTTCACCAACTCCGCCTCATTGTTCTCTTCTTGAGGGTCCGTCGCCCTCCCTAATCTTTGCAGATGTAAGTAATACTGGATTCCCAAATATGTCTCCAGTGCAGTGACTCTTCTCTCAAACGCTAACTCTCGATCAAAAGCATCGCTAAGCTCCATCAGAATTCCCTTCTCCAACTCATCTTCTGTTTTTTGATGAAAAATGGCAAATCTTCTCTCTACCTCCAGTTCTTTTCGAATTTGTGCAGCCATAGTGAACAAACTATATCACATCAGTCAAATCCTAGTTCCGCTTTTGCCTCATCAGACATCATCTCCTGCGTCCAAGGCGGGTCCCAGATAATCTCCACGGTTATATTTTTTACCCCTTTGATCTTCCCCACGACTTCTTTGATTCTCGCGTCAATCACCCCCGCCAACGGACATCCCGGACTGGTCAGGGTCATCTCCACCTCGACCTCGCCGTTTTCTTCACGGACATCATAGACGAGACCAAGGTCGACAATATTTATCCGTAGTTCCGGGTCGAGGACTTTCTTTAACGAGTTTCTGATCTTCTGTTCCAAATTTATCATCAGCGGTTTGTTCTCAAATAGGCTTCTACTAACAGGTAGACTCCCCAGATGGAGAGAATTATACCAACTAAAAGCCACTGCGTACTCGCCAAAAACAGATCGTTCCCCGTCGCCCCAATTATCGCCAAGATGGCACACACCACCGACAAATAAACAAAGACCTTTGCTACTGCCGGCTTGTTTTTATCCGCAATATCCAATCCTAATCACCTCCTTCCAACAACTTTTCCCCGTTCCCCTCTCCTAAAATAGGAGAGGACACTCGCTACTGCGAGAGGTGAGGTACTAACGCCAGTCAACGTCATCCATACCTTGATTTTACTCCCCCCGTCAATCAATATCTAAATCAGGACTTGCCTTATAGGCAGAACTATAATCAACCCCTAGGTCATGAGCATCATTTACCTCAACACCGTTTAATTTCCCCTCCTCAACATAGTAGTCTCCCACTTTGTATCCCAATCTAGATTCGTCAATTCTTGACCCAACATCTCTCGTCAATTCTAAGATGTCAAGCGGGGCATCGGGTTCGTTCAGCCAATCAAGTTTCAATGACGCCAAGGCGGTCCGCTTCTCCGGATCATATATCACCAATAGATAATCCCCCTTGGTTATTGTCGCATCAGGAACAAAATCAGGCGGAGTAATCCCTTCAGCCAACATCTTCTCTCCTGGAAGTTCGCGCAGCGATCGAAACCTGATTTTATCCTCAACTTTCCTTAATTCTGAAGTTGGCTCTCCTATTGGTTTACCTGTCATATGCTTATGTTAGCGGAAAATTATCAAATAGCCAACTATTACCAACAAAATTCCCATCAGCAGTCTCATCCAGCGCCCGTATTTATGTTCCAACTCTTTCATAGCCACAACATCTTTCCCCTTGTACATCACCACGAGAATCAAAATCAGCGGCGAGATAAAAACTAGGTTGTAATACAGGAAATAAGTTAGCACCACCCCTATTGGCAGGCCGGAATTGGCTAACAAACTCGCCGTCCCCACATAAAGCGGCAGCATACAGGGTGTGGCGAAAGCCGTCGTCGCTATCCCCACCAAGGCGGCCATTGGCAAACTCATCTTTTCCATCATTTGGCTTATTTTTTTTCCTCCGAAGTTTGGCATCCGCAGGTGAATCGGGGAGTCGGGCCAAACTCCGTCCTTCAACTGAATCAAGCCCGCGATGAGGACGGCTCCTCCCATCAGATATTTAAAGACCACCGCTAACCAGAGACGCTGCAAATAAAAAGCCAAACTATAAAAAATTAAACCAATGAACAAATAAGTCACAAAAACCGACACAATATACACCACCCCCGCCGTTAAAATTCTTGAGTCCTGCCTGCCGGCAGGCAGGTTCTTGATTCCTCGAGCTCTTGAGTTCTCTGGTGTTCCAAACACCAGCAGATATCCCAAAAAGGTGATCATCATTCCAATTCCACACGGGTTAATTCCATTGATCAAGGCCGCCGTTGTCAGAGCCGGTAATCCTATGGTCATCTTATTTCAACAAACTTTTGACCTTATCCAGAACATAAGCCGAACCCACCTGCTCCCCGTTCACAAAGAAAGTGGGTGTCCCCGAAAGTTTAAGCCGGTTCCCGAAACTGCTATCTTCACCCACTAATTTGTCAGTTTCATCCCCCTTTTGTTTATCATTGAAAGTTTTCTCATCTAGTCCCAAACTCACCGCATATCCCGCGAAGGTGTCCTCGGGGCTCCCCAGATCAGACCATTCAGTTTGTTTATCAAACATCACCCCCATCATCTCCCAACCTTTATCGAGCATTCTCGCCGCTTCGAGTGCCCGAGATCCTTTCCAGGCATTTTTGTGGACCGTGATCAGGGGAAAGTGGCGATAGACAAACTTCACTCCAGCCATTTTCCGAAGTTCCACCGCTATCGGCTCGGTCGCCTTGCACGCCGGGCACTGAATATCCGAAAACTCCACTACCGTCACCTTCGCCTGCCCGCCTGACTGCAAAGCTGTCGGCGTGGTCACCACCCATCTAGCCCCATTCACCAGTTCCTCAACCGATACCTTAATTGTCCCCGCCCCGCCTCCGGAAACTTTTGACAAACCAATCGCCATCAAAACCACCAACAAAACACTCCCACCAAACACCAACAATATTGATCTCCAATTCTCCATATTATTTTGGCCAAATCCTCTCTCCTGTCTCAACGTCAATTACTTCGATCGCCGAAGTGGGACAGCTCTGGGCTGCCAGTAATTTCTCGGTATCAACATTCCCGTCTTGATCGATAATATCCGCCTTGTTAGCGTCATTTAGCCGGAAGGTCATTGCCGCGACTGCCACACAACTGGCCGCCCCAATGCACTTATCATTGATAACCCTTACCTGGTATTTTGTTTTTACTGGTTTCTTCTCACTCCCAACCGTATATTGAATATCCGCCATCTTTAAATCCTAACCGAATTGGCCCAATTAGTCCAATTCTTAGAAGAATTTCTCAAAATGAATATTCTCCTTTGTCACCCCTTGGCTCGCCAAATACCCCCCCGTCTCCATAATCATCTCTTGGCCCCCGCAAAGGAAAAATTCCCAAGTTGCCAGAGCCCTTTCTTCAGCCATGAATCCTTTTCGTAGACAATCCTCCACATGACCACTCTCTCCGTGCCAATTTTCTGTCGGCTTTGACAATACTATCTGATACGAAAAATTGGCGTAGTCCCGATTCAATTGGGCAAACTCCTCCTGCCAAAAAAGATCCTCTTCGTGTCTCATCCCCCACAACAACCGCACCTCCCCCAAAGCCGTCTTCTTGCGCAGCGAATCAAATGTCATGGCTCGAAACGGGGCGATTCCACTTCCGGTGGCGATAAACATTCTATTCGGTTTCGGATTCTTTGTAGCCAGAGTGAATATTCCCACCGGCCCCAACGCCTCCACCACATCACCTTCATTTAATGAAAGAAAATACTTACTACCCATCCCTCCGGGAGAAACATCTATCAAAAGCTCAATCGTTTTCCCATCAGGGGGAGAGGCAATTGAATATGACCGGCGGGTCCCGTCCGGCGCCACCTTGATGCTGACATACTGGCCAGCCAAGAAATCATAAGGATTTTGAAATTCCAAAGAAAACAGCCAATAGCTACCGGCTAAATTTTCTTTCTTAGTTAATTTGGCGTTAAGTATTTGGGGCATTTTCAAATAGTTTTCTAATCGCCTTGTACGCCAAGGTCGCGCACTTCATTCTACCTGCATTTATTTCTCCCCCCAGAAGCTCTATCACTCCTTTTTCTCCGAATTCTTCCAAATCTTTTTTTCCCATTCCCACCACTTTATCAGAAAGCATACTCGCCGCGGCTGTCGAAATCGCGCACCCCACCCCACGCCATTTTATTATTTGAATTCTTGTTTCCATTTTTTGAGTTTTTGAGTTCTTGAGTTTTTGAGTTCTTGCCTGTACTTCCACCAAATCGCCGCAGGAAGAATTATTTTCTCGAACCGTAATTTTCGGGTCCTCCAAATCTCCAAAATTATGCGGATGTTTATAGTGATCAATGATTTCTTCTTTATAGTCCATTCCTCTTATTTTACTTGTATATTTTCCCGAGCTATCGGCGCCACTTCAATCGGGTATTTGAAGTCGTTTCGATTTATCTTAATTATTGCAACAGGAGTTTTTGATTCATACGACAGATATTCTCCCAAAGAATATTCCCAACCGCTATTTTCAAATATATAAACCCACCCCATTTCGCGGACATGACTCTTGTTCTCAACCACAAATCTGAGATTTTCATAGGAGATTTTTTTGTCGTCATCAATCTTCAGTCTTCCACCAATCTCTTTTCTCCCCCGGTCACCAGTTCCTCCCGTCAAAGCCCAAAACATTACCTTAGCTGGATTGTTAGTTGCATAAATCGCCAGTCTTCTACCTTGTTCTCTGATCAAATCTTTTGCCGTTTTCGGTATTATTTCCCCGTTTATCCGATTTGTCCCCCCATGCAAAACAAACCCAAACATCTCGCCCTCAGTGACGACCTGTTCCAATACTTTCTCAGGCTGATCAAACTCCCAATAGGCAAACCCATCCACGTCAACACACTCTCTACCATGACTTTTCTCAAAAATACCAATCAAATCCAATTCTCGACCGTTTGCGTCTGTCACCATTCTTAAATTCATGACTTCTTAGATTCTTAACTTCCTATTTGAAATACCTTTGGAACTTCCCTAATTTTTTCGATCAGAAAATCAATTTCCTCCTTCGTCGTATAGACATAAAAACTGGCCCGGGCCATCGCCATCTCCTTAAATCTCTCCACAATCGGCGCCCCACAGTGCTGGCCGGAACGAACCGCAATACCATATTTATCGAGAACCTGCGCAACATCATGGGCGTGCACTCCAACCACATTGAAGGTCAGCACCCCTCCTCGATCAATCTCGCTTGCCCCGTGCGGAGCTATACGGGGTCCATAAATCGTCACCAAGCCTTCCTTTTCCAATTTTTCCATTTTACCTAAGGCATAGCTGATCAGCTCCTTCTCGTGCTCCCGAATATTTTCCATACCAAGGTTAGACAGATAGTCCACCGCCGCCCCCAAGCCGATAATTCCGGCAATATCCGGCGTTCCCGCCTCAAACTTATTGGGTAAGCCCGCAAAGCTCGTCCCCGCTAGGCGAACCTCACCGATCATATCGCCGCCATAAAGAAACGGTTTCATTTCCGACAAGACTTCTCTCCTCCCCCAAAGTACCCCACTTCCTGTTGGCCCCAGCATCTTGTGTCCCGAAAAAGCCACAAAATCAGCTCCTAATTTCGTCACATCAACCGGCATATGCGGTACTAACTGCGCCCCATCAATTAACAGTTTTGCCTTCGGCGATTTTATCTTCATCATCTTCACAATTTCATTTACTGGCGTAATCGTTCCGAGGACATTGCTTACCGCCGTCACCGCCACCAATTTTACTTTTTCATCCAGAAGACTGGCCAACCCTCCAGTGGTCACCGTCATCTTTCCGGTCAATTGTGTTGTCCTCGCTCCATCCAAAATTAGCCTGCCTTCGTCGTCAATTTCAATCACCCTCAGATGAGCTCCGACCTCTTCGCATATTTCCTGCCATGGAACTAGGTTCGAGTGATGTTCCAGAAGCGAAACCACCACCGCATCGCCCTTTTTGATATTTGCCCTCCCCCAAGAATAGGCCACCAAATTCAAGCCCTCCGTCGCATTTCGAACAAAAATTACCTCCTCGCTTCTGGCGTTAATAAACTTGGCTACTTTCTCACGAGCTTCATCCACCATTCCGGTCGCCTCCGCCGAGAGAGTATGCACACCCCGGTGAATATTGGCATTATGTTTTGTGTAGAACTCATTGATGGCCTCCAAAACCTGTCTCGGTTTCTGGCTCGTTGCCGCGCTATCGAGATATACCAAGGGCGCCCCCCCGATTTTTCTCTCGAGTATTGGAAAATCGGCCCTGACCTTATTTACGTCAATCATAGTCTGATTCTACCAACTTCCAGGGCTATTTTCCTATCCCATATTTTGCTCACAACTTGGTTCAAAAATCCATCAACGATCAATTTCTCCGCTCCAGCCCGGTCCACCCCTCGGCTCATCAAATAAAACAGCTCCTCTTCATCGATCCGTCCTACCGTCGCCGCATGACTGGCCTTTACGTCGTTGGCCTCAATCTCCAGTTTTGGCTCAGCCGTCGCCTGACTCTTCCCGTCCAATAGCAACAATCTCATCTCCAAAAAATCATCCACTCCGTCTGCCCCCTTATCAATTTTGATCATCCCCTCAACTTGAATCTTCGCCCCATTCTTCGCAATTCCCCGTATCATCACCCGTCCAAATGTCTTGCCAACCGCATGGTCCACCAATACTTTTAGATGGTAATCTCCGGGCTGGTCGGCAATAATCAGTCCAAGTACCTCCACTTCCTCGCCTTCCTTATCAAAATTTACCACCAACTCCTTCCTCCCCGGCCTATCCAAGATGATAACTTTTTGTTTTTTCATATTCGTGTCACTGTGCCACCGTGTCACCGCCGTTGGCGCTAGCCAACGCTGCCCTCCATCTCCAGCTCAACCAATCGATTCATTTCAACAGCGTACTCCAGCGGAATTTGTTTCATTATTGGCTCGAGGAAACCATTCACAATCATTGCCTCCGCCTCATGCTCCGGCAATCCCCGGCTCATCAAATAAAACAGCTGATCCTCTCCAACTTTCGAAACTGTCGCCTCATGCTCCAGCGAGACTTCATTCTCCAAAATTATGTTGGTCGGATAAGTATCCGACCGGCTCTTCGAATCCAGAATCAGCGCGTCGCAAACCACCTTACTCTTGGCTCCCTTGGCTCCTTTGTTTATCTTTACCAAACCCCGGTACGTGGCCCTGCCCCCATTCTTACTAATTGATTTGGAAATTATTTGAGAGGTCGTTTCTGGAGCCAGATGAATCATCTTCGCTCCCGCGTCTTGGTGTTGCTCCGCCCCAGCCATCGCAATTGACAGAGTCTCTCCCCGCGCTTTTCTCCCTGCGAGGATACAGGCAGGATACTTCATCGTTAGACGACTCCCTAGATTTCCGTCGATCCACCTCATTTCTCCTTCCTCTTCAACCCAGGCCCTCTTTGTTACCAAATTAAAGACATTTTTGTACCAATTTTGAACTGTCGTATATTGAACTTTGGCTCCCTTCTTGACAATTATTTCCACCACCGCCGCGTGAAGTGATCCCGAAGAATAGACCGGGGCCGAACACCCTTCGACGTAATGAACTTTGCTCCCTTCATCGGCGATGATTAGAGTTCTCTCGAACTGCCCCGCGTTCTCCGCATTGATTCGAAAATACGCTTGCAATGGCAGTCCCACCTCTACATTTTTGGGAACATAAATAAATGATCCCCCCGACCACATCGCACTATTCAGTGCCGCTAGTTTATTGTCCGCCAAGGGAACAATTTTTGAAAAATATTCGCGCACCAGCTCGGGATATTGACGCAAACCTTCATCCATCCCCAAAAAGACCACTCCTTTTTTGGAGAGACTCTTCCGTAATGAACCATAAACCACCTCGCTGTCATACTGCGCCTTCACTCCGGAAAGCATCCCTTGTTCTGCCTCTGGAACTCCGATTTTATCAAAGGTTCTCTTAATTGCGTCCGGCACCTCTTCCCAGGTTTTGCTTTCTTTTTTGGTCGGTGCCAGATAATAATATATTTCTTCCCAATTGATTACCGAAAGATCGTCTCCAAAACCCGGCATCGGCATCATTTGATAAAGACCAAAAGCAGAAAGTCGCAAATCTCTCATCCAAATCGGCTCTCCCTTTCGAGTAGATAAATCTGCTACCATCTTTTCCGTCAACCCCCTCTCCGACCTGTACGCATAAGTAATATCGTCATGGTGTCCGAGTTGATATGATTCGGACAAAGACTTGACCGCATCCTGATCGAGTTTAACAATCTTGGCGAACCTAGACACTTTTACCCGCTGTTTGATAACCCCTTTTCTCCAATTCCTCGACGACCTCAATTCCCCCCTCCCGCACTATCTCCCCGTCCTTCATTACCAACACTCTGTCCGGCTTCAAGTACGAGAGTAGTCTTTGGTAGTGGGTGATCACCAAAATTCCTGTTTTCTTCTTCTTTGCCAAATAATTCGCTCCCTTGGCCACAATTTTTAGGGCATCAATATCCAGACCCGAATCTGTTTCGTCCAAAATTGTATATTTAGGTGACAGGATTCTCATTTGCAGTATTTCCATCTTCTTTTTTTCTCCTCCGGAAAACCCTTCATTCAAACCTCTCTTCAGTAACTCCGGATCAATCGCCAATTCTCCCGCCTCTTTTTCAATCAATTTCTTCAAATCCAAAGCACTCATCACATCTTGAGTTCTCGAGTTCTTGAGTTCTTGAGTTCTCGATCTTATTGCCGCCAGCAGCGCCTCCCTCACACTCACCCCCGGTATTGAAACCGGATACTGCATCGCCAGAAACAATCCCGCCTTTGCCCTCTGGTCCGGCGTCTTATTGGTAATATCCTCCCCATCCAAACTAATTACCGATCGCTGCTCAACTGCCGACTGCAAACTGCCAACTATCCTGTAGTTCGGATGCCCCATCAACGAACACGCTAGGGTTGATTTCCCGCTTCCGTTGGGACCCATCAACGCCACCACCTCTCCTGGCTCAATCTTAAAACTTATCCCCTTCAGAATATCTTTACCTTCAATTTTTACCCAAAGATTAGAAATTTCAAGAGACATATTAAATCAAATCAGCCACTGTATATTTTTCCATCATCTTCTCCAAGTTATATGTAAAGCGTAACATGAATCCTTTGTGCGAACAGTTGTCCTCCATCGAACACAGACCCGGTTTGTTGACACAAGTTACCGGTGCCAAATCCCCATCAATCGCCTCCAAAACGCTCTTCAAGCGAATATCTTTCGGCTCAGCAGTCAAGATATAGCCCCCACCCCGTCCCTCTTTTGATATCAAAAACCCGGACCTTACCATCTTGTTGGCAATTTGGGCCATAAACGCCTTGGGGAGACCTTTACCGGCCAGTTCGGTCAGACTCACCCGGCCCCCTTTGCCACGAGACGCCAACAGTGATAACATAGACAGACCGTAATCCGCCCTCTTCGTAAGATTAAATGTTGCCATACTTGGAGTATTTTAATCCAAGTTTACCCCTAAAACAAGCCCATTTGCATTTCAGGCTTCACCTCGATTCTGGGGTAAGAGAAGTCTACCTCCACTTCTCGTCGCTCATTCCACTTGTCTTTATATTTTAATTTTTTGTTTTTCAGCCCGTATTTATAGACATCGGTGGTCACCACCACATCCATCTCACAGTACTTGCGTAGTTTTGCCATGCTTTCACTGTCCTGGCTTCTCCAGTAGCGCACCGCGTTTAACCCATCGTCAATCTTGGTATACCCTAGGGTTTCTTTGGCAATCGCGTCCAGGCTTAACCGGTGACCGAGGACGTTTCTAACCTTGTCTAAAATATCCAAGTGGGGTAGCTCGAACAAATTATTTGGAGCAAAAATCGGCGCTAATGCCGGAACATCAAAACCCAAGGAATTAAAGCCTATGATCCGGTCGGCTTCAGCCAGCCACGACCACAATCCATCAAACCCCAATTCCCCGCCATCAATATTTTTGGCTGATTTATCCCAAAAACTTTTCATCTCCCCCCTTTTTTCATTCCCCAAAGAATCAGTCTCTCTCCGGTAAGCCGAAACGACTGACACTCCCAGATGTTCCGGAAGCGTCGCTCCGTTGTCTCCAAACAAATTCATCGTCTCAATATCAAACACCACCTCAATCATAATTGCCTAATATACTACTTTGTCATTGCGAGTGTATTCACGAAGCAATCCATATAGATTGCCACGTCATGAGTACATTCCTCGCAATGACGTCTACAGCTCCGCAGTTTGATTCATTTCCGGCAGGACAATATCCGCTATTCCCAGATCATTTCTTATTTTTTCTGCCAAGACCAGTCGTGGCAATTCCTCACCATGCGTCAAGAAAACCTTTGTCACCCCCTTTATTTTTGAGAGCCAATTCATCAGTCTCGGTTGATCCGCGTGTGCGCTCATCGAAGTCACCTCACGGATAGTCGCCTTTATCTCAACTTCCTGGTCAT
>CAZDXN010000010.1:0-25890 GCA_964509695.1 uncultured Pseudomonadales bacterium | reverse complement strand
GATGCCTTTCATTTACTAGTGAACCGTTCTGTATCTATCGTGTCCTAGACAGTTTCGGCGGAGGAGGCGTCGGTTACTTGGTAATTGAAATGTAATTCTAGCCTTGTTACAATGTTTATATGTCAAGATGTGTCTTTAAACCAGGAGATCAACACAAATTTATGGTAGATATGAAAAACAAGCTTGCCTGCTCGTGGGAAAAGGTCGGCACCAAAGTCGGCCTCAGTTCACGTACCCTTCGCGACTGGCAAAGAGAAGTTCTGTTAGGGAATAAAGATGTATTGCAACAGCTTAGCTTGTTAAGCAATATCTCGCTTCCGATTATTGTAGAAGAGCGAGAAGAATGGTGGAATGCTAAAAAGTGGCAGAAAGAAGCAAGCCGGATCAGATCAAAAATTCATGGTTCGCCTGGGACCCCAGAAGGCAGAATCAAGGGTGGCAAAACCTCACAGATGAGAAGACTTTTATATCCAGAAAGATATGCCGGGACAGGAACGGTTCTTAGAAAAAAATTACATATACCAGCAAAATCGGTTCAGCTAGCCGAGCTATTCGGCATTTTGCTCGGTGACGGAAATCTTAGTAAAGAACAGATGAAAATTTCTCTAAACCTAGTAGACGATAAGAAATTCACGAAATACGTCTGTGGGATTTTGTTCAAATTGTTTGGAATAAAAGCATCTGTGTATACGGATAAGAAATACCATGTCAACACAGTGTGTCTTTCGAGTGTCGAACTAATTAAATTTCTGACTAAAAATGGACTGTCTATTGGCAGCAAGAAGAAGGCAAATGTCGGAATACCTTCATGGATAAAGAGTCGACCTAGCTACTCCAAGGCTTGTATTCGTGGCCTAGTGGACACTGACGGATGTTTCTTCATCCATAAATATAAAGTAAATAATAAGACGTACGAATACAAAAAAATTTCTTTTGTTTCGTATATACCTAAGCTCATGGAAGATGTTAAAAACCAATTAATATCACTTGGTTTTACTCCTAAGGTTCAGGGTGCAAAAAGATTATTCTTGTATAATCAGCAGGAGGCTAAACGATATTTAGAAGAAATTGGAACATCGAACCCTAAGAATTTTATTCGTTGGGGAATTAGCAATAAAGTTAGTTGACATAAACGATATTTTGGAGGAGTGGCCCAGTGGTTACGGCGGGAGGTTGCTAACCTCCGACCCGCAAGGGTCTCGTGGGTTCGAATCCCACCTCCTCCGCTCAATACGCCCTACATCAAATTCTCGTGATGGGTGATTCTCTCAACCTTGTTTTGGTCATCCAAAACCACCGCCACCATATCGATTCGACACGGAACATCCTTACCAGAAAGATAAACCTCCGCCATCCTTTTCACCCTGAAGACCTTACCCCTTCCCACCATTTCTTCCGGCGTCCCAAAATCATCCCCTTTTTTCGTTTTCACCTCCACAAACACCAAGACTCCGTCCTTTCGGACAATAATGTCGATCTCTCCAAACCTCGTCGAGAAATTTCTCTCTACAATTTCAAACCCCTTCTTCGCAAGAAAGGTTGCCGCTAAGTTCTCCCCAAAATTTCCGGTCAGCCTATTTTCCTGCTTCATGGCGGTAACGTACGAACGTAACATTTGCTTCGCAAGGTGTACGTTCTACGTTCCAGCAACGTAAAAATCCGAGGGATTTTGTACGTTGCGGAGAGTACAGGGGTCGAACCTGTTAGGGCTTGCGCCCATTAGTTTTCAAGACTAACGCATTACCGTCCTGCCCACTCTCCCGACGTGCTTATTTTATCAGGCTATTGCCAACCCCGCTGCGGCGGGGTCATCGAGCCAGACAAAACCCCCAAACCTGCCTTACCCCCGCCTTGCGTAGTTCTTTCGCGCATTCTCGCGAAGTCGCCCCACTGGTAAAAACATCGTCCACCAAGACAATCTTCTTCCCCGCAATCTGTTCCAGTTTTTCTCTATCAACCCGGAAGCACCCTTTCAAGTTCTCCGATCTACTTTTCTTGTCCGCCACATTCGCCTGCTGGGCCGTCGCCTTGATTCTTGTCAGTGCCATGACCACCGCCGTCTTTTTCCCTCCAATTACCCTAGCAATTAACTCCGCCTGGTTAAAACCTCGCCAGTTTTGCCGATAACGATGAAGTGGCACCGGCACCAAGACCACGCCCTTCTCCCAATTCTTCGGCATTTTCCAGCCGGAAAGCGTTATTTTTACCAACTCACGATTAAAACCAAACTTAATCGCCTCTACCGCCTTCTTCACTCCTTCATTCCTATAATCAAAAACTGAAATCAACCCAGCCATTCCGCTTTTCTTCCGACAATACTCGTGGGTCAAACCATAAATTGAGGGTCGGGTACACATCGGGCAAATCTGCAGAGCCAAGGGCAACTTCTGCTTGCATTTTCGGCACAAAAAAGCCCCCTCTTTGTCACACACGACGCAAAACTTGGGGAAAACAAAATCAACCAGCCAATCCAAAATCACGGACATTATTAGATCAGGTGTTTGTTTCTAAACGCAAAACCAGAACTAGATTTCAAATACTTCTCAAACGCAATTGCCTTATTCAGAGATAAAAAAGCTGAGTAATAAATTAATTTAATTGGAAGAAAATTCTTTGTCGCGGCCACCCTTCCATGGCTATGTTCGTTCATTCTTGTTCTCAAATCAGAAGAATGACCCATGTAATACTTGCCATTGTTCAATTTCAAAATATAGGAGTAATACACAACAAAAGTATAGCCCTACTTCGCCTTTGGCTACGCGGGGCACACTCCGCAATGAAACTTGAAATTTATCAACAAAAAAAGAAGTGTGGCCTGCCACGCGAAGCTCTGTTATTACAGAGCGGAGTGTGGAGACGGTGGGAATTGGACCCACGTCTGGAAACATTCTTCAGATAACCGCTACAAGCTTAGTTTGTGAATTTATTCTCTAGATTTATTCACAAACAAAATTCATCTAGAGCTGCTAACTTAATCTAACTAGCCAAGGCTTAGCTTCTCCTTGAATAGCGTATTTCGAGTTTGTACTCGCCTTCGGTTAAACCTCGAACATTTTAATCCGAAAACGGCTTAGGCAGCGTACGCGAAAGCGTAATCTGCGTTAGCATCCTCGGCACCGAAATAGGTACCTAGGAGTCTGTCTGCTTTTTCAGTGACAATTGTTTTTTGAACCCTTTTTTACGAGTTTAGTTCAAACTCGGCTTGCGGTTGTCAAAGAGCTGTTCCCATCGATACCTGTCGTCCCCATGAAAACATCCCACATTCTATCAGAAATCGAACCTAAAAGCCAGTATCCTGTCCGCCTCTGGCGGAAACTTATTTACGAAGGTCCTTGAGGGCCTTGACCTGAGCGGTCAAATCGACACCCATGATTTGCTTCGAACTGGCCTTAATCACCACCTGAGCCAAAAAGAGGTTAAATTCATCAGTATCCATTTTCTTGATTGCCTTGATTAGTCCCTTCTCCCAGTCACCGGTCTTACTGGTGGCTGTTAAATCCTTTCCCAAGCTAAACTGACTCACTAAATCTGGCAGAATCTGTTTCCAAAACCCTCCGCTTTTCATTGGCTATAAGCTATTTTTTTAATCGTCGGGCGAGAGCCAACTCTTCATCTCTCTTCTTCACCTGCTCTCGTTTTTCGTATTTCTTCTTACCTCTTACCAAAGCTATTTCAAGCTTGATCAAATCTCCCTTATTATACGCTGAAAGAGCCACCAAAGTCAATCCGCGAGCCTCCTTTTTTGACAAAATCGAGGTGATTTCCTTCTTGTGAAACAAGAGCTCTCGAATCCGCCCTGGATCATACTCCGGATCAGTCGCAAACTGGTACTTAGGCACGCTCATACCTACCACAAACAGCCTCCCCTCTTTCTCAATTACCCGGGCTCCGGTCAAGTTCGCTTGACCTGACTTGATGCTTTTCACCTCAGGGCCAGTCAGAATCAAACCAGCCTCAAAGGTCTCCACCACCTCATACTCAAATCTAGCTTTCTTATTCTCCATCCTCATGCCTGTATTCTACCTCTTTTCCTGCGTATCCCTTTATATAACCACCCCTGAAGCGGGAGCGTCAAGAAATTTGCTATCGAATTCTATGAGAAAGTGAGCTCGCACGCTAAGCTTGTCGCAGCAGTGTCCAGCGAACATAAATAAGAGAGCAAATTTTAGCGAGCCTGAAGGGCGTGCTTTCTTAGGTTCAGTTCTTTGCACGAGCAAAGAATGAACAAAAATAATTAAATTGAAGTTGTGTAAAGTTTATCTCCCGAGAGAATCATCAGCTCATGATCGCTCACCCAGACAATGTCCGTCGCCCCGTTCAACTCCGAGGCCAAAATTTGCTTCACATACGCCCCGGTCTCTTTGTTAAACAAGACAATTCGGCTCTTGTCACTGTCCAAAACCGCGATCGCTTTGGCATCACTGGATATGGCCAATCGTTTTATCGAAAATCCCTCCGGCACATCTGTCAAACCGAATTTCTCCGGCTGTCCCCTCCGGAAGCGCAAAATCTTCCCATTTGTCAGTCCAACCCAGATATCCACGTCAATCACCATATCCGTCGCCGACCGAACATCCGCCTCCACTCCCACCTGAAACCAACGCCTCCGATCATTAATCGTTCCACCTGATAAGCCATACCGCCAGATCTCACTCGAACCCTTATCCAACACATAGGCTGCCCCGGGAAAAACATCCACCGCCACCGGGTGGGTCACCGCCGCATCAAATATCAAATCACTCTTCTTTCCGTCCAACATTGCTGTCAAACCGGTTTTGGTCAATAAAACACTATTGCTGCCGGCTCCCGCCACGTCCAGCCAATTTTGTCCCTCGCCCTTACCCAAAACCACTTCCTGTTTCTTGTCAGGGAAACCAATCTTGGCCACAATTCCAGCAGTACTATCCAGCACCAACGCCTCCTTCCCGTTGAAAGTCATCCGGTCTCCTTTCATCTGGCTACGAATCAAGCCCAGATTAAAAAACAAATCCAAACTCGATTTCTGTTCGCCCGAAACCTTTGCCCAACTCTCCTCCACTGCTTTCTCCAAATCATTCATTCTTCCCTCGTACGGCGTCTTAGCAAACTGGCTTTTCTTAGCGGCCACCTCATCTTTTATCGATCGCAATAGCTCCCTCGCCCCCACCGGGTTTAGATTAAAGAGCGCTTCTGCCTCAGTTCGTTTCTTCTCCAAAGGCTCATAAACCGATCTAAAAGACGTTTCGGCCTGATTCTTCCTCGCTTTGACGAGACCCAAACTAACACTCGCCCCCAACACTACCAAGAACACCGCCCCGATCAATAAAAACAGCTTGCGTCTTTTCTGGCCCGATCCATCCTCCCTCAATCTTCCCGCCGATTTCCATTTCCCCATAAATTCTTTCCATGACATTTTTGCTCCAGCAATTTTTCCGACCACCCCGTTTGCCCCAACAATCCGATCAGAAACCAACTTCTCCACGTCATCCCCACGTATTTGTGTTGTCATCTCGAAGATCCCGCGTATCCCCGCGGGGCCGGACTTGATCCGGGATCCATTCAAATAGATTCCCGCCTCAATCTCTTTTTCTGCTTCAAACGTCATTGTCTTAACCACCAAGACGATTGCCGCCCGAGCTCCGTCAGAAAGTTTCATCGCCTCTGAAGTCACCTTCTCCGTCATCGCCTCCATATCCTTTTCTTCCCACTCTTTATCAATCAAGTCCACCATTTCCTTACTCCCAAAAAACAGTTCATCGTTTTCTCTTACCTCCCCGGTCACCACCCTGCCGTCTCCATCTTCGAAAAGCCAAACCTTATTCCCACCCCTCAATATCGCCATTCCATTGCCTGGCAGGGCCCCGGCTTTTACCCGCCTGCCCCCAGAATCGTCAGTCGTGATCCAGACAAACACCCCAGTCGCTAATCTCTTTGTCAACAGCGCCAACAAACCAGGGATGTCCCCCTTATGACTGACATCATCACACCACTTGTCAATCTCTCCAATCAAGGCCATCCCCTTTGTGATCAAATCTCCTTTTCCGGTTATTTTTATTACCCCGAATATAGACCCAAATCGTTCCAACTCCTCCTTATCAAACGCCGTCTTCACATAAATTTGTGACCACTGTCCTTCACCCGTCTCGCTGACAATCCGATAATAATCAACCCCTAAGATGTTAGCCATGGGCAGGCCTTATACAACTAATATGATGCCTAAAGTTAATATTAATGATACTAAGAAGAATCCCCAAGCCACCATCTTGAACCAGTTTCCTACCGGTACCGTCACCACTCTATCCATCAAACTCGCCTGCCGAACCATCACCAAAGATAGTGACGTCAATATCACCAGACACGCTTTAATCATCAACCCCACTATCAAACTCAAACTAATACCCGTTATCAAATCATTCATAATTCATAATTCGTAATTCGTAATTCCGTCTTCATCTCGTTCTCCCTTCATATTCTTCTTTTTCCTCCTGCTCCATTAATTCCCCGATTACCTTGGCCACCCGATCGGGGTTGGACACCGCTGCAAAAGTGAAAGCACTCGCCTCTTCTCTCGCGTCGGCCGACCGCTGTTCCGAGGCGGTTTGAATCACCACGTTGCCGAAATTAAACACCGATGACAACATCCCCACTTGTGAATAATTTACATCCTGAATCTTACGAATTTGGGTGGCATTGATGTTTTTATAAAGTAACCCAAAAAAATCCACGTCTATTACTCTCTCATCCGTCACAATATATATGTTATAAAACCAAAGTAATATGTTTTGGATCGCAAAAAAGGCCAACCCCAAATACCAAAACACCACCAAAGACAATCGAACCAAAACAGACACCCCAGAAACCAAGGGGAACTCCCCCCAAAATAGCGGTACTCCGACAAACATCGCCGTCAGTGCTATCCACCACAGATTCGTCACTGGATGTTTTCTCATCAACAACAACACCTGTTCGTTGTCGTGTTGGGCCTCAAATCTGGTGTCTGATGGGCACGCCGCCAGAGATCTCCAAACCGGATGAGAAAAACCCTCGTCCACCAATTTCTTCACTTCCGACACGACCGACCGACTATTCTTAGAAAACACTTCCGGCATACCCTAATTCTACCACCCGTGTGAATTCCAATCTAAATTTCCCCTGAAGCGGGAGCGCCAAGAAATTTGCTATCGAATACTATGAGAAAGTGAGCTCGCACGCTAAGCTTGTCGCAGCAGTGTCCAGCGAACATAAATAAGAGAGCAAATTTTAGCGAGCCTGAAGGGCGTGCTTTCTTGGGTTCAGTTCTTTGCACAAGCAAAGAATGAACAAAAAAACAATTATTTCTTCTCAATATTAAACAATCTGCTCTTGAGCGAAATCCAGCCCGGCGCGCGCAGATTAAACGCCTTCTTGAAATCATCTCCGCTCATCTCCACCGATCCCTTATCAGTTCCAAAAATCACTTTCGCCGTATATCCGCCGTCAGAATAGGACACCGACACACTAGAAACGCTACCAAATCCCCCTCCCATTCCCGCCGCTTTACTGCGCAGATCACCGATTGAGTACGGATTACCGCTGGCACATCCCCCCAAAGGCAAAATCCGATCGTCCGCCTGATTATTCTTCACCAACACCGTCCAGGCATTCAGAATATCTGCCATTTCTTCACTATTCAACCAAGGATTCCCTCTCCCACAGCTCGCCCCCGATCGACTTTTGTACCAGCCTTTATAAAACCAAGGACTTCCGGCTGTTTTTTCAAAAGCCTGACTCGTCCAACCGCCTCGTCCTGACGGTGTGTCCCAAATCCCCGGAGTCGTCCAACCGGAATAGCCATCACTATACGAGAACTGATAGCCCCCTGATGTTGACGCATACTTGGCCTTAAGCGGTTTTCCATTCGCCACCAAAACCCAGCCTCTCGTCGCGTCTACCGCCTCATTCCACTTTCCCCCTTTTTCGGCATTTTTGAATACCTGACACGCCTCAGTCGTACAAATCGAACCACCCCTACCTTCATCGGTGTAGGCCAAGGCATAACTTCTGGCCGCAATCGCCTGCGCCCTCAGTGCCTCCATTCCTCCCTCATCAGCCCAACTGCCAGGCATCTCATAAATCCGTTTTGTATAAGACTCAATATCGTATGTTAATATCTTTCCATTGTACGAAATCTTAATGTTCGTTCCTGTTGGGTAATCACGTCGTATCGACACGCCGTCGCCGTAATAAGCCTTCAATATCTGCTCCGCCGATTGGCCTGCCTTCGCCCGCCCAAACGCCCCGTACTGACTCATACCATTAAAGTGTGACGCCCCAAAAGAAAAGGCCGCAAATGCCGGCCGGAAACCCGGGTCAAAATCCGGTCTCGAGTTCGGATCATCTGCCAAGGGCACATCTCCTACCGAGGTAGAGAAAGTGCCCTGCTTCTCTCCCAAGATCTGCTGTTGCCTGGCTGATAGAGCCGCTATCTTCCCGCTCAGGATTTCTCCGTATTTATCCGCCTTTGCCACCTCCCCTCGGTAAAACACCGCCGTCTTATCCAAAGTCGACTGCATCGACGCTAGTTTATTTTTTTGATCTTCCAGATTTTTCTTGTCAGTCTCTAGGTTTAAAATCTCACTCGAGAAACCAATAATTAATTGGCGGTCTAGGTTGCTCGCTTTGTTTTGGTAACCAATTTGACGGGTTAGCCCCGAACCTATTTTCGAAAGAATTTCCGTCAACACCGACCTTTGTCTAAGCTTTTTATACATTTCCTCGGTTTTTTTCACCAAAATTACATAATGTTCTGTAATCTTTACTTCTCTCGCCGCAATATTCTTCTCCAGTTCTTTTTGCTTTGCCACCATCGCGTTGATACTTGATTGAATCGCCTTTATTCTAGAATCTAGCCTCTTTAGTTCGGCAACATTATTTGAGTTGGCGGCATCCAACGACTTTTTTTCGTTACTAAGGTCGTCAATACACTTCTGAATCTTCGCCACATCTGTCTCACTTCCAGTGCACTCTGCAGCCCTTACGATCGTAACCCGCCAAAACCCCAAACCTACTAAAACCAAAACTAATATCAACAGCCACTTTCTCATTACTAATAAGTTTAACGTATGTCGCATGATAAAATTATCTCGTGAAATTATTCTTATCCCTCCTCCTCACCATCCCTCTTTTTCTATCCAGCAGTGCAAGGGCGCTGGCGGTCTCCGTCGACTGCACCGCCTTCAATGGCACAAAGGGCATCAATACTGCTCTCGGCTGTATTTCTTATGACGCCACCAGCGGTGGTTTCGTCAACAGCCTTCTGACCATCATCATCGGCCTGGGCGGCGGCATCGCCCTCCTTCTCATCCTCTACGGTGTCTTCATCGTCACCTCCTCCGCCGGCATCCCCGAAAAACTAAAATCAGGTAATGAAATCATCACCTCTGCCGTCGCCGGCCTCCTCTTCATTATCATGGCTATCTTTCTCATGAATCTCATTGGTATTAAAATTCTCGCCCTCCCGGGTCTACAATGAAATTCATTAATTCCTAATTTCTAATGACTAATCAATCCCCAAACCCCAAAGTTCGAATTAAATTAATTCAGACATTGTTCATTGTGATTTTATTAGTAATTAGTTATTCGTCATTCGTCATTTCTCCCGCTTTTGCGCAGGTTGATATTAGCTCCCTCACTTACCCCGGCCAGACGATCCAAAACAACTGGACCATCAGTGAGCTTCTCACTGGTACCAATCTAATTACCTTCGTTTTCTTCATCGCCGGTCTTGTCTTTTTCTTCAATCTTCTCTCCGCTGCTTGGGAATATCTTCTCTCAACTGGGGATGCCAAAAAGATCGCCAGCGCTACCCAGCGACTCCTCAATGCTTTCTCAGGTATTGTTGTTGTCCTTGGCTCCTTTGTCATCGTTCGCATCCTCCTTTCTGTCCTTGGGATTATCGGTTTCTAATATCCCCGCATTTTCTCCGCACATTCCCCGCTCCAAAACTTGACATATATGTATACATGTATTAATATACATCCATGCAAATGATCCAAAAAAGTTTTTACATTGATAGGCCTACCTATTCCGAACTCTCTCGACTTGCCTCTAGGCAGAACCTGGCCACCGCCGAACTGATGCGTCGCCTTATCAAAACCGGAATCAATCTTCTAAATAATAAATCTCTTCAAACAACTGCATTCCTCCAAAAACTAAGCTCTTATGATCTCAAGGGTCCAAGAGACCTATCTAAAAATTTGGATAAATATGTCTGGGACTAAACAAGTCCTGATCGACGCGGACGCCTTGGTCGGTTTGATCAATCAGAATGACATCTTTCATTCCCGTTGTCTCCAAATTGTGGAGTTTCTTTCAAAAAATAGTCTCTCTACCATCGTCCTTCCACCGACAATCCTCGAGGCGGCTACTGCTTTGTCTCGAGGAATAAAACGGCCCGATCTGGCCAAACAACTTCTGGCTGATTACTCCCAAATGGAACCCGCCACACTTCCCTCTGAAATATTTTCCAAACTTATCAGCCTTTATGACCCAACCGTAACCACAAAGAACACTCCTTTTGATTACTTTCTTTTTGCCTATGCCAAGCTAAAGCAAATTGATATTGTTTTTTCTTTCGATCGTTTCTACGAAAAACAAGGATTAACTCTGGCAGAAAAACTATTAAGGCGGTGATATATTCTGGCAGTTCCGGCTTTGCTATAATTCACCCCAGAACAACTCAATAGTGACAAATGAGCAATATTCAATGAACTATGAGCAATAATTTAAAACACGTCGCCATAATCATGGATGGCAACCGCCGTTGGGCCAGAAACCGTGGCTTGGACCCGGTCAAGGGCCACGAAGCTGCCGTCAAAAACGCCATTGAACCAATCATTACCTACCTTGCAAACAATAAAATCCCCTATGTCACTTTCTGGGCTTTTTCCACTGAGAACTGGAAGCGCGACGAAAAAGAAATTAAAGAAATCTTTGATGTTTTTCGCATGGGCCTCAACACTCTCGCCATCAAACTGATCCAGATGGGCGCCAAGTTCCGCCTCCTCGGAGATATCAATAAGTTTCCCAAGGACATCGCCCAAAAATCGCTCGATCTGATTACCAAATCCAAGGGAAACTCTGTCATTACCACCACCTTCGCTCTAAATTACGGTGGCCGTGATGAAATCCTCCGCGCCGTCAATAAAATCGTCAAGGCCAAACTCAAGCCGGAAGA
This sequence comes from uncultured Pseudomonadales bacterium, assembly GCA_964509695.1. GTDB lineage: Bacteria > Patescibacteriota > Microgenomatia > UBA1400 > MFAQ01 > 2-01-FULL-50-23. The sequence continues at coordinate 14,696 of CAZDXN010000010.1, read as the reverse complement.
AATCACCGAAGAAGTCTTTGGTTCCTATCTAGATACTGCTGGAATTCCCGACCCCGACCTCATCATCCGAACCGGTGGCGAGAAACGCCTCTCCGGCTACCTTCCTTGGCAATCTGTTTATGCCGAACTTTTCTTCACTCCGACACTCTTCCCTGACTTTGCTCCAGCCGAACTAGAAAAGATCCTCACTGATTTCAGCCAGCGCGACCGGCGCTTCGGCGGTGACAGCAAAGCCAAATAAATTCCCCACAATTTCCCCCACCACTTCTCCGTCGCATCCAATTTGCATTAACCTCTCTTCCAGCTGTTCCCGACTAATTACCGGAATGCTTCTTCCAAACATCACCAGCTCTCTCCCTTCGAGTCTAACGTCAGGCATATGGATCCCTCGCCGGTGATTTCGAATCGAACGGACATTAAACTCACATGACTTCATCCCCCCATTCTAAAAAAGAAACCCTCTCACAACATCTCAAACCTTCCTCGTCACAATGTATTCCGCGATCCCTTCCAAAAACTCCTTCCCTTCACTCACAAATCTACCCTTAGCCAATTCCGAAAGCGCCGTCTCCGCCAATTTTCTCGCTTTTTCTTTGGCATTCTGTAGCACTCCCTCATCGCTCATCAAGTCCCTCACCCAATCCAAATCAACTAATTTATCCGACTTCCCATAAATTCCCAGAAATTTTTTCTCTCCATTCACATCGTTTTTCTCTCTCAATTTTTCCAAAGCGCCTATGTACAAAAGTGTTTTCTTCCCCTCCAGCAAGTCGCTGTTTACCGGCTTGCCCACTTCTTTCTCGTCCCCGAACATTCCCAAGATATCGTCCTGAATCTGGAAGGCCAGTCCCAACTTCAAGCCATACTCTGTCAAAATTTTTTGGTTCTTTTCGTTCGTTCCGGAAAGAACCGCCCCCAAACCCACTGGCCCGGCAATCGTATAACGAGCACTCACATATTCCATGGCTCGTAAAACTTCGTCCTCAACCACATCAGGCTTCATCGTATTCAGCATTTCTCGATACCAGCCATAAGCGGTGTCAAACATGATTCGGTCAAAAAGTTTTCTTGCCTTCTCCCGCCTTTCAAAAGGGAAATTTGTTTCCATCAGGCTGTTGTAGGCGAGCATGTGGGCGATGTCACCGCAAATCATTGCCGTTGATCGGCCAAAGTGTTCTCTGTCCCCCAAAAGATTTAGTTTTTCAAACTCTCTCTCAAACATTCGGTGGGTTGTTGGTTTCCCCCGCCGCAAGTCCGACCTATCCACCAAATCATCATGCATCAGCAAAAAGGTTTGGAGTAACTCCACACTTCTGGCAGCTTTCATAATCTCAGCTTTATCATTCCCACCGCAAGCCAAATATGAAAAGTACATAAATGCCGGCCGAATTCTCTTCCCACCCCTCATAGTGAATTCTTCCAAAATCTTGATAAAGATCGCGTATTGTGGATCGATCCTCATCGCCTTGACCCCCTCAGCTTGGAGTAGCCCTCCGAGCCCTTTTTCGAACTCCGTCTTAAAACCGACAAGTTGTGCTAAAGCCTGCATTGCCGATTATTCTATAATATAATCACTTCAGATGAAACCGCTCAGCGATCTCTACCAACCCAGTAGCGCTCTTGGTGGATCGGCCGCCAATCTTGGCAACCTCATTTCCCCCCTTATCCAAAATGCCCTCATTTTTTCCGCCCTCGCCGCCTTTATTACTACCATTTTTGCCGGCTTCAACTACATCACCAGTCAAGGTGACAAGGCCAAGGTCCAGCAGGCCACCAATATGCTAAACTATGCCCTGATAGGCCTCGTTTTGGCCGTCTCCGCCTTTGTCATTACCCAAATCGTCGGCAGAGTCGGCGGCTTTGACTTCTTAAACCCAGGCATATGACAACACATACTCCCAAATTTCTAATTCCTAATTTCTAATGACTAATCAATTTCCAGATCCCAAAACCCAAACCAAATTCATTCAGACATTGTTCATTGTGATTTTATTAGTAATTAGTTATTCGTCATTCGTCATTCCCACCGCTTTTGCGCAGGGTATCGTCGGCACCATCAACCCCCCTCAAACTGTTATTGGTACGATCGGAGATACCGGCTCCTTCATCTCCGCCATCGTCCGCTTCATCACCGTCATTGCTGGTCTCTATGCCCTCTGGCAATTCATCACCGGCGGCTTGGGCTTTATCACTAGCGGCGGTGACAAGGGCAAGATTCAGACCGCCACCTCACAAATCATGATGGCCATCACCGGCCTCGTCGTCATTGGCATGAGCTTCGTCCTCGCCTCTATCATCGGCCGCCTCCTCTTTGGTGCCGGCTTCAATTTACTTTCACCAACTCTACAATCCGTACAATGAAAAGGCTTCTTCAATTTCTACTAGTTACCATCAATTACTATTTATTACTATTTATTACGTCTTCAGATGTCTTTGCTCAAATCGACCTCGGCGATATCACCGGCACCGGCCGGTTCCAAACCGGAAATGTCAATTCTCAACTAGGCAACTTCCTCAGCACCGTCATCAATACGATTACCGTCATGGCTGGCCTGGCCTTTATCCTTTACTTCGCTATCGGTGGTCTCAAATGGATCACCAGTAGCGGTGATAAGAGCCGCGCCGAAGAAGCCAAGACCGAGCTTACCCAAGCCGCCATTGGCCTGATCGTCGTCGCCGTCAGCTACTTCATCGTCGGCATCGTCGGTGGCGTTGTTGGTATCGATATTCTTAATCCCTGCAAATTATTAGACCCAACCGGAATCCTCGGAGTATGCAAATAATATGAAAAAACTTCTTCTCATTCCTAGCTTCGTAACTTCGTGTCTTCCTAACTTCGTCTCCTCCGCTTACGCTGCTAACGAAATCACCAATCCCGCCCTCGGCCCAGACATCGTCGGTCTTTCTGCCGGCGCAGGTCTCGCCTTTTACATCGCCCAACTCTGGAAAACCGTCGTCACCGTCGGTGGTCTCGCCGTCATGCTTTACTTGATCTGGGGAGGTATCGAGTGGTTGACCGCTGGAGGAGACAAGACCAAGATCGAAAATGCCACTCACAAAATCACCAACTCTCTAATCGGTCTCGGGATTCTCGTCGTCTCCTACGCTGTCATCTACTTTGTTGGCGCCGTTCTCAAAATCGACCTATTAAAACCCGTCTTCCCCCAAAACTACTAACATTCATAAATTTCTAATTCCTAATTTCTAATGACTAATCAATCCCCAAGCCCCAAATCCCTAACCATTTCTGTCATTGCGACCCCGAGATTTTCTCGGGAGAAGCAATCCATACGGATGGATCGCCACGTCATGAGTACACTCCTCGCGATGACGGGAACAATTAAATTCATTCAGACATTGTTCATTGTGATTTTATTAGTAATTAGTTATTCGTCATTCGTCATTTCTCCCATCTTTGCTCAAACCTCTGAAGCTGTCGACATCGGCAGCAACGTCAAAGACTTCTTCGGCTTCACCTGTATCCAACACTTCATTTTCCGCATCGTCGACATCGGCATCATTCTTTCCGGTCTTCTCCTCCTGATTTATCTCGTTTGGGGAGGGGTCGAGTGGCTCACCAGTGGTGGAGACAAAACCAAAATCGAAAATGCCAGAAGCAAACTTACCAACGCCCTCATTGGTGTCGCTATCATCGCTGCCGCCTATGCTGTCTGGACCCTCGCTCTCACTTTTTTTGGCGTCGATATCTCAAATGTCTGTTCCGATAACCCCATCCCCGGATCTTCCTCAGGCACTACTGGAGGGGGCGGAGGTACCCCCAGACGCTAAATATTGACAGTCATTAGAAAAGAAGTAATAATAGGAAACAGTTAACAAAATATCATTTGAAATGAAAAAACTCGCCACGCTAATTAACTCCGCTCTTCTCTCTCTAACTCTCGCCACTCCGGCTCTTGCCCAAGGAACTGGCACCGTCGGTTTCGAGAAACCCGCAGAGGCCAAGATCACCGACATCGGCAAATTGATCAGTACTGGTATCTCCGTCGTCATCATCGTTTCCGGTATCCTCGTCTTCGTCTTCCTCGTTTGGGGTGGTATTGAATGGCTTACCTCCGGTGGTGACAAAACCAAGGTCGAAAATGCCCGAAATCGTATTGTCAGCGCTCTCGTCGGTTTGGCTATTATTGCCGCATCATGGGCACTAGTCAGGATCATCGCCTACTTCTTCGGAGTTGACGCGGGGCTCTCAACCTTCACCATCCCGAAACCCTATTAATAATTTCTTCCCTAGTCCTCTCTCCTTATCGAAGGAGAGAGACGTCTGTACTCAGACAGAGTGAGGTATAATCAACCTAATGCCTTGGTCCTCTGAATGCTTTTATGGTACAACTCCGATCGACGGCGTTGCTACTATTGGAGGAATCACTTGCGTTATCCGAAACCTCTTGTTTCAACTTCCCCCAGTTATCGCCCTGGTGGCTCTCGGTATGGTTATTTGGGCAGGTATAAGGCTCATTAGTTCCGGCGCCGACCCCAAAGCCTACGCCTCAGCCATGTCTACCCTCATGTACGCCCTCATTGGCATTCTTCTCCTCTCCGGGGCTTGGCTGGTTCTGGTCCTCATCGAGCGCTTCACCGGCGCCCCAGTCACCCAATTCGGCATCAATCCATAATTGTCATTGCGAGTCGCAGATCCCGCGTATCCCCACGGGAGAGTACTCGACGAAGCAATCCATCTTGTCATTCCGGCCTTCGAGCCGGAATCTATACAAATAAATTCCATGGATCGCCACGCTTCGCTCGCGATGACGCCGTATAATCAAATTGTGCGAAAACTCTTCCTATCTCTGCTACTTACTACTTGCTACTTACTACTTGCTACTTCCACGCACGCCACCGAACCCAACTGCTGGTGCACCGGCGCCGACGCCAATAAATGTACCAGATATAGTGATTCCTGTCCTTCGGGAGACGCCCAACCCTACGAAGGTTTTTCCATCTGCTGCAACGACAAAAATCTCTACAACTCCGTCTTCGCCATAAAATCGCCTATTTGCGGCTCCGCCATGGAAAAACCAATCATTGGTTGTGAAAACGGTACCTTTGCCGACGGCAATACCATGCTTTTTTGTGTCGGCAACGAGTTCCGTCTGGATCGCGTCAACGTCACGGGCTCCGGGACCGACCCCGTCTTCAATGGCCTCGACAATATCGCTTTCAATCCCGGTGGCAGTTTTAGCTACAACGGCAACAGTTATAGTTCGGGAAACGTCTACGTTTGCAATTCCATCGCCAGCTGCTGTGCCCAAGGAGCCGCTGGTTTCAAATGCGAAGATGTTTACAAACCCAATCCTTACAATCCTCCCGCCCTTGTCGACAACAACACTCTCCCCAATGATAAGCGCGCTGCTCTTTGCGGCCTAACCGGTGACCCCAATGACGACCTAGTCCGCTACGTTCATTCCAACGTCGATCAATACGAGCTCACTTGCGCCGACACTCCCGTTGTCGACGTCGTCCGCGCCACTTGTAGTGAAAACGCTGGCGGCGAGGGCGCCCCTTACGGCAAGATTACCCAACGCGATTCTTCTACTAACCAAGACTATATCGACATCCAAGCTCTAATCAATTTCAGTAGCGCCAATCTTGGCGGCTACGGCCCCGACGTTACCGCCCAAAGAACGAGTTCCCTTGACGCTCTTGCCAAAGTCTATCCCTTCAATGCTTTTCTAAACTCTACCCTGAAAACTGGCGCTCCCCGCGAAGCTTTTGGCACATTTTGGCGTCTCCTAAACCAACTCCAGCAAATGAACGCCAAAGCCAAACTTTTCCTCCGTTACAAACAGCAGTCCCCACCCATGCGCGACCAAGACATCGTCTATTCCGGTGGTAACGCCGCCCAAGAAGGCGATGCTGATGGCGCCGCTATTGCCAAGTACATGAATGCCGTCATTACTGGTGTTGCCGGAGAACCCAAAATCAAACTTCTCTCTCCCGCCTTCAATATCACCAGCCGCTTCACCCCTCCTCTCGTTGCCGAAATGATTTCCGGGGGAGCAAATTTTGGCGCTCTAGCCGGTTGTGCCGGCAATACCTACACCGTTGACGGCCAAGGTGCCTATTCTTGGTATCAATCTTTCTTGGCCCAGACCGGTCTGGCCGGCAAGTGTAAGGGTTTTGTCTTTACCGAATTCGGTGACTTCGACACTTTTGGAAAAGAACTTGACGCCCGCCCCGACGTCATCACTCGGATGACGGCTGAGTTTGCCAAAACCAGCGCCGACACCAGCGTTCTGGGCGCTCTCTATTTCAACTCCATGGGGGGAAACACTCAATTTACCGGTCACCAACTTTCTCAAACCGAATACTCCACCATCGTCAGTAGTAACCCGGGCAAGGCCGGTGTCAACTCCGCCAAACCCTTCGATGGTGGAACTTTCGAGGATGCCGCCGGAAACTATATGGGCAGTCCCGGCTGGACCCTTGAGATCGCTTTTTCAAAGGGTGATGTGGGTTCCGTCGTCAATGCCATCAATCGCGCCCTCTCTCGCGGCCTCACCCCAGTCATCAGAATTTGTGTCGGTAATACCTGTGATTTTGCCGATCCCGCGGTCTACGCTGGCTTTTTGCGCGACGTTGCCTCCCAAACCACCGGTGCTTTTTATGCTATCGCCGGACCCAACGAACCGGAAACCGAACAATGGGTCGGCACTGTCCCGGGCGACGTCCCCACTCCTCCACCCAAAACCACCAAGCTCTCTAGTTTGATGAGTGGCCTCCCCGGTTGTCTCTCTTCTTACCCCGTCTGCAAAGATGCCGCGGCTGTCTATATCGCTCTCGACCCAGATACCAAAATCAAATACGACGCCCTCATTCCTTTTAACCAAGACAATTTGCGCGGTTATCTAGCCCTAAATTACATCGAGCCGGTCGAGCGAAGAACCAACGTCGGCATTCTCACCGAAGGCCTCCCCTATATCGGAACCATCAAAGAAGTTCTTGATGACGGAAGTTTCGGCATCCTTTCCGCTCTTAGCCCAGACTGGGTCAACGCCGCCCGGGACGGTCAATCCACTTCCGGAAACTACATTACCCCCCAACAGGAAAAAAATAACAAAGGCGTCATCGAAAGAGTCGCCGAAAAAGCCAGACAAATCTGGCCGTCCGACACCAAAGAGGACGACCCGAAAAAGAATGTTCTCGGCTGCTTCCTCCACGAAAAAGGCGTCACCCTCCCCGCTCCGACCACCTATCCTCGGGATTTCCCAGTCGTCCCCGCCAAACCCGAATGGGAGATAAAATCCGAACCCTTCCCCAAAAGCCTCTACCAATTCCTCCGTGTTCCCGTCAAAACCACCGAAACGGCCAACTCCGATAAATGTCCCATCAATATCGCCGGCCTGACAGTTGGTCATGGAACCTATTACGAAACCAAAATTGTTGGTGATGTCCGCCGCGACCCCGGCAGCTACCTCGTCAGCAATATTGGTAGATCGATTGCTGTTCTAAATAATCCCAAAATGACCGATATCAGTACCCTTATCTCCGAACCCAAAGGCGACACCAATTACTCCATCACTTCCATGATGCTCCCCGGCTTCGCCAAACCCACAGAGCCCTACGTCAACACTCCTCTTCTAGCCACTGGCGCTTCCTACGACTCCACTATTTATATCTACACCGACCCGGCCACCAGCGATACCGGCAAGGCTGGCGGTACCGAAAGCACCAGCGGCAATATTGCCAGGAAGGGAGGTCAGGCTCACATCGATCTTTGTCTTTTTAGAAACTTCTGGCTCCGCCCCGCCGGTCTCCAAAAAGGTACCGCTGCCGACTGTTCTGCCGACGCCAACCTTCTATCTATCACTCCGCCTCCACCCACTCCCACCGCCACCCCGCCCATCCCCGCCGAGGCCAATTGTGACAAGAGCGCCCCAGCTGGTAGCCCCGGCGCCCTTCTTCCGATCGGTTCCCTTACTTCTCAGTCTTTCGCCAGCGGTGCTGACTACGACAACTTAGAAAACTGCTACAACGACGTCGTTAGCCGGAGCAACTCGGCAAGTTATGATCCGGCCTTTACTATGGCCATCTGGCTCGAAGAATCCGCCGCCAGCTGGTACAAAAGCTATCCCAACGTCGCCGACTTTGGCTGCGCCGTCAACACTCCCCGCATGAATTTCACTGCTCAAATTGGCTGTTTTCTCAGTCTCCAAAGAAACTATGCCAGCGGTGACCAGTTCAAAGAATGTCGCGGCAGTGATGACCAACTGAGCATGCGTGAGTTCCTCCTCATTTTCGAAGGCGGCTATCAATCCTGCCGCACCGGCGACTTCACCATCGAACCCCAGTTCCCCACCCGGATTCAACAATATTATTCCCAAGTCACCGGCGGCCAAACTCTCGACTTCAATGCTCCATTTTGAGTTCTTGCCTGTCCGCCTTTGGCGGAAGTTTTTTGTTGATATAATCAAACCATGCCTCGTCTGACCAAAATTATTGCCTGCCTTCTCCTTCTTCTCACCCTCTCCATCCTCAAACCTACGACAATCCATGCATTTCTTTTTTATGACGCCACGGATGTCCAGGAATACTGCAATATGAGAAAGGGAAACCAAATAAGCCTAGAGGCTTGGTATTCCGGCAAGTGCGGGGGTGATTTTAACCAACGGATCGGATTCGCCGATATGATCAAGCTCGACATTGACACAAAAATCTTCGGAATTTTTAACGGTGTCGATAACGACACTGGTACCGTTGGTGAGGCTCATCCAGAACGATTTTTCGCCTCCTTCGGCAACGTTCTCGCCTCCGCCGCCTCCTTCCGTCCCATTTCCACCAGCAACTATCTCGCCTACGTCGGAAATAACATCAAAAATGTTCACCTCGTCCAACCTGCCTACGCCCAAACCGGCTTTGGTTTCCAATCCTTGGGTCCCGTCATGGAGATCTGGCGCGCCTTCCGCAATATCGCTTACCTCGCCTTTGTTCTCGCTTTCGTTGTTTACGGCTTTATGATCATGTTTCGGATGAAGATCAATCCCCAAACCGTCGCCAACATCCAGTCCACCATCCCGAAGCTCGTCACCACCCTGCTTGTAATTACCTTTTCCTATGCCATCGCCGGCTTTGTCATTGACCTCTCCTATCTCGTCCAAGAAATAATCGTCAACGCCGTCTTCTCAAATATTTCCCCAACAATCTCCGAAAGTTTCAGTCTTTTCGGTTTCAACATCCTCACTATCGATAGCAATAATCCCTTCACCAATTTTATCCTCGGTCTTTTTAACACCTCTTCAGATGCCGTTCTCAAATCCACCGCCAGTGTCTTCATCGCCCAGCACGGCGGACTATTGGGTCCCCTAGTATATATGCTCATGGCGGTCTCTGTCGGTGGCGTCATTCCCCGGATTATGAGCGTTCTCACTCCATCTTTTGGCATTAGTTGGGTCGACGGCGCCCTTCTTGCCTTCACCAACAATCCACTCATCAACATCATCGTCGGTCTAGTCGTCATCATCGCCATCTTCTACACTTTCTTCAAAATCGCTTTTGCTCTTATCAAGGCCTTCACCATTACCATCATTCAGGTAGTCTTCTCCCCCCTCATTCTCCTCGGCGATGTCTTCCCGGGTAGCAACTCCTTCGGCAATTGGTTGCGTACCATCGTTGCCAACATGGCCGTCTTCCCCGCTACCATCATCTGCTTCCTCCTCTCCTTTGTCTTCCTGGGTCCTCTTGTCTTTGACCCTACCCATGCGCTTGGAGGATTTGTTGGCCTTGCCAGCTTCCTCGGTCTGAAATTTACGGGTGAGATGAGTCTCTTCAATCTCGGCCACTTTGACTCCCAGACCAATCCTCTTCTTCTTCCACCCCCCCTCGGTGTCGTCGGCACCCTTATTGGTACTGACAAGGCTGGAATTAGACCCGACGCCATGATGGCCTTCGTCGGTCTGGGCATTTTTATGATGACCCCGAAACTTCTGGAAATGATCCAAGAAGCCCTGAAGGTCCCCGCCTTCAAGTACGGCACTGCTATGGGCGAAGCCCTCCAGTTCGGTTGGAAACCCATCGGCGGCGCCCTCGGAAAAGCCGGAGGCGCGGGTCTCACCGCCGGAAAAGGATATGTTGCTGAGGCAGTCGAAACTTCTACTGGTGGTCCAGATTCGCTGGAATCTAGGATTCTTCAAGGAGCGGGCTGGAAACGAAAACCCTAAAGATTTTTCCAAATGGCCGCATATCGAAGACCATTTCTGTAGGGCGGCGGATCAATAAGTAGCGCCGGAGCATTCATGGTGAAATCAACCATCCCCGCACCTCTAATTTTCCTAAAATATGGTTCAACCATTATTTTATACAGCTTCAACCCTTCTGGGTTAGAAGGAGCTCCTTTTTTCTTTGTCACCGAGGCATCTATTACTAATTTGATATAGCTCCTCAACTCGTCGACCGCCGAACCTCCATATTTCATAGCATTCAACGCCTTGAGTTTCTCAATTGATAGCTGTGTGCCTTCCATCCCAGTACACGCAACTGTTAGATTGGCTAATACCATAGTGTAAATCCTATCAGCCACCCTATTTCTCTCCTCACCAACCGGCATCGGCAACCCCACATAAACCGCCGAATACATCTCGCCCAACAACTTGAAGTCAGTTTTTAACAATTCATAGTCTTCGGCCTTTGTCGAACCAAGTAACGCTCTAATTTTTGCCGCTTTCTCCAATTGACCAAGGCTCGTTTGATAGGCGGTTTCAGGAACCCGTCCCTTCATTCTTTCAGCCAACTGTTTTAGAGTTAATCCCGACTCCCACAACTCAGCCAATCTCACCATATTCCCCTCAAGCACATTTCCGGCCGCGTCAATGGCCTCCGTCGAAGTTTGATATAAGAATGGAGCATATAGTTGATCCGGCAATATCCCCCCAATTGATAGGGCGTCTTCCATTGTTTTTGCTCCAGGTTTAATACCATAGATCGCCAAATCGGACTTCAGTTTATCGGTGTAGTGAACCAATCCTACCGCCGCCGTACAGGCCGGATACGATCCAACTCTTCTTACTCCAACATAGGTATTACCACCTACTACATAAGAGGAAAGGGTGGGGCTATCATCATCCTTGCGTGGCCTCCACGCCATTAGCTCCGCATGGACGTCGGCTTCGCCAAGTGCATGAATGATACCCACCGCATTTGCACATCCCAGCTTTACCGCTCTTTGTTCATCAGTTTCGATCACACCACGAGTCATGCTGGATGTACCATTAATTACATCTTGTTCAGCTATGTCCATTTGCATTTTTAAACTTCTCTCCAAGGCAATAAATTCAGCCGACCCAGTAATAGCAGGGACTGATAAAGTATCGTCTCTAAATAAAATAGATTCTCGCAATCCCCTTTCCCCTTCAAAGGCCATCGTCGACACAAAAACCTCAAGTCTGGCCAAACGCGATGGATTCAAAGAAACAGCAAATCTATTCATTACATATCTGTCATCTTTGGATACTTCAGGACTACCTTCAGCCACATAATCACGCACCGTCAACAATCGTCTAATCAACAATTCTTTTGCTCGGGCTACAGCCGTAGTCCCCACTGTGGGTAATAACTCTCCAGTAGCGCTAACTTCAACTGGAGACACGGCCACATCGGCTATCTCCTTATAAAGTCTCTTGGCGGTTTCTTCAAATGTTGAAATAGGGGTCGTCTCACACCCAGGAAGCCCGCCCAATGAAAATAAATCAATGATCTTGCTTGTTGGCCAGATGTTCCTAGTTCTATCCTTCGCCAATCCAGCCATCGCGTCAATCTCCTTTCCCACTGAAGAAATTCGAAACACCCTAAGGGTATTAATCAATTGCGTCTGGGCTTCATGCCAAACTTGTATCTCTTCCAAATCATGGAAGGCTCTCACTTCAGGTATTTCGAGCTGTTCCGCTGGGGTCAACGCGCGATACCCTTGAAGCTTGACTTTTTCAGAAATTACCTTTAGTCTCGGTGACAAGTAACTTTCGTCTTGATTCGGCACCAAACTCGGAAAGTGTAAATCGCCCACCGTCCCCTCCATGGCCCCGGCTATAAGTTTTTTTAACTCTACAATCCTTCTGTCAATCGCACCCCCAGCATTTGTCAATGCTGAAATATCTGCCATCGAGGAATCTGTAACTTCGCCGTTGTATACCCGAATCTTTTCAGCCCACGCATCAGCCAACAACTGAGACACCCTTTTTGCCGAAAAAGCCTCCGCTGGATCAAGGACCCTCTGCTCTCGTCTGTTCTCGAAAGGCATACCATAGCCCATACCCGCCCTATAAGTAAATAGTCCTCCCCATACCGTCCTATCTATTTCTATCAAAAGCGGGTCGCGGTCAGAACCGGATTCAACCCTTGCTCCAGCTCTTTTCATCCATTCACGCATGTCACCAGCGAATGGACCTGCAGGAGGGATATCTGGAGGGACGGCAGGATTATCAGGCGTCACCATCCCACCCAAATTATTCAATTTCCTTTCATAAAAACGAAACACCCCCTTCTGAATTCTTTGACCCAATTTTCCATCAGGTCCTCCACCCCGCCACTGCCTGTCCCTGGCCAACTCAACGACCCCTTCCCTGATTTCTCTTCTCGCCTCCCGAACAATTCTCGCAATATCCCCCCTGCTTTCTTCGTCTTCAAAAAACAACCAAGGCTCAACCTCACGCCTTGCTCTTTCCACAACTCCGTCTTCGCTAGGAGCTACTGTCCTCATATATATCTGTTGTCCATTGTTCCAAATCCTCTCCAAACGCTCTAACCTTCTCGCCTCATCAATGGTGTTAACATATTCATCAATATGAACGTTGACAACCTCGGGGTTTTGACCAGCGTTAATAAAGAAGGCTTTCAATAAACTGCCAGTATCAGCTCGAATCGCGTCCAGTTTTCTAAAAAAAACATCTCCGCCCTCTTCAGATGCAAAAACGCCACCAACCACCAGTTCGTTCCCTCGAATAAATCCATCCAATTTGTCCCGATCGTATTCATAAGTTTCACCTCGAAAGTCTCTGTCCCTCTCTTCCCCACCTCCTCCCAACGCTCTTGTATACGCCGCCCTTGCTCTCGCTTCACCGTCTCTGTCTTCGGGGTGCTTAATCAGATCTGGAGTAGGCACAACCATTCTATTATCCACAGGAACAATCTCTCTCCCCGTTCTCTCCGGCGTCATACGATCATCCATTCTAGGCAGAAATAAACTTCATAACAAGCCAAATTATAGCAAACCTAGCCAACTAAAGTGCTTTTTCGCTATACTCGAAGAGAAGAATTATGAAGCCAATCATTATCGCCACCAACAATCTGGGCAAGTTCGACCAGGTCGTTAATCTCCTCACCGCCCTCAAGGTCATGACCAACCAATTCCTAAACCTTGCCGATCTAAATCTAGTTAACGATAAAGAAGAAACTGGGACTATGTTGGATCGTGCCAAACAAAAGGCTTTGAATTGTCTTGAAAGGCTAGGCCAAGAAAATCTCTCTCAATATCTCTGTCTCGTGGCCAACGATACTGGTACAAGACTGCCCTCCCTAAACATCGAAACCGAAGAATCAAAGAAAATCGCCTCCCAAATTCTTTCCGGTAAACTTCTAAAACCGGGGGATCAGATTTGTTATGTCTACACTTACGCCTTCATTCTTCTACCCAGTCAAAAAATTCTTACCACCCAAGTTGAGATTCCATTTACTTATCTTGGCAACCCCCAAAAACTAACCCTCGCAGAAGGCCAAAACACCATGAGCCAAGTCAAGGCCATTCCGGGTCAAAACATTCCCCATAGCCAAATCCCAAATGAGGTTGAAATCAACTACCGTCTCCAATTCCTTCGCGACAAACTCACTCCGATAGTCTCTGAAATCAATTCCAGCGTTATCCCCATCTTCTCTTAAAGCTTTTACTGCTCCTCTACAAACGGTTTTTTGTCAATTTTACTTCATGGTTCCCGTCTAACCACCCAATCAAATTTATCATAATGTTTGTCATAGGAATAAATCTCCTTTAATTCTTTCTTCTTTATCAAAAGAGCGTTGACGCAATCAACCCAGTCAACCTTGCTATTCTCATACAAACCCAGAGCGTTCAGGAGTGTTTTTCTATTTTCCACCTTCAGGTTGGAAAGTGAGAATAACCCCTTCAGATAAAACACGGTTTCTTCTCTTTTTAGCCCGTAACCCGCCCTCAACACCCACTCGATTTCAGCCACGACGAACGAAGATGTCCAAATTTTCTTTCCTCCCTCTAGAAGATCCAAACACCGATCCGACTTCTCACCCTTTCGCGCAAATACCTCCAAAAAAACGTTTGTGTCTACAAAACTAGTTTTCATCGACAAGTCTTTTCGCTTCTTTCTTTTCCGCTCTCTCAATAATCTCATCCAAATCTAATTTTCTGCCAATCGGGGTTAAGGACAGGCTCCCCTGAAAATCCCTTAGCCCCCTCTCCATATTTCCATCTCTATCTTCACGAACAGTGGTAAACATTTTCTTCTTCATCGGTCTGACTTTTTCAACCAAAATCCTACTCAATGATTTTCTCTGCCGGAAAGCCTCCGCCCGCAACTCCTCGTGCAGATCATAGGGAAAAGTAATTGTTGCTCTCACTGTTTGCATAAAGGTCATTATTACACCATGGTGCACTGGTGTCAAATCGCTGTCCTGGACACCTAGATAGAGAACGGTTGTTCTCCTTTCTGTTTAAGGTAATT
>CAZDXN010000009.1:0-32167 GCA_964509695.1 uncultured Pseudomonadales bacterium | reverse complement strand
TCTAAGAACAATAGGGGTATTGTATCACACTAAGGTAGAATATGCTAATGAAGCTAACTTTGGTTGGTTTACCTTTGGGTAATATTGAGGATATTAGTTTGAGGGCGATCAAGACCTTGCGTGAAGCAAAAACGATCATTTGTGAGGATACCCGAGTCTTTCATAAACTGTGGCAAAAGTTAATGAATGATGGCCATCTAACATCTCCTTTTTCCGGTAAATTAATGGTGATGAATGACTTTAATGAGCTAGAGAAGCTGTCTTGGTTGGCGGATCAGATTACGCTGGCTGATGAGGCGGTTCTGGTTTCGGACGCGGGAATGCCCTTGATATCCGACCCCGGCTATCGCCTGGTAAATGAAATTTTGTCTCGGGGAGGCAGTATTGAGGTTGTTCCCGGCCCAACGGCGGCGATGACGGCGCTGGCTATTTCCGGACTTTCGGCCGATAAAGTGACGTTTTTGGGCTTCTTGCCGAAAAAGACTGGCAAGCGAAACGAGAACTGGAAGGCAGTCAAGGAAATGGTGGGCGTGACAGTCATTATTTATGAATCGCCGTATCGAGTAAAACAGACACTAGAAGAAATTCAAACCCAGTTTGGTACGGAAACCTCCGTCGTAATCGCCCGGGAACTAACCAAGGAGTATGAACAGGTAATCAGGGGGACTGTGGCTGAAGTTTTGGCTAGTTTGAAGTCGATTAAGGGAGAGGTGGTGCTTCTTTTCCGTAAGAATTAGGTAATAAAAAGGCCCCCCCGAGGGGGGGCCGATGGCCCCTAGTCAAGCGTGTTGATGTCAGGACCTTTGCCATAGCGGCTACGGGCGATGGCGTTCCGCATCCAGATCACCCCAATTGGGATGATCGGGGCGAGAAGCGGTACCAAGCACAGGGGTACCGCGTACACCGCCCAGGTAAGACTTACCGGAAGGTTCATGGCCTCCTCCTTTCAAGTGGGGATTTTACCACATTTTTGGGAATCAATCCTTCGGCACAAGCTCAGGACTTCGGAATACCTCAGAATTCCTCGAGGGTGGAGGTGTCGCCGAGAGGCAGGTCGAGCTCGCGGGCGCGAAGAAGACGCCGGACGATCTTTCCGGATCTGGTTTTGGGAAGACTGTCGACGAATTCAATTTCGCGAGGATAAGCGTGACCGGCCAGATGGTGTTTGACGTGGTCCATGATTTTTTCTTTTAGTTTTTCTGAAGGTTTGAAGCCCGGCTTGAGAGCGATAAAGGCCTTGATGATCTCGCCTCTAAGAACGTCCGGTTTGCCGATGACGCCGGCTTCGGCACAGGCTGGATAGCTGATAATGGCGCTTTCGACCTCGAATGGGCCAACGCGCTCGCCTTGGGTCTTGATGACGTCGTCGGCTCGGCCGACAAACCAATAATAACCGTCTTTATCCTTGAATGCTCGATCACCGGTAATATACCATTCGACTAGCTCATGGCCGTGGCCAACTTTGATGAAGTAGGATTTGAATTTTTTTGGTCGCATCCAGATCTTGATCATTTGGGAGGAAAATCCTTTTTTCAGAGCCAGATTTCCTTCGGTAAGAGGAGGTAGCTCGTGGCCATGGTCATCAACAATGGTGGGGTGGATTCCAGGAAAAGGCTTGCCCATGGACCCGACACGAATGTCTAGGCTGGGGTAATTGGCGATCATGATTCCCCCGGTTTCGGTTTGCCACCAAGTGTCGTGGAAGGCGTGCTTGTAGACTCGCTGACTCCAGAGGAGCGGCTCGGGATTCAGGGGTTCACCGACACTACCAAGGTGGCGGAGGGAAGATAAATTGTGGAAATGAGCTAGTTCGTCTCCGGCTGCCTGAAGCATGCGAATGGCGGTGGGAGCAGAGTACCAGACGGTGACGTGATACTTTTCGATGATTTTGTACCACGTTTTCGGATCAAACCTGCCGGAATAGACGATGGTACTGGCGGCGTTGCTCAGGGTGCCGAGAATTTGATAAGCGATGCCGGTGACCCAGCCGGGGTCGGCAGTACACCAATAAACGTCGCTGGGTTTGAGGTCAAGAACATATTTGGCGGTCAGGTGCTGCTGAATTATCGCCTGGTGAGCGTGAATGACGCCTTTGGGCTTGCCTGTAGTCCCGGAGGTATAAAGCATGAAGGCGGGATCGTCCGGATTGGTGTGGCTGGTGTGGAGGATTTCTGATTGCTTGATTAGCTGTTTGGCAAGTTCGGTGGTTGTGACAATATGCTCCAGAGCGGGGAGCTTCCTTCTAATAGTATTTAGGCGGGGTTTTAGTTCTTCTGTGGTAATGAGAACTTTGGCGGAACTGTTTTCGAGCCGGTCGAAGATGGCGTCGGAACCAAAGGCGGAGAACATGGTTCCGGCAATTGCGCCGATCTTCAAAGTTCCCAAAAATCCATAAAAAATTTCCGGAACACGGGGAAGAAAGAAGAAGACACGGTCCCCAGGTTTGACACCCAGAGATTTGAGGTAGTTGCCAAATTTGTCGGCGAGCTGGTTTAGCTCAAAAAAAGTAATTTTGGTCTCGACTAGATTGTCGTCAAGGTGATAAAGAGCGACCTTATTCTTATTTTCATTGGCGGCATGGCGCTCAACGGCGTTGAAGGCGGCGTTAAGTTTGCCATCCTCAAAGTACTCGATCTCTCCTCTCCCCCACTCCTTCAAATCAAAATCGCGGTAAGCTTTGGCGTAGTCTTTTAAATTCGGTTCAAAATCCAAGTGTTTGTCCTCGACGGTGATGGTTTTGAACTTTTGCATGTGATTTAACTATAGAGATTTTTGCCGGTCATTTCCGAAGGTTTTGGTATATCTAGGAGGCTCAGAATTGTAGGGGCAACGTCTGCCAAGACCCCATTTTCGAGTTTTCCGGAAAGCGATTCTTTTGAATAGATAATAAAAGGCACGGGAAAGAGTGAGTGCTCGGTGTCCATTTCGCGAGTTTCCCGATTGAGAAGTTCCTCGGCGTTACCATGATCTGCGGTCATTAATAAGTATGAATTTGTTTGGTTGGCTAATTCGAGTAATTTGGCTAGTCCGGCATCGGCGGCTTTAACAGCCAAAATTGTTTTCTCGATATTACCGGTGTGGGCGACCATATCGGGACAAGCGATATTGATAACTCCTAAAATGTGGCCGTTGGAGGCAAAGGTTTTACAAAATGAGTCTATCAGTAAGGACGTGCTCATTTCCGGGGCAAGATCGTAGGTGGCGACCTGAGGTGAGGGAATTATCAGTCGGTCTTCTCCCGGAAACGGATCATATCTTTGGCCGTTGAAGTAGTAGGTGACAAAACGTTCTTTTTCACTTTCGGCGGCCCGGAGCTGTTTTTGACCGGTGGCACTGACAATTTCTCCTAGGGGGTTTTTGAGAATTTGGTCGGGAAAAGCAACTGGAACATTAAACTTTGGGTGGTATTTCGTCATGGTAACGAGCTTTAGATTAGAGATATTGGCGTCAAGAATGGTTTTTGTCAGTTGTCGGGGTCGGTCGATTCGAAAATTGTAAAATATAACCGCGTCGTCATTTTTGATCCTGGTTTCGGCTGGATTTTCGCCGATACTGACCGGCTTGATGAATTCGTCACTTTCTCCCCGATCGTAAGATTCTTTTATGGCCTGTTCGGCTGTTTCCACGTTTGGGCAGGTTGTTCCGGTAAGGCAATCGAAGGCAAGTTTGGTGCGGTCAAGACGCATATCGCGGTCCATGGCGTAGTAGCGCCCCAGTAGACTGGCTATTTTTCCGGAAGATAGATAGCGGGTAAGATGATTTATCACGGCGTTGATTTGATTGATGGCGTCGTGCGGAGGCGAGTCCCGACCGTCGGTAATCAAATGAAGATATACCCTTTCAACTTCGTGATGGGCGGCCAACATAATCAGGGCATAAAGATGCTCATTGGCGGCGTGAACTCCGGAGGCGCCAATTAACCCAACGAGATGGAGAGCGGAATGATTGGTGTTGGCGTGATTAATCGCTTCAAGGAGAGCCGGATTAGAAAAGAATGAGCCTTCGGCGATGCTCATATTGATACGGGCTAAATCCTGATAGACGATTCGACCGGCGCCGATATTCAGGTGGCCGGTTTCGGTGTTCCCGTCTTGATCGGCGGGTAGACCGACGGCAATGCCCGACGCCTCCAACTGGCTATGGGGATAGTGTTCCATAAGGTTTTTGTAAGTGGGTGGATTGGCTAGGGTAATGGCATTCCCCGGACTGGGTGGGGCAATTCCCCAGCCATCCATGATACAAAGAATAACGCGTTTGTTCATTTTCCGGAAGCGGCTAGATAGTCTTCGATAAAGGCGAGTCGGTTGTATTTGGTGACGCGTTCCATGCGGTTGGGAGCGCCAAACTTGGCGTAGTCGGCGCCGATGCCGACGGCAAAGTCAGCAATGAAGTCCTCGTCAGTATCTCCGGAACGGTGGGAGGCGATGACCGAAAAATTATTTTTTTTGGCTAGCTTGACCACCTGAACCGTTTCACTGATGGTGCCGATCTGGTTTGGTTTGACGAGGACGGCGTTACAAGCATGCAGCTCAATTGCTTTTTGAAGTCTAGCCTTGTTGGTCACCAAAAGGTCATCGCCTACAATCATGGTTTCTCTCCCCATTTCCAAATAGAGGTGAACCCAATGATCCCAAGCGTCTTGATCGAACGGATCTTCGATGGAGAGAAGATTGTATTGTTTCTTTAGATCTACCAAAAATTTCATAAATTCGTCGGGAGTGTAAGGTTCCGGACGGTCCTTGATGGTGTATTTCCAATTGCTGTAGAAGGTGCTGGCGGCGACATCCAGACCAAGGAAGCAATCGGTGTTTAATTTGTAATGTGTCGCATTTACGGCCTCGACCATTAGCTCTAGAGCGTCAACGTTGGCGTAGAGATTGGGGGCAAAACCACCCTCGTCTCCGACTGAATGAATGGCTTTTTTATTTGTTAAAACTTTCCTAAGACTTTGGTAAATTTCGTCGCCTATTTCCAGGGCTTTTTTATAGGGAAGTTGACTGCTGGGGATAAGGTGAAATTCCTGAAAATCCAGATTGCCGGCGCCGTGCTTTCCCCCGTTGATTAGATTAAAAATGGGAGTTGGCAGATGCTTGCTGGAAAGCTTTACCAGGGCGTATTTTTCGGCCAGATATTCATAAGTTTGAAGGTTACTGACTAGAGCGCCTAGCTCACAGGCGGCTTGTGAGACGGAAAGGATGGCGTTGCCACCGAGTTTGCTTTTGTTTTCAGTGCCGTCCAGATTGAGAAGAATTTGGTCGATGATGTTTTGTTTGGTTGGATCTTGGCCGATGATAAAAGGGGAGATGACGTGATTAACAACGTCGACTGCTTTGAGGACCCCCAGTCCTCCAAAGCGGGCTTGATCGCCATCACGAAGTTCGAGAGCCTCGAGGCGACCGGTCGAAGCTCCGGAGGGAACTGAGGAAACCGCGCCGTGATCGTCATCTGACCAGATGGTGGTCTCGATAGTGGGAGTGCCCCGGGAGTCTAGAATCTCGCGAGCGTGGATTGCTTTAATTTTTGACATATATTTTGTCATGCTGAATTCATTTCAGCATCGATCCTGAAACGAGTTCAGGATGACATTATTAACTCTTTAATAGGCGCTTTTCGCATTCGGCGACGAGGCGACGGGTGCGGTCGACGGCGTCGGGAGAGACGCTGACGCTAGTAATCCCCCACTCGACTAATTTTTCAGTTAGATCTGAGTAGACGCTGGGAGCCTGACCACAAATGCCGCACATAATATTGTGTTTGAGACAGGTTTTGACGGTTCGTTCCAAGGCCCACATCACGGCCGGATCTCTCTCATCATAAACCGGAGCGACGGTTTCGTTGTCTCGATCGGTACCAAGAATAAGCATTGTCAAATCGTTGCTGCCGATGGAGACGCCATCGATACCACAGTTTATAAAATCTTCCAGTAAAATTACGTTGCTGGGAATTTCAACCATCATTAACAGTTTGAAACTATTACTTCGAGCCAAGCCATGGGAAGCGACGATTTGCTTTACTTTTCTCATTTGCTCAACTGTTCTGACGAAGGGTATCATAAGCCAGAGATTTTTGTAGCCAAGTTTGTTTCTGACATTTTTGATCGCTTCTAGCTCCAGACCGAAAACTGATTCGTCGATGATGTAACGATAGGCGCCGCGGTAACCAAGCATGGGGTTGGGTTCGTTCGGCTCATATACCTCTCCTCCGACGAGGTTTCGGTACTCGTTGGTTTTGAAATCGGTGGCCCGGTAGATGACCGGTCTGGTCCCAAAGCTTTGGGTAAATTTGGCTAGACCGGCAGTCAGCTTGTCGACGAAAACTTGGGAACGGCCATCGTGAATTAATTTTTTGGGGTGAATGCCAATTTCGGCGATCATAAACTCGGCCCGAAGCAAGCCGACGCCGTCAGCATTCCCTTGGGCAATGGTTGGGGCCAACTCGGGCTCACCCAGATTGACGTAGACCTTGGTGGCGGTGGTGGGAAGATCGGACTCCTTTTTGTGGAGAGCTAGGGTTAGTTTTGGTGTGCCAGCATAAATATTTCCGGTGGATCCGTCAAGGGTAACTCGGTCACCGTCTTTGAGATTCTTGGTGGCATTTTTGGTGCCAACTACGGCGGGTACACCAAGCTCGCGACTGACTATAGCGGCGTGACTGGTCTGACCGCCTTTATCGGTAATTATGCCGGCGGCCCGTTTCATGGCTGGGACGAAATCGGGAGAAGTCATGGTGGTGACCAAGACATCTCCGGTTTTGACGTCTTCGAGGTTTTTGAGGGACATTATTCGAGAAACCGGACCAAAGGCGATTCCCGGAGAGGCGGAGGCACCGGTAAGAATCAGCTTCATTTCATCCAGAGATTTTGAGTCAACGGATTTTATTTTCTCGGGGTGGAGGTTCATCGTGGTAATGGGTCGGCTTTGGACAATGTATAAGGCCCCTTTCTCAAGGGCCCACTCCATATCTTGAGGGAAGTAATAGTGTTTTTGAATATCAACCCCGATTCGAGCTAGTTTGAGAATTTGGTCGTCGGTGAGTTTGGGAAGTTTGACTTGTTTATTCGACACCTTTTCTTTTTTGACACCGCTGGGATAACGGTAGACCTCCATAATTTCCTGTTGGCAGATAAGCCTCGAGTGAATGGTAAAATCCGACTTGTTTATGACGTAGTGATCCGGGGTGACGACTCCCTGAACCATATAATCACCTAGTCCCCAGACGGCTTCGATGATGAGCTGATTCTTGTCGTTGGTTACCGGATTGACCGAGAACATGACACCACTAACTTCGGATTGGATCATAAGCTGAACCGGAATAGCTAGAGCGACCTGGAAGTGATCAAAACCCTTGGTGGCCCGATAATATATGGCACGGGCACCGAAGAGCGAGGCCCAAGCCCTCCGAATTGCCTGAATCAAATTGGCCTCGCCTTTGATATTGAGATAACTTTCTTGCTGACCGGCGAAGGATGCGTCAGGGAGATCTTCAGCGGTGGCGGATGAACGAACGGCAACAAGAGGAGTTTTGATACCCGGCTTTAAATGTTGGTAAAGATTAAAAATCTGCTTGGTGAAGTCCTCGGGAATATCGGCATGTAGAATAAGACTTTGAATTTTTTTGGCGGCTACAGCGAGCTTTTTGGTGTTTTCGATATCGAGGTCATTGAGAAGAACCCGGATCTTTGGTGCAAGTAGGTTGAAGGCGATCATTTCTCGATAGGCGTTGGCGGTAAGACAGAAACCGGGAGGAATGGGAAAGCCGGCTCCAGCCATCTCTCCCAAGTTGGCTCCTTTGCCACCAACAAGAGGAATGTCTTCTTTTTCAATCTGACTGAACGGTAAGATCAAGGCGGTTAGTTTGTTCATTCCGGTTTTGATAATTGGCTCTTTAGATAGTCTACGGAAGGGATGGGTCCCGGGTCAATCCGATAAAGCATAGCTAGATAAAAAGAGAGGAACGAACCGAAGTAGAGGGTCTCAAAGGCTTGGAGGGTGGGGTGAGTCGATTCGGGCTTGATGACGGTAGAAACGAAGCCGTGCTTGGTCAATATTTGGCGGGTGATGGCGAGACGGCTCTGGATCACTTTTGGGTAGTGATCAGAATTTATCAAAATAAAATGGAGACCTTCCTTCAGACTTTTTGGAAAGGAAAGACCCTCCAGAAAATGGTGGTTGAGCTCCGGTAGGTCGAAGGCGGAGGCAAAGGTTTTGCCGTTTTCGTTGATCATGTTTTTGACGGCGTGGACGGTGCCGTTGAGGTGGTTGGCGGAGACGAATATTGCTGCTCGGTCACGGAGCTTATCGGCCAAGATTTTGGCGGGATTTTTCTCAAGTGGTGTTTCCTTGAGGAATTGATTGGTCATTCCTGCCAGAAAACTATTGATGTCTTTGACATCGTGGTCGGTAAAATTAATGAAGCCACAGCGGGTCAAGACGGCAAACACGGCGATGATGGAATAGCCAAGGCCCATACGGGGTTGGTTTGAGGGATTGGCGGTGGGGTCGATCTGGTAATGGTCGAGCTTGTTTTTCTTGGCAAAAGTCAGAAGTTTGCCACCAGTGGTGATGCAGAAGATTTTGGCCCCACGATGAAGGGCATCCTGACCGGCCGAAAGAGTCTCTTCGGTGTCACCCGAGTAGCTGCTGAGAATGACAAGGGTATTCTTGTCGACGTAATTTGGCAGACGGTAATTGGTCACGACCTCGAGGGGGACATTGAGAATATATTGATCAAGAGAGCGGATGATTCGACCTGATAGGGCGCTGCCACCCATGCCGGCGATAACGATGTTTTTCGCCAGACTGCAATTTGTGTTGAGAGTTTGGTTGCTGGTTTGAATCCAGGCATTTTCGATTTGGACGGGTAACCCGAGAATGGACTCGTAGATTTTTGATTTGTCGAGCTTGTAAGTATCTGGTTGGTCAAGAATAGATTTGAACATAAGGGCAGTATTCACTTCAGTTTAGCAAACTTAGGCGGCGATTTGTTTGGCGAAGGAGAGGGCGTGGTCGAGATACTGATTGGCTTTGGTTTCCTGATTGCTCTCGACGAAGACGCGGAATTCCGGGGCATTTCCGGAAGGCCTGAATAAAATCCAGGTATTTTCATCCAAAATAAGTTTCACGCCATCGGTGGTATCGATACTCTGGCTAGTGAGAAAACCTTTGGCTTTTTCGAGAATCAGACCAAATTTCTCAGTCGGGCAGTCGAATTTTGAACGACGGATATAAAACTTTGGTAGCTCCCCAACCAGTTCATGTAGGGGAAGTTTCGACCACTTGAGAATATTTAACATTTTGATGAAAGTAGCTCCGCCGTCACGGGAAAGCATGACGTCTTCATGGATACAGCCGCCGTTACTCTCGAAGCCGAAGTTGCTACCGTATTTTTTCATGCCGGCAATAACGTAGGGCGACCCGACACGGGTTCTGATCACTTCCTTGCCAATATAATTGATTACATTACTGACATTCACAGGACAAACGACAGAATCGGCGGCGTGCCACTTGGCGATCAAAGTTCCGGAATAATCACCCGGAATAAAATTGCCCTTTCTATCAACGAAAATACAACGGTCACCGTCGGAGTCAAAACCAACACCAAGGTCGGCCTGTTCTTCGACGACTTTTTCCTGAAGGGCTCTAAAGACTCCATCAGTTTCGGTGTCCCGACTGATGAGCTGGTCCTGAGTATGACCGTTAATGACTATAAAGTCGGCTCCAAGCTCTCGGAGGACGGTCTTGATTACCTCGGTTTGTCCCCCATTCCCCGGGTCAATGACGAGCTTTAGTTTTGGCAGAGGATGGTCAACTAAGGAAAGAAGCATCTCGATATAGTTGTTGATTCCCTGATTTGATTGGGGAATGGTTCCCATTATGGCGACAGGTGAAACTTTTTCTTTTAATGTGGAATAGATCTCATTAATTTGCTGTTCCTGATCCTTGTTTATTTCTTCTTTGTTGGAGAAGAATTTGACGCCGTTACTCTCGATGTCGATGTGACTACCGGTGACCATGATGGCGGCGGGAATTCCCATCGAAAGGATTGAATAGTTGGCGGCTGGGACGGGAATGGCGCCGAGGTGAATGACGTCTCTCCCTGCATAACGGAGACCGTAGATAAGATTTTGGGCAATATGAGGGGAACTGGTTCGGGTATCGATACCGACGGCGACGTCTCCGATCTGCTTGTTTTGATCCAAAAATGTGGAAAAAGTTCGACCGAGGTCAAAACAAAATTGAGGTGTAAAAAGGCTGGTGGCGGGACCCCGAATCCCCGAGGTACCAAAAAAAGAGGGCATTAAATTCAGTATAGCCGATCACAACGTCATTGCGAGCGTAACCGCGTGGCAATCTATTGGACAACCTCCGAGGTTATCCAAGAAATTATAGGCTGGCGATGAGGTTGAAGAGTTGGGTTGAAAGAGGCAGGGTGCTGGCGCCTGTTTTCAGCTGTTTGTCGAGATGATAGAGATTGTGGTGGAGCGTCAGCAGTCCCCTTTCGCCGAAGGCGCGGGCTTGCGAAATTAGTCTTGATTTTTGCCAAGGTGCGCCTTTGAGAGAGTTCGGTTCAAGAGCTTGTATAAGTAGGCGGACTTGACGGACAAGCATGGCGAAAACCAGCTCGGGGGGTTGGTTTGCATTTTCGAGCTGATCTAGTAGTTTTAGACTGGTTGATGCCGATCCCGGTTTTATACTATCTAAGAAAGTAAAAATAATTGCTGCCGGTTTGTGACCTGAGACCGTGGCCTTTTTAAATTGCTTGAGGGTTGTGGCGGTGAGAGCTTTGTTTTCGAAGAGAATGATTTGACGATCCTGATACTTAGTCAGAAACTCGATCAGATGATCTTTGTTTTTGGATTTTGGGAGCGAAAATAGACCCTCGATGACGATCATGGGCTGGAGGCCAAAGAGCGTCATCCCCTCGAGGACTTGGGTAAGTTTGGTGAGATCCAGATCGCGAGCGTCAAACCGGGAGACGCCGGCGGAGGAAGACTTGGCTTTTTCGAGTTCGTCATTGAGGTGGTTTCTGGCGGTGACAGTGTCGTCACCATGAATAATTAACATTGTTTAATTTTCAAATTCCAATTTACAATTTCCAAATAATTATCAATTTACAATTTCCAGACGATCGCCGAGTTTGATGCCGGAGTTAGGGCTGACTTCGAGGACGTAATTGGCGGGAGATGGCGACTGAATTAGGGCGTATGGATCTTTGAAATAACCCCGACTAACACCGACAACTATATCATCGTTAATCCAGATAATATCAATGTCAAACTTCATGTTTTTCATCCAAAATGTTTGAATCGTTTTTGCTTTCAAGTCAAAGTACATGGCTTGGTTTTCCTCAAGTTTGTTATATTTAGCCAAACCAACTTCAAGATCGGATTGGGTGCTAACGATTTCTGCCTGATACTTCTTTGAGCCAACGGTAATGGTTTTACTAAAGCGACTGAGATGAATAATTTTCGTAATGTAGTTTACTATTTTTTGCCAAAGATTTTGGGTAGAAGGAGACATGACTGGCGGTGGTGGTGCCTCGCTTGGGATTGTTTCCATCGAAGTTGGACTTGGAGTGTCCGGAGTCGGAGTTGGGTAAACTTTTAAAAGCGGCTCTCCCGTTGTGGCGTAAGTTTGGATGGTTTGGTAGGCCAGAGTGGGTTGGTGGTCTTTGGTGAGCAGACTGAAGTTATTAAATGGAGGCGTGCCGGCAAACAAGAGGAATGGAGTAACGGCGACGACTTGGTCATTGCTCCAAAGATTGTAAAAGGCGTGATTGTAAAAGGTGGCAATGGTACGATCGTCGAGACCGGCGTTGCTCCAGCCGGCTTCGGTGATAAAGACGGGAAGTTTCCTTTTGGTGAAACGATTAACAAGTTCCAGATCATATTTAAAACTGTCGGATTTGTTGTAACCGGAGAGAGCCGGACTACTGAAAAAACCCGGGTTGCCGTAGGAATGAGAATTCCAACCATCGATTTTTTCAAAAAGTTCAGGGCGTTGAAGGTACATCCGTTTTAGGTAGATGTCCCAACGCATAAAATTGCCTCCGTTCGGGGCGGCGTTGTCCATGGCCGAGGGAAGGATAAAAAAATTATCGGAAAGTCGTTTGAATATATCGATGGCGTTGTTGAGAATTTCGGCGTAGTTCTCGGGGCTGACGGCGCCACCGTATTCGTCAGCCCGGTTGACTTCGTTGAAAATGACGACATAACGGTTTTGAGTCGGCCAGGGAAGATCATTGAGAAAATTGGCGAAATCAATTAGGTCACTGTCTTGGGGTTTTAACCAGATAGGACCATCGCCGAGAGTGGCGACGCGGATGATGGGGATTATTTTCAGTTGCTGACATTTTTCCATGAAAACTGTCCATTTTTCACGGTTTCTATCAGTCGCCTGAATGGGGATGGTGACGTAGCCCCATGATCCCTGGCCGTCGTTATTTACGAGTTTGACGGCGTCAGATAATTCGTCTGGACTGAGGATGTGAACGCCAATGCGGTTGTTGGGGACGGAAAGGGGGTCGTAGACGGCAAATGAGTAGTTAGTAGCTAGTAGAAAGTAGAAAGCAAAAAATAGACAATATAATATATAAAACTTCATGTGAGGCTATTTTACCTTACTTTGGGAGTGAGGCTGAGGTGGCGGTAGGCTTTGGGAGTGGCAGTACGACCCCGAGGAGTTCGGGCTAGAAATCCAGATTGCATCAAAAATGGCTCGTAGACATCGGTGATGGTGTTGATGTCCTCCGAGACCAAGGCAGCTAGAGTTTCGAGACCGACCGGCCCACCATCGTGATCGGTGATGATGGCAGTCAAAAGCCGGCGATCAGTTTCGTCTAAGCCAAGTTCGTCGACTTGATAAAATTCGAGGGCTTTTTTTGTTATTTCGGCGGTTGGTTTCTGGCTGTGTTCAATCTCAGCAAAGTCTATAACGCGTCGGAGAAGCTTGAGGGCGATGCGGGCGGTCCCTCTAGAACGCTTGGAGATTTCCAGAGCGGAGTCATGATCAATATTGAGGCTGAGTTTTTTGGCTGCAGTAGTGACGATGGTGGCTAGATCTTTTTCCTCATAGTACTTGAGCCTATGTACCAATCCAAAACGATCTCGAAGTGGGGCCGAAATCATACCCGCCTTGGTAGTTGCACCGATGAGGGTAAAGTGATTGAGATCAATCCGAACTGACCGAGCCCCCGGACCTTTTCCGACGATCATGTCCAGGCAATAATCTTCCATGACCGGATAAAGGGTCTCCTCGACGGCTTTGTTTAGACGATGAATTTCGTCGATGAAGAGAACGTCACCGGTTTCGAGCTGGGTCAGAATAGAGGCTAGATCCCCGACTCTGGTGAGCGATGGGCCTGAAGAAATCTTGATACTGACGCCGAGAGTTTGGGCGACAAGATGAGCTAGAGTCGTTTTCCCTAAGCCCGGAGGTCCATAGAGAAGAATATGTTCGAGGACCTGTTTCCTGTTTTGGGCGGCGGAGATGGCGATATTGATAGATTTGACGGCTTGGTATTGACCGATGAAGTCTTCCCATGTAGTGGCGCGAAGATCGTTGTTGCTCATTGGCGGAGCAAATTTAAGGCTTGTTTAATTTGGATCGACAAATCTTTATCTGAGTCTACTTGGGAGAGTACAGAAATAATTTCCGTTTTGGTAAAGCCGAGTTGAGTCAGGGCCTGATTTAATTCCCCATTTCCTTCGAGACTAGACAGATCGGCGTCGTCTTTACCTAATTTTGATTTCAGTTCGATGATGATTTTCTGGGCACCTTTTTTGCCGATGCCGGAGATGGCGGTAAAGAAATTCAGATTGCTTTTCTCGATAGCGGTTTTGATGACTTCAGGAGAGGCGGCGGAGATAATCGACTGGGCCGATTTTGGGCCAACTCCGGAAACGGTGAGGAGGTTTTCAAATAAAGAGAGCGAGGTTTCGTCTTTGAAACCAAAAAGAGTCAAGGCATCTTCGCGGACGTGGGTATGAATAAAGAGTTCAAGCTTCTGATCGGGCAGGACGTGAAGATTGGCCGGCAAAGTAACCGAGTAACCGACACCGTTGACGAGAATGATGGCTTGGTGACCCTGAATAGACCGCACGATACCCGAAAGAAATCCAATCATGAACCTATTTTAGCACCCAGATATGTTTAATTCGCAAAAACTGATTTTTCCAATGAGGAAATTCGTGGTTCATGGTTTTCGTAAACTCGGCTCTTCGTCACGATAAGCTCTTGCTTATCATCCGTGAGAATTTTATAGATTTTGTCTAAAAGTGTCAGATTCTTATCTCTGAATTCTCTGAATTCTTCCTTGAATTCCTTAGTTTCTTCTTCGAGAAGGGTGAGGCGGCCGTTTAAGCTTTTGAAACCCTGACTCACCCTTTTTTCAAGGGGTTGAGTATCTGTTGATGTCATATCTTAACTATATCTTATTTGACAATATTTTTGTATGAGAGAAGTGAGTGAGGGCGGCGGCGATAGCGTCGACGGTGTCGTCTAGTAGTTTCAAATCTTTGATTTTCAGAATTTGCTTGACCATGAACTCAACCTGTTTTTTGTCGGCCGAGCCGTAACCGGTGATGGCGGATTTGATTTGGAGCGGAGTGTAGCTACTGATTCTCAACTTGGCCAGTTGACAAGCAAGAAGGACGACACCGCGAGCAGCACCGACGGACATGACTGTCTTTCGGTTGGTAGCGAAAAAGAGATCTTCGACCGAGGCCTCATCCGGTTTGTTTTCTTTGATGATCCGATTGAGAGTATTGAAGATAATTTCCAATCTGACATTCAAATCGGTGTGGGCTGGAGTTTCGATACAACCACAGTCAATCAGGGATTCTTTCCCTTTTTCTTTTTCAATGATTGCCCAGCCAAGACGGCCGGTTCCCGGATCAACACCTAAGACGCGCATGAGATAATATTACGCTATGGAAGTGATTACTTCGAGGCAGAATCCAAGGTACAAGGAGATAAGAAAGTTAATTGATGAAAAAAAATATCGTCAGGAGACGGGTTGTTTTTTTGTCGACGGCGTTAATTTCGTGGCTCAGGCAGTTGAGAATGGTTGGGAAATTGAGCAATTGGTCTATGTTCCCAATGTAATCGATACAGAATTCAAAAAAACAGTATTGGCTAAGATTCCTGCCGAGAAGTATTTTCCAATTGATGAAGCTTTGTACCAAGTACTGTCTAGCAAAGGAGATATTCAAGGAGTGGGGGCGGTGATTAAACAAAGAGTGATTCTAAATACTTTGTCGAGCGGGACAGGGGTCGTCCTGGAAAACATAGCCAACCCGGGAAACTTGGGTTCGATCGCGAGGTTGTGCGCCGCTTTTGGGATAGAAAACTTGTACACAATCGCGCCGGCAGTCGAGTATTTTCACCCGGAGGCGGTTCGAGCGAGTATGGGGGCAATTTTTCACCTCAACCTGGTCGAATTTGATTCGTTGTCGACAATGAAACAACGACTCCTTGAAAATAATTATTTTTGTATCGGAACCAGTCTCCAAGAGGACGCCATCGACCTGTCAAGTTGGACAACCTCGGAGGTTGTCCAAAATACGCTGTTTTGGTTTGGGAGTGAGGCTCGCGGGTTATCGAGTGAGGCGAAAGAGTTGTGTCCGACGTTACTTCGGATACCAATGGGTAAGGCCGTGGATTCGTTAAATGTGGCTGAATGTGCGGCAATTGTGATTTATGAGTTATTTTTTTGTCATCGCGACCCACCTTCTGTCATTCCGGCCACCGAGCCGGAATCTATTTGTAACGCCCCCGATCGAATACGATCTTCCCCCTCTTAAATTAAGAGGGGGTAAGGGGGAGTTATTTATATAGATTCCCGATCAGGTCGGGAATGACATGGATATGAGAAATTGGACCATATACGAACAGAATCAATTGAGAAAGTGGGGGAAAATTGAGACTGATCTTTCTAAATACGGGGAGATGCCGGTGGAATATATTACCGGGCATGTTGATTTTGACGGACTCGATATCCTCGTCAACAAAAACGTCTTGATCCCCCGGGTCGAATCAGTTCTTATACTTTCGGTGGCCGAGGAATTGCTGGCGGATAAAAATAAGATTGTTTTTGCTGAGATTGGCACCGGTAGCGGGGCGATTGGAATAGCGCTCTCTAAAAGACTAAAGGAAAAAGGTAAAAGGATAAAGGGAATATTGACGGACGTGAGCGAACCGGCGGTGGAGATGGCTCGCAATAATTATCAAAAATTGCTTCCGGATGATAAAAATTTAGAAATATATCAGAGCGACTTGATGGAGTCTATCCCTACTGAGATTAAATTTGACTTGATTCTGGCCAACCTCCCCTATATTCCTAGCAGTCGGGTTCCAAGGTTGCCGGAGAGTGTGGTGGATTTTGAACCACACTTGGCTCTTGACGGAGGGGTTGATGGACTGACGCTAATCAAGAAACTTTTAATCCAAGCCATGGGGTGGTTGACTGACGACGGAGCTTTGATACTGGAGATTGATTATAGTCATGATATCTGCGACTTTGTGGATGTGGCCGGATATCAATTCGAGATTACCCAGGATGAGTTTGGCCAGAATAGATTTCTAATCGTCAGGCGGCGAAAGAGAGTTTGACCCCGACAAGGTCGATCTTTGGATAAACCTTTTTGATCTCGTCCTTGAACTTTTCGGAAAGGTTGGCGGAATAAACGCCGTTCTTGCCTCCTTCCATTCGGGCGCAAAGACGTTTCTCCCAGTCATGGATTATTTCCATGACCGCCTCACCCTGACGATTGAATTCGTCCTGATATTTCATCCGGTCGAGCGCAAATTGGTCGTGAATTTTCTTGAAATCGTTGAAGATTGCCTGGTTCCCCGAAAGCATTTCTTTAAAATACTGTTTGTACTTGGTCATAAAAATATTTTACACCAATTCACGGATTCCCCCGAAACTAATGCGGTCGGGAACGTTCTCGGCTGTGCCGAGCATGATGGCCGGAGTGATGATGGAGTCGCCGTAACGCTTTTTCATCCGGTCGATGGCTTGAATCAATTTTCTTTTCTTTTGGATATTTTCGAAAAGAACCAGCTGAGTACTATTTTGTTTCCGAAGATTAAAACAGGAAATGGCTAGGTTTCGAACCGGTTTTCGATGCGGACAACGAGCCAAGAGCTGCCAAATATAACGATAAACGTCTGATCCGGCAAAAATCTCTGACACAGTCAGACCCTGATGCCAATAGTTGCCGTCGCGGTAAACAATAGCCAGATGGACGCCAGAGGCGGCGAACCCGGCCCGACGCATCCGATGGGCTGTCTTTTCGACCAATTTAGAAAGAATTGGAGCTAACTCTTCTTTGGTAATGAGGGGCTTGGGTAAAGCATAGGAGTTGCCAAAACTTTTGCGACTGAATTCTACGTCATCAATTTCCCAACCACGGAGACGGAGATACCAGTACCGACCAGCAACAGAACCGAAGGCGGAATGGACGGTTTGAATCGTGGCCTGAGCGAATTGACTGGTGGTAAAGACACCGACGCGATTGAGGCGGGCGGCATTGGCGAGATTGATGCCACAGAGGTCCGTGAGACTAAGACCTTCATATATTTTTTGATAGTTATTTTTGTCAATCGTATCCAGACCGTCGGGCTTTCTTAGTCCAGCAGCGGTTTTGGCGAGGAAACGATTGGGACCGATACCGACAGAAATGCGGAGCCAGTCCCCGATTTCATTTTTGATTCTTTGTTTGATTTCACGAGCTACTGTTTCGAGATCAATCCCCGATCTAACAAAGTCAGCCAGATTCAAAACAAACTCATCAATGGACTTGGGAACGACAGTGTTGACGTAGTCGGAGAGAAGACGTCTGAATTGGAGATGGACTCGCCGATATTTCTCCGGATCGGAGGGAAGAATGATCAGATTGGGACAAAGGAACTTTCCCTCCCTGACCCGCATACCGGTCTTGACGCCGTAGGTCTTGGCTTCGATGGAGGCGGCCAAAAGACAGCCGCCGGGTGAGACATAAGCGGCGATGGCGATGGGCTTGCCGCGAAGGAGCGGATTGGCCTGCTGTTCGATGCTGGCAAAGCAAGAATTCAAGTCCAGGTGCATCGTCATCGGCGGGGCGGGGTTGAAGTTTTGGATCACCTCTCCATTTAAACCCGAATCTTACCCGAAATCAAGAGCCAATTTGTTGGTATATACTGAAATTGTTAGCAGTTAAGTAGAAGTTATGATTGGATATCACGCGGACATTGAGGAATTGACCTTGGCGAATAATAATTTCCGACAGGTTTTGTATACGGCATCACACTCTCAACTGGTGTTGATGAGTCTTCTTCCCAATGAGGAGATTGGCATGGAAGTCCACGCAGATGTTGATCAATTTTTCCGATTTGAGAAGGGGACTGGGAAAGTAATTTTGGAGGGTGAGGAGACAATAATTGGTGATGGTGACGCAGTTATCGCCCCGGCCGGCACAAATCACAATGTTATTAACACCTCGACGACCGAGCCTCTGAAACTATATACAGTCTACTCCCCCGCCAATCACCCCGATGGCACGGTTCACCCAACCAAGGCGGATGCTCAGGTTGACGAAAAATAAGTCAAGCGCGGTCTTGGCGGGTTTTTTCGAAGATGATGAGAGCGGTTGCGACGCTGACGTTGAGTGAGGCGACGTCTTTCACCATCGGAATATTGATGAAGACATCGCAGTATTTCTTCAGTGGTTCCGACAAACTGACGGCTTCCCCGCCAAAGACAAGGGCGATGGGGCCCCTGAGATTTTGTTTGGTGTAATCCCCTCCCAGACCAACTTCGACACCCACGATGGGAACGGCGTACTTTTTGATGGTGGTTAGTGCCAAAAACAAACTTTGGGCAATCAGAGGAACATAGGCGGCCCCGCCTTGGGAGATTTTGGCGACGACGGGAGTAATTTCGTGGACTCCGGTATTGGGAACGATAACGGCATCAACCCCGGCGGCCCAAGCGGAGCGAAGGATGGCCCCGAGGTTTTGTTCATAATCGAGTTTGTTTATCAGGAGGAGAAATGGATTTGGCTTTGATTTAATAATTTCCTCGACCGATGGAGGCGACTGAAGATCCATATAGGCAATTACCCCTTGGGCATTCCCCGACTCAGTCAAATGTTCGATTTGCTCAGGGCGGACTTTGTCACAGGCAATCCCCTTTTTTGCTGCCAAACTTTCTATTTCGCGGATCCTCGGATCGTCAAGAACGGCGTTGGAAATCATGATGGATTGAATTGTATTCTGGCTCACCAGAGCGTCGTGAACCATGTTTCGGCCTTCGAGAGTGATAGTTTGTTTCATCTTCCCTATTTTACACAATGGCTCGGTTAGATATACTGCTAATAACATGAAACGAGTTGTGATCGGGTTGGTTGGGCCAATTTCATCG
Organism: uncultured Pseudomonadales bacterium; assembly: GCA_964509695.1. Taxonomy (GTDB): domain Bacteria; phylum Patescibacteriota; class Microgenomatia; order UBA1400; family MFAQ01; genus 2-01-FULL-50-23. The sequence continues at coordinate 12,763 of CAZDXN010000009.1, read as the reverse complement.
GGTAAAGGATTCTTGGGTGAATACTTGAGAAGGAATGGCTTTTTCTATATCAGTACATCGGACAGAGTTCGCGATGAGGCTGGCCGACGAGGAGTTGGCAAAACTCGAGATAACTTGCAAAATATCGGTAATGAACTACGGGAGAATTTTGGGGTAACGGTGCTGGTCGAGAGATGCCTGGAATTGATTCCTGATGAGGCGGGTCTAATCGTGATCGATGGGATGAGAAATCCGGGTGAAGTCCGATTTGTAAAGGAACAGATGGGCGGCAGTATTATCGGGGTGGATGCCCCGGCAGAACTGCGATTGAAGTGGTATTTGGGGCGGGGCAAAAGACGAGGCGAAGATGGAATATCGGAAGAGGATTTCTGGCGGGCGAATAATCGTGATCTGGGAAGAGGTGAAAACTCCTTGGGACAGCAAGGAAGCGCGACCTTTTTGATGAGTGATCGGGTGATTTTCAATGACGGAAGTGACCGAATGATGCGGGAGTGTGAGGGCTGGTTACGAGAAAAATTTGGGATTGAATTAGAAGGAAAGCGGCACCGGAGTAAGGAGGGATGAGTGGCTGGGGTCGATGCGACCGCGGGTCTCATCCTCCCAACGTTGACGAAGTTGTTCGAGCATTTCGGGGACGTGACCTTTGGAAAAAAACTCAATTTGTTCGTGGAGGGCGTTTCCGTCAGATAAGTTCAGTCGTCTCATTGGTGTGACCTTGACGGCGTTTCCCACCATCGCCATACCAGCGTATTTACCGGCCCGAAGGTCGCGTAAAGTAATGTCCGCTTCACAAGTGTCAAGGCCGAGGTTTGCGGCCATATGGTCGACGATATATTGTAAAACCGTGCCCCCCAGTCGGTTGACGCGCATGGGTGGATAGACGAGAGTTCTTTGATCGATGGTGAGAGCAAGACATTCTTCCCCGGGACCGTCGGCGATAACGCCGTTGGCTAGTTTTGCCTCCTGATCGCTGGGGTCGGACCAATACTGATGATTATCTTCGTCAATCAAATAAGGAGCCAAGTAGATCAGCTCATCTGCGCCGAGAGTGCGGGCAAGGGTGCTGTCTCGGACCGCTTCGCCGTAGTTACTGGCGTGTTTGCCGGTGATTGGAAAGAGACGTTGTTTCCCTGTAATAGCGGCAACTCCACCATTTCTAGCTAGTTCCGGGGGCAAATAATCCGGCCAAGACCAGGCAATAATGCCAAGGTCAATGGGATAGTTTTGTCGAAGAGAAATACCGTAGCCGGATGAGGAGGCGGGTTGAAGACTTGGCCGAATGTAGGCGCGGACAAAACCGGATGTGATGCCGTCAGGGTGACGAAAAAGATCGGGTCCGTTGAGATAAATTAGATCTCTGGTTGCCAGAGCCAGCTCTTGCTGATTGACTGGGGCTTGATAGCCACGAGCTGGGAGAGATCGCTCATAAAGCCGCTTGAGGCGCTGGTCTTGTAGAATGATACTTGGAATTCCGGTTCGTTCGTTCATGACGGCACTACTGCCTTCGAAAAGACCGGAACCGTAATCTATCGCATGGCCGAATTGTGAGGCGATAGCATAAGAAATTGGAATATATTCGATGACATCACGGGTATGAGAATAAACGGCGGCATATTTAGCTCCTGGAAAATTGTTTTCGGCGCGAACCTGTAACTCTTGCAAACGTTCTGTATGAAAACGGCTACCGACAATGTGTCGCTCGAGCATTCAAGTGTAATTGTAGCAAAAATTATTTTAGAAGGCGATGCCTTCTTCGGGAGGGAGGAATTCTTCGCCGTTGCTGACGGGTTTACCGAAGTTGCCCTTGAGCCACTCGATATAAGTGCAACCTGTGGCTTTCTTGGCGGTACTATCCCAACCGGCGGTGGAGCACTTTTTCATACGCTTGCCGGCAGTCGTGGTGAAGAGAACTAGTTTCTTGCCACATTCAGGACAGTCTTCGTCGAGCTTTTCGGTCGTGCCGTTGATCCATTCGACATAGTCACAACCAGTGGCCTTCTTGACGGTACTATCCCAGCCGCCGGCGCTACACTTCTTCATCTTCTTGCCAAAGCGGGTGACTTGAAGAATCAACGCCTGACCACATTTGGGACATTTTTCGTCGAGAGTCTGGGGTTCGATTGTCAGCCATTTGACATAGTCGCAACCCTCATTCTTTTTGGTTTCTTTGTTCCACGAACCACTGGAGCAGCGTTGGAGCTTCTTTCCAGTCGCCGTCTCGACAATTTCACCGAGTAATGAACCGCATTTGGGACATTTTTCTTTATCTTGCATGTGTATTAGATTATCACATCCGGTTCGGTCCAATCAACTCAAAACCAATGTTTGGAGTGTCTGAGTTAACGAAATCTTGAGCGGCGGTGGTAATTTTTAGAAGATTCCAGGCCGCGGCAACAAGATCATAGACGTCCGAATAAAGTTTCGGGGGAAAACTACCGAGTTCAAGACGATAGCCACCGGCTTCCGGGATTATGGAAATTTTTAGCTTTTTTTCAGAACACTCATCAAGTAGTACTTGAATCAACAGATCCTGAAAGTTTTGTTTTTCTTCTGCCAGAAGATCCTTTTCAATTTTAGTGAATTTTGTTCGGAGCTCTTCAATGCCCGCCATAGTCCTTTTTTGAATATTAACTGCCTAGAGGATACCACAAAGTCTAGGTCATTTTTCTGATTGTTGGCGGTGGATAGGTTCAAATGGTAAAATATACGGGCTTGTCAGGGGCCATGGCCCTGAGTGAGCGAATGCGAATCGAAGGGTCCGTAGCTCAATGGTAGAGCAATTCCCTTTTAAGGAAGCGGTTGTGGGTTCGAGCCCCACCGGGCCCACCCCGTAAATTAACAATTTGGCCCCGTCGTCTAGTGGTCTAGGACACTTGGTTTTCATCCAAGAGATCATGGGTTCGATCCCCATCGGGGTCACTTGATACAAAAAAATACCCACAACGGGGTATTTTTCTGTATAAAATGATCCTGTGGATCATCTAACCCATATTTCAAAAAGCTTTGTTGTTTATATTCTTCAATCTGATTTGGACAAGACGTTTTACGTTGGATACACGACGGACATTCAACAGCGACTGAAGGAGCATAATCAGGGTAAGTCTCGCTATACAAAGGGACATAGGCCGTATAAAGTCGTGTATCTAGAAAATTGTCCAAATCTGGCCACAGCAAAACATCGCGAGATAGAGATTAAACAATATAAAAATACTGAAAGCTTTTTGAAATCACGGGTTCCCCCGACTCTATTGAGTCGGGACTAGTCCCGAGTGGATACATTCGGGGGATCCCCATCGGGGTCACACACAGAGAAAAATGAGAGGAGGTCGGCGGGGTCGCCCGCTGGGCCTCGCTGCGCCACCTCGTAGCTTCAGCGAAGTGTGGCGGTTGCCTACTACCTGACGCATCGGCTCGAACCGTCCCGCTACTGCGTGACGAAAAGAACAGAAAACGCAAAGCTAATTTTCCTATAGTATTTATCTATTAAAAACTGGTGTAGGGAACTATTTTTTTACATCGACCGAAGAGACCTTGAAACAACCCCCTTTTGATATTCCAAGTCCCAGTTGTGCTTTTACTCCATCTTCAACACTCGTAAACTCGGTATCAATTTCAAACGCCTTGCTTAAGATATATGTTTTTGGCTTATTGTCATCCTTGGAGTAGTATTCAATTGAAACTGAAACTAGTAAGATACTGCTTCGTGCGTTGGGAGATTTTGTGGTGATTAACAATTTAACGTCTTTTGATAAGTCAGGTTCGCTATCCATCCAATCTTGTCCCTTTGGATTTCTTGTATCGCTTCCGTATATTCTGATGGTTTTATAGTCTCCCTCAAATATATTTAATTGGAAAATTGTTTTTGGATTGTATTTAGGTTTGTACTCTCCCATGGAAACAACAAAAGTCTGGTGTTTGTTTGGATTAGCTTTTAGGATGATTTTTGCTGATAACTCATTATCTGAGAGCTGATATTTTTTTATTGACCAAATACTCCAATAGTTGTTTTTGTTGTCGAGCGAACATAAAAAATCATCCCTAGAAGTATAACTTTCTGAGAACCACTCACTAATATTGAAATCTGTATTTAGTCCTAAAGTTTCTGATGTTTTTGGAATAGGTGATTGTTGCTGATTTGGAAATATATTATTAGTGTTTGATTGGGCCTGATTTTGAGTTTGTGTTTGTTGAAGTTGAATAATTGAGTCTAGTTTTTTGGAATTATTTACTCCAACCCAAGTGGGTACACCCGATAGCAAAACCAAGAAAATGTACTTAGCAAAGCTCCTTAATGACTTTGTCGAATTACTAAGTGTTTTTATCTCATTATCTGTGGGCAGACTCATTTGTTACAGATTTTCAACAGTTGATAAAGACGTACCAGATACAGTACCCGACGCGGTAATGTAATCCATTGATGCAACACGGTTTTGATAACCACTGTTTTGCTCTGGATGCTCTGGATTAAACGAATTAATCTGACAAAAAATGTCTATATTGGAGGGATTTGAATAATAAACGAGAGGATCACTGTTAATTTCTGTTGCACATGCGTCACCAACGTTCTTTACAGTTAGAGCCAACCCAAGAAGAGAGACAACAGCTATTTTTCTGTCCATATACTTTCAATTTTTTCCATGATTTGTTTTAGATGAGGAAATGATTTTAATAAATGAATCGTATAAGCACTTAACATCTCGAACAACGTAGACCCTAATGTTCCCGTAAAAAACAGCAACATCGTCTTTGTATTCACTTTTTATTTCAACATTCTCAACTTTCATTAAATTTATTTTCCCCCTTGCGATATTGCGAGTAAATTTAATTTTATTCTCTATACTTACATAATTTAATGGAGAAGATCTGTGGCATATCGCATTTCTAGCCTTTGTTATTATTCTTATTTTGTTTTTCGTAATTTCATCAAGGCTATCTGAAAAGTATTTTTCAATTAAATATGAAACCTCTCTCAAAGCCAAAACTATACTTTCGAAAAAATAAATAAATACTGAATCGTCTTGATTGTTTTGAATGTGGTTCAATACTTTTAAAATGTTACTTAGTTCTGAATAGATTTCGTTTTTTTCTATAAATGAAACTGTTTGGATGCTTTGTCCAGACTCTTTCCAAATACCCATAACGATCTTATTTTGTAGTAAATTTAGTGACTCTGTTTCCTTTTCGTTGAATTTTATTTCATCTTCCAAGCCAACCAGCTCTTCGACAATTTGTTGCTGTATTTCAAGTGGAGGGAGTGGAATTTTTATTTTTGAATACTCTGAGATCCAATATCTTTTGTGCTCCCCATGAGAGAACTTTATTCCCCGCATTACGTAATAAATATATTTTGGATCAGCGATTTCTTTTTTTACATGTAAGATCTTCATGGCTGAAGATTTAACTTTGAAAGCAAAATCTACAAATTTTGATGCTGTAGTAAAATCATCAAAAATAATTACGGGGAGCCCGGTATTATAAACACCCTCAGTCTCGTTTGTATAGCCTAAAATGAATGTTTTCCCAGCTGTTAAGACTGGTGTTGTGTATTCGTTTTTGTAGTCAGTACTTTTGACTATGTATTTTGTTGGTTGTTCGTAATCTAGTACTTGTCCCAACTCAATAGTTGGCCATTTATCGTTAATTACTTGGGCCGACCTATATTTGTCTCCGCTTAACAAATAGTTTCCAGAGGAGATAATATCAGTCTTTTTTACAATAAACGCTTTATTATCTAGTTCTTTTATTCCAAGGTTAAAGTTGTTAATGGTTTTTTTTGATGAAGGTAAGTCACTTGCTTCGATTTGTTTTCTTTGGGCACCTAACTCGAATCCGTCATTTTCCACTTTGATAAACAGAATCTCGTTATTTTTGTCCTTCTTTGTTTTATCGAAGAACAAAATACTTGTTTTGACACCTGCGTAGGGGTTGAATACACCCGAGGGTAGAGAAACCACACACCACAAACCAGCATCTTCGATGAGCATTTGTCTGATTTTCTTATGTGCGGTTGTCGAATTAAAAACTACACCCTCGGGAACAATTACTCCTGCTCTGCCGTTTTGAGACAAATGGTCAATGATGTATTTCAAAAACAGTACCTCGGTGGCCCTCGTACCCATACGTAAATCCTCACTAACGCTATCCTGATCAAGTGCGCCGGCAAATGGAGGGTTGGCTAGAATTATGTCCCACTTGGTTCTGTCTCCCGCTGTATCGACCAGAGTATTTTGTCTCTTGATGTTTGGATGCTCTAGCTTGTGAAGATAAAGATTCATAAGACCAAACTTGAACATATCGAAGTCGCTGTCAAAACCGGTAAATGTATGCTGATATACGAAATCTCTTTCTTCTTTTTTCAACTTGTCCATTACGAATCTCCCCTCTGTCTTTAATTCATCGGAGGTATATTTTTCCTTGAGATGTTCTAGAGCTGAAACCAAAAATCCAGCGGTACCACAAGCTGGATCGAGTATTGTTTCGCCCTTGCTTGGATCGATAATATCAACAATGAATTTGATAATATGCCTGGGGGTTCTGAATTGTCCTAAAGTGCCAGCTTGAGCCTGTTTACTTAGTAGATACTCATACATATCTCCAAAAATGTCTGTGTGTCCAGATGAGGCTTCTTTTTCTAGCTCGCTCATCATCTTTTCTATCTCGTGAACAAGTCTTCTCAGTGTTGGCTTATCAAAAACCTTTACGTGAGCATCACGGAAGAGAAGACGGACAGTTTGATCGGTTGCTAATTCTGGAAGTTTGCGAAAAATTTCTTCAAGAGTTGTAAACAGAACTTCAGCATTGAGAACCAGAAGATTGTCCCAATGATATTTTGCAAGTTCTCCAGAAAATATTTTTTCGGCGGAGGAATCTAGAATCATGGCGCTATCGTCTTTTTTAGAAAGAGATCGGAGAAAGACAAGATAATTTATTTGTTCAATGATTGTGGCGTGACTGGCAACACCAGCACCGAACAAGATATTCATTAAATTATCAACTTGGTTTTTGAATTTTGTTCCTGGCATGGATTATAAATAGATTACTTTACTACTGCTAATATCAAAAACTAGATTTTGTAATTCTTCTTTTCCAAAAGTGTTAATCCATTCTTCTGCAGAGAACCCTGTACTAAATGGTTCCTTGAGGAGGAAGTTGAGACTTGGCTTTTCTTTTAGTTCTTTTCTTAAATCTTCGTTTTGGGCAACTTCATCAACTATGAGTTTGGCCATAATATGTCTTAATTGAGAACCTCCCGAATTTGTTGATCCGTATTTATCAATAATTCCGTTCTTCCATTCTTGAACCTGACCTTCTTTCTCTGGAAGTGATTTTTTACCAAGAGCTGATAAGAAGAAGTCGCGGATGGTGGCTATAACTTGGTGAGATTTTGAAAGATTGTCTTCGTTGAAATAGAAATCAGGTTTGTTTAATAAATCTGAGCTTATTAATTCTATTAGTTCCTCCTGTCTATTTTCATCATCGATCATATTTTTTATTTCTGGATGGGAATCAGCAAACTGGGCTACTGCCTTCGACCATTCGTCTCGGTACATTTCTTTGTCTACTTTATCTCCATCAGGACCATAAATTATTTGATCACGGACTGAAACTAAATCTGGTCGTGATATTGTAGGCTGGACCCCGTAGTCAATAATTATTTCTTCACCAGGAATTGCTGTTGTGGGTCCCTGACCGCCTGACTCGATTCTATGTTTTGCTTCGATCTGCCTGGGTAAATCTAATGGAGCTTCCCAATCGTATTCTTCCTCAAAGTACTCACAAACCCCACAGAAGTCGAAAATGACGAATTGTTTCTTGTTTATTTCTTTACATAGGCGAGTACCCCTGCCTTTTATTTGCTGATATAAAGTTGGTTCAAAAACTGGGCGAGCAAGGACTATGTTTTGTACTTCTGGAGCATCGAATCCAGTAGTAAGCATATCGACAGACACGGCAATTCTTGGTAGCTTGGTGTCGATATTTCTAAAATCCTTAGCCAGGTCGTGAGCTTCTTTAACATAACTAGTTATGGTCTGAGCAAAACGGCCGTTGTATTCTGGTCTCAATTTATTAAGAATCTTTTCGAGATTAAGAGCATGGGTTTGATTTACTGCAAACACAATTGTTTTCCCAATTTCTCCTGCCGGCGTTTTCTCGGTAAACTCCAACAACTCTTTCATCATCAGTTCGTTTCTTTGGGGAATGAATACTTTTTTCTCGAGGTCGCTGACTTTGTAGTTTTCGCTCTCATAATCACCCTCTCCCGCTAAACCAGTGTCACCAAGAGCTTCTTGGGTGAGAATAGAAGTCATTTTGTGTAACTTGGCTGGGACAAGGTAACCATCTTTGACACCGTCTTGAATGTTGTAGCGAAAAGTTGCTTGACCTTTTTCACAGTCAAAATATTTATAGGTATCTCTTTGAAGTCTTAGCTCGATAGAACGAGGGTCTGTTTGACCTAATTTGCCAACATCAATGTTTTTCAGAAAGTCTTTCGGAGTCGCAGTCAATCCAATTTTTGTAACTCCGACAAAGTAATCCATCACCCCTCTTGCCTCAGGAGAATAGATACTGCGATGAGCTTCGTCGTGAATAATTAGATCAAAGTATCCAGGTGTGAAGACATCTCGACCATGAGCTATAAGCGACTGAATTGTAGCGACGACAATATTTGCTCCTGTGAGATTTTTCTTTGATCCTCCCCAATATGTTGCAACTGCGGATAAGTTACCTAGTAGCTTTTCAAAAGTTCCCTTTGATTGGCGGGCGAGCTCGACCCTATCAACAACAAAAAGAACTGTTTGAGCCTGGTTGGTCTTTATGAATTTGGAAACTATAAGAGAAGCTAACACCGTCTTGCCAGTTCCAGTTGCCATTTCCAAAAGAAAAGCTCGCTTGCCGTCATCATATTCTTTAGCTATGGCATTGAAAGCCTCAATCTGGTAAGGTCGTAATTTGATATCTGGATTGAATTCCCAGAAATAGTTATCTTCGACAGATTTTTGAGTAAGAGGTTCAACATTACCTAAGTTTCTTGACTGCCTTTTCCGAGAAAGATCGTCTTGAGAGAAGAAAACAGGGACTGGTAATGCGTCTCCACCTGTTTGGAAGTCCCAAAGATAAATAATGTTGTCATTTGCCAGAAAAATGTAGTCTATTTTGCCTTTGTATTGGGTCTCGGCATAGTTGAGGGCTTGTTGCTTAGCTGAGTATGGATCAATATCTGGCTTCTTAGCTTCTATAAGGGCTATGGGGCGTCCAAGCTTATCTTTTAGAACGTAATCCGCTCTACCCGCTATTCCGTGGTCTTCAAATACGACTTGACTCTGATCAAGAATATCCCAACCCGCCTCTTTGAGTTTCTGGTCGATTACGGCTCTAGAGTATGCTTCACCCATATAGTCTATTTTACTCCAAGCTCAAACTAATAATGAGAATAAATTCTGTGGTAGTCTTAGATTGAGCAGAGACCTGGTTCTCCGCTCAATATCGTTATTTCTTCTTCTTGCCTCTTGCTTGGGAAACGACGCTCCCGGCAAGTCGCTTGGTCTTTTTGGAGGAAGACTTTCGTAGAGTCTTTCCACCCAGCTTTGCTACTTTTGGTGAGGTAAATTTATGTTTTGTCATAAATAAAATACTATCGGCAGGTTAATAATGTATTCGTCAATTTCTTCTCTACTTCTCTCTGACCAGGCATTGATTAGCTTCAATTGATTGGCTGGCCCTTGGAGCCTGCCTACAAAAGTTAATATCATCTTAGAGCATTAATCTAGGGGTATGTAACTGGATAAAATGTGTTCGTTCTCTCGCCCACCTTTACTAGTGGTATCATGACTTTATGGGCTACGCATCGTTTAGGAAAGACAGCGACCTTGATGACCTGTTCGAAGAAGCGGCGCGCTTTACCATAGAGTCGCAAAAAGCCTCAGCCTCATTGCTCCAACGTCGGCTCTCGATAGGGTACGCACGGGCAGCCAGATTAATTGACCAAATGGAGGCGACTGGCATTGTTAGCCCAGGTGAGGGCGCCAAACCCCGAGAGGTCTTGATCTCATCCTACGATACCTACCTTACTGATTCCAACAAAGAACCTGTAACAGTTAGGGGGATCGAGCCCATTCCCGATTGGGTCTCAGCAGACCTTTCCGGATCGCCTTTTTCTTCTTTTCAGATTAAACACAAGAAGGATGACCGAGTCTACGTCCCAATCGGACTCAAAAGCCCAGACAAGATAGTTTCATTTCCGATCTCTGATATTGGTGGTCTGCTTATCTACACCAACCCTATCTGCAACTCGATGCAGTTATTAAACTTAATTCTTGAGGTCGTCGCGGGAACATACAACCCAGACATAGTAAAGTTTATTATCTACGACGATGCTGGCCAGTTGTCTGCCGACCGCTTGAGAGCCAGCCTAATAACCCCCGTGATAAAACCATTTGAGAAACTGGTAAATGCCTTGGGGTGGGCTTTGAATGAGATGGAATGTAGAAATAAGATGTTTCGGGAAGTGGGGGCGAAAAATATTGAGGAGTACAACCAACTACCGGGTTATGACCCCATGCCACGGATCGTTATTGCCATAAATGACTCATCTGATTTTTTATCTTTCAGCGATGAGGTAATGCCAGCCCTTCAACGGATTATTTCCTCTGGAAATAGTGCCGGAATACATCCAATCGTTCTTTCGCCGATGAACGAGAAAAAAACGGCCAAGATCCTAACGACAATACCCAGCAAGATTGTTTTTAAGACTTTCTCCGTACCCCAGGCAGACATGCTTGGCACCGATGATGCATTTGATCTCTCTGGACCCAGTGAGTTCATCTTTATTCCTCCATACGGGAAGGTGGAGAAATTATCTATTAAGATTTAACGGTAATGCTGTCTCAATCGCCTATCACCCGCTGACACTATCTTTACCTGTAAATCGTACGAGTTATGTAATTCTATTAGTCAAGTGATTTCTTACAACAATAATGGTTTCATATACTGCATCAATGGCTGTTTTTACCCCAGACTGGCCGATAATCAATCCACTTCTGGATTTTGCGAGATGTAATGTATTTCGTATACTCTTGGCCTTTTCAATCTTATCCCCTAATTGTTTTGAAATAATATTTTCGTCGACAAACAGTTTAAGCAGCAAGTCCAGCATGAGTTCACGTTCGTGTCTTGGGATATCTACCTGAGATGCAATTACAAACTTACAATTTGAATCCAATTGATACCTTTGGGTAAGAGTTTGGACATCTCTGTATTCAAGTTTTGTGAGTTTAAAACCGTTTCTCTTGTATAGATAAAGGAAAACAGCCTCAATGATGGAGGCGCAATATAGTACTATTATTCTCCTTATTTCCTTAGCAATTCCTGAGTAATTGGGATCTTGCTGGACTAAATAGAGTGCTGAGGTAGTTTCAATTGCTTCGACCAGCTTTCTGCGGAGGGTAACATCGCTAATAAAACCAAGATCAGTGGTTGCTCGGGCACTTTGCGTGCTAGAGCTTTGTGGCATTTGCCATCCTAACTAATTTCGACAATGATGGTGCTCCTGTTCTTTTTAATACCGTAGATAATTTAGTGTCAGAACGGACACCTAGGTCTATTTTGTATTTCTTCTCTATAGTTTTGGCTAATGTGTCGCTTCTTTTTGTGCGAATAAGCTTACTCATATATGTATATTAACATGAGTAACTATGTGAATGGCCAAACTTAGTTTCCGACCAAAAATACATAATATTCATGTTATGAGAGTTTTATTGAGCTTGTTAGTGCCTGCGAGGCAGGCACATTGACCGATAGGTCAACGCTGTCTCGATCCTTAAAATATCAGATAGTAAAATCTTCTCCTAACTAGCTGATATTTATGGCGAAGCCATATTGAGATAGCTTCGTCCCGCTTAGCGGGACGAACATACAGATGTGATTGCGTTAGCAAGCACTTTGCCTCAAGGCAAACTAATCCCGACCGAATTGGAATGGAGGTTTGATCTGTATAGATTCCGGATCAAGTCCGGAATGACAACGAGGGCGGGATACCGCATCCTAAAAATCGCGCGACCGAAATACTGCTCCGCCACAGGCGGATAGACTGTCAGGGCCCCGCCAAAGGCGGGTAAAAGTTGGCGAACCGCGAGGCCCAGCGAGGGGGGGCGCTGGGCTTCAGCGGTGAGCCAATTAGTAATTTGTACTAAAATAGGTACGAATATTGTTGTAACAGCTCACAGATAGAGAGAAATCGCAATAATGCGATTGTACGTCTAGCCTCCATTTATTTTGGCAAGACGCTTTTCGATGAGTGGCGTTCTGTCTCCAAATTTGGAGTGTTTCTTGTAGTAGTCCAGTTCTGCCTGCAGGGAAGCGACGGAAATTTTCTCTCCTAAATAATTGAGGGTGACCAGTTTTCTGAGATCTTCGAGTTCGCAGATCTCGACCTTGACCCCGTCGACGGTCATTTGAAATTCTAAGTACTCTCGGCCTTCTTCGGTAAAGGGGTGAGTCGGGTTGGCTACAAATTGCTCGAATGTTTTTTCAAGCTTTATTACGTTTTCTTTGGAAACAAAAATGTCGATGTCCTCAGGTTCAATCTTGACTCCCCAGACCATCAAGGCGCCACTGGCGAATAGGCGCCAAGGAATCCCCTTTTGATTTAGTTCTCCGGCTACGAAAGTTAGCGCCTTATCGATTCTCATAACTTTATTTTACTCGCCGTGTCTAGGACACGATAGATACAGAACGGTTCACTAGTAAATGAAAGGCATCTACA